>NZ_JBDJMB010000018.1:0-76515 GCF_039673645.1 Stenotrophomonas sp. TWI700 | reverse complement strand
GCCTGCACCTGCAGCACTATCGCGGCGACTGATCCAGCCCGGGTGGCGCTGGCGGTTCCGGCACGTGCGGCAGCGCGCGGAACGGCGCCAGCAGTTGCCCCAGATAGCGCCGTGGATAGGCCGGCTGGCTGCCAATCCCCAGGTCGTCCACGCGCATCCGATAGTCGGCATCGAAGGCCGTCCCAAGCAGATGATCCCAGACGGTCAGGAACAACCCGAAGTTGACATCGCCGGCCTTGCCATAGCGCATGTGGTGGAACCGATGCAGTGGGGCCCATGCCATCACCTTGCCCAGCCAGCCCGGCCGCATGTCGACGTTGGAGTGCTGCAGCAGCAACTGGATGGCAATGGCAAAGGCCAGCACCGCCGCGACCGGGTACGGCATGCCCAGCAACAGCAGTGGCAGCACCCCGCCCAGAGCTTCGGCTGTCTGGTGCAACGGGTGCTTCATCAATCCGTTGAACCCATACATGCGGGTCACGCTGTGGTGGACCGCATGCAACCTCCACAACCAGGCCCAGCGATGGCTCGCGTAGTGCACCAGGGTGATGCCCAGGTCCGCGGCGACGATGGCCAGCACCACCTGCGCGACGACACTCCAGTGCGTCGGCCACAGCTGCCACGGCATCCACGCGGCCACCAGCGGAATCGCACCGATCGCCAGCAGGTTCAACCCTTCGTTCACCAGCGCGTGGACGGCATCGCGGCCCGCATCGCCCTGGCCTGCGTTGAAGGCCGGGTCATACGGCCAGCAGCGCTCGGCCAGCCACGACAGGGCGATGGCCAGGACCAACCCCGGCAGCAGCCACACGGCCGACCCCGCTGCATACCCCACCCACCACGTAGCCACCCCCACGAATCCAAGCAGCATTCCCGGCGCATACAACGCCAACCACCATCGCTTCATCGACCTGCTCCATACAAAGGAGCGGCCATGCTCGCGACAACGCCGGTGCCAGGCTTGAACAAACCGCGCATCCCGCCCTGCGTGGATGCTCTCCTGAAGCATTCAGCACCCTCAACCGGTTCGGAATCCGGCGGTCGAATTCGTTAGCATTTTTACTAATTGCGGGTAGGATGGTCGGTCTCAGCCTTTGACACGCGTGCTGCCGATACTCGCCGCCATGCCCTTGTTTCCCGCCCGTTTCCGCCTGCTCCAGCCCTGCCGGGAGGCCCGCTGATGGGCGCCGTGCTGGCCCTGGACCGGCTGCTGGAAACCCGCCGGGTCTGGCGGGGGCAGCCACGTGCGGCCTTCCCGGAGGTGGCCCCGCACCCCACCGGCCACCCGGCGCTGGATGCCCGCCTGCCCGGGGGTGGCTGGCCGCCCTCGGCGTTGTCGGAGGTGCTGCTGGCTTCGCCCGGGGTCGGTGAGCTGGCCCTGGTCTGGCCGACCCTGGCACGGCTGAGCCAGCAGCAGCAGACCGTGGTGCTGATCGCCCCGCCGCACCTGCCGCATGCCCCGGCCTGGGCCCGCGCCGGGCTGGCGCTGGGCCAGGTGCAGGTGGTCCAGGCCAGCCCACGCGATGCGCTGTGGGCCGCCGAACAATGCCTGCGCTCGGCCGCCTGCGCGGCGGTGCTGTGCTGGCCGCAGCAGGCCGATGACCGGGCGCTGCGCCGGCTGCAGGTGGCGGCTGAAACCGGCCAGTGCCTGGGTTTTTCCTTCCGCGATGCCCGGCATGCGCGCAACCCCTCTCCGGCCGCGCTGCGCCTGCAGCTCGACGATGGCCAGGTGCGGGTGCTCAAGTGCCGTGGCGGGTTGGCACCGGCGCAGCCGCTGCCGCTGGCCGTGGCCCATTGAGCCGCCGCCGTGGACTGGGCCTGCCTGCTGCTGCCGCACCTGGCGCTGGACGCTGCCCTGCGCCAGCAACCGGATCCGGCCGCGCCGCTGGTGCTGGTCACCGGTCCGGCGCAGCGGCGCGTGCTGCATGCGGTCAGTCCCTCGGCACGGCAGCTCGGGCTGCGCCGCGGCATGCTGCTCTCGGCCGCGCAGGTGCTCACCCGCGACATGCTCAGCGCGGAGTACGACCCGCGCGCCGAGCAGGCCACCCGCCAGCTGCTGGCGAGCTGGCTGTATGGCATCAGCTCGCAGGTCAGCCTGGATTTCCCGCACGCGCTGGCACTGGAAATCCGAGCCAGCCGCGCCCTGTTCGGTGATTGGCCGAAGGTCGAGCAGCGCCTCACCCGCGGCTTGACCGAGCTGGGCTTCCGGCATCGGCTGGTGGCCGCACCGAATCCGCATGCCGCCAGTGTGCTGGCGCGCGTGCATGGCCGGCTCGGCGTGGATGCGCACCAGCTGGACGCGGCCCTGGCCCAGGTGCCGATCGAACGCAGCGGGTTGCCGGTCGAGGCGGTCACGGTGCTGGCGCGCTCGGGCCTGCGCACGCTCGGCGCCGCGTTCGGCCTGCCACGGGAGAGCCTGGCGCGACGTTTCCCGCCGCAGGTACTGGCGCACCTGGATGCGCTGCGTGGGATCAGCACGCCGCCGCTGCGCTATTTCCAGCCACCGGACCGCTTCGATGCGCGCATCGAGTTCGAGTACGAGGTCGAGTCCACCCAGGCGATGCTGTTCCCGCTGCGGCGGCTGACCACCGACCTGGCCGCCTTCCTGTGCTCGCGCGATGGCGGCGTGCTGCAGTTCGATCTGTGGTTCGAACACGAAAACCACCCGGATACGCGGCTCTCGATCGGCCTGCTCGCGCCCGAGCGCGAACCGGCGATGCTGTTCGAGCTGGCCCGCAACCGTGTCGATCATCTGCAGTTGCCGGCGGGCAGCCGCGGCCTGCGGCTGCAGGCCGAGCAGCTGCCGCCGTTCGTGCCGGCCGCACGCGATCTGTTCGACCCGCGCCCGCAGCAGGCGATGCCGTGGGAGCAGCTGCGCGAACGCCTGCGTGCGCGGCTCGGCGATGACGCCGTGCAGGGGCTGGGGCTGCGCGCCGAGCACCGGCCCGAACGCGCGAGCGGCGATGCCCAGGGCGCCCCGAAGGTCCGGCCACCGGTGCTGCCGCTGCGTCCGGGCTGGCTGCTGGCGCAGCCGCAGGCGCTGCAGGATCCGCACCTGCGCATCCTGTCCGGGCCGGAGCGGATCGAATCGGGCTGGTGGGATGCCGGCGACATCCGCCGCGATTATTACGTCATCGAAACCGGCCAGGGCCAGCGCGGCTGGGCCTATACCGCCGCCGATGCACGCAGCGGACCGTTCATGCTGCACGGCTGGTTCGCATGAGCGCGCCGCCGTTGCCCGGGTATGCCGAGCTGCACTGCCTGTCGGCCTTCAGTTTCCAGCGCGGCGCGTCCATCGCCGAGGAGTTGTTCGCGCGCGCCAAGGGCCAGGGTTACCGTGCGCTGGCGATCACCGATGAGTGCTCGCTGGCCGGCATCGTGCGCGCCTGGCAGGCCGCGCAGAAGCACCAGCTGGCACTGATCACCGGCGCCGAATTCCAGCTGGAGGACGGCCCCAAGCTGGTGCTGCTGTGCACCGACCAGGGCAGCTACGCCGCGCTGTGCCAGCTGATCACCACCTGCCGCCGGCGCGCGCCCAAGGGCGAGTACCGCTGCCTGCGCAGCGACATCGGATCGTTGCATGCCGGCCTGCTGTGCCTGTGGGCCGACGCCACCCCGGGCATCGAGGATGCACAGTGGCTGCAGGCCTGCTTCCCGCAGCGGCTGTGGCTGGCGGTTGAACTGCACCGCGAGGCCGACGACCGCGCGCGCCTGCAGCGCCTGCGCCGTTTCGGCCGCGACCAGGGCATCCCACTGGTGGCCAGCGGCGATGTGCACATGCATGTGCGCCGCCGCCGCGCGCTGCAGGACACCCTCACCGCGATCCGCCACCACTGCACGCTCGGCGACGCCGGCTGGCGCCTGTTCGCCAATGGCGAGCGTCATCTGCGCACCCGCCAGGCCCTGGCCACGCTGTACCCGCCCGAGCTGCTGGCCGAGACACTGCGCATCGCCGAGCGTTGCCACTTCGATCTCAAGCAGCTGCAGTACACCTACCCGCGCGAACTGGTGCCGGCCGGCCACGACCCGGCCAGCTGGCTGCGGGTGCTGGTGGAGGAAGGCATGCGATGGCGTTGGCCAACGGGCGAGACGCCCCGGCAGCGCCACCAGATCGAACACGAGTTGGCGCTGATCCACACCAAGCAGTACGAGTCGTACTTCCTCACCGTGCACGACATCGTGCGCTTCGCGCGCAGCCAGCAGATCCTGTGCCAGGGCCGCGGCTCGGCCGCCAATTCCTCGGTGTGCTACGTGCTGGGCGTGACCGAGATCGACCCCAGCGACATGGACCTGCTGTTCGAGCGCTTCATCTCCGCCGAACGCGACGAGCCGCCGGACATCGACATCGACTTCGAACACGAGCGCCGCGAGGAAGTGCTGCAGTACGTGTTCAACCGCTACGGCCGCGAACGCGCCGCGTTGACCGCGGTGGCGATCAGCTACCGTGGCCGCAGTGCGGTGCGCGACGTGGCGCGGGTGCTGGGCCTGCCGCCGGACCAGGTCAATGAGCTGGCCGCCTGCCTGGACCGCTGGAGCAGCCACGAGCCGCTGCCCGAGGCGCTGCGCGAGCGCGGCTTCGATCCGGAGACCCCGCTGATGCGGCGGGTGGTCGCGCTGACCGCCGAGCTGGTCGACTTCCCGCGCCACCTGTCCCAGCACCCGGGCGGTTTCGTGATCTCCGAACACCCCCTGTCCACCATGGTGCCGGTGGAAAACGCGGCCATGGCCGACCGCACCGTGATCCAGTGGGACAAGGACGACCTGGATGCCACCGGCCTGATGAAGGTCGACTGCCTGGCGCTGGGCATGCTCACCGCCGTGCGCAAATGCCTGGCGATGCTGGAGGCCCATGGCGAACCGCCGATGAGCATGGCGAAGATTCCGCCGGATGATGGCCCCACCTACGACATGATCTGCCGCGCCGACACCCTGGGCGTGTTCCAGATCGAGTCGCGCGCGCAGATGGCGATGCTGCCGCGCATGCAGCCGCGCTGTTTCTACGATCTGGTGATCGAAGTGGCGATCGTGCGCCCGGGCCCGATCCAGGGCGACATGGTCCATCCGTATCTGAATCGACGGAAGAAGCTGAAAGAAGAAGGCATCGAAGAGATCGACTACCCGCCCGCGCTGGAGAAGGTGTTCAAGCGCACGCTGGGCGTACCGTTGTTCCAGGAACAGGTGATGCAGCTGGCGGTCGCCGCCGCCGGTTTCAGCCCCGGCCAGGCCGATGCGCTGCGCCGTTCGATGGCTGCCTGGAAGCGCCACGGCGGGCTGGAGCCGCACCGCGACAAACTGCTCACCGGCATGGCCGCCAACGGCTACAGCCGCGAATACGGTGAGCGCCTGTTCGAGCAGATCAAGGGCTTCGGCAGTTATGGCTTCCCGGAAAGCCACGCGGCCAGCTTCGCGCTGATCACCTATGTCAGCTGCTGGCTCAAGTGCCACCACCCCTCCGCGTTTGCCGCCAGCCTGATCAACAGCCAGCCACTGGGTTTCTACACCCCGGACCAGATCCTGCAGGACGCGCGCCGCCATGGCGTGCCGGTGCTGCCGGTGGACGTGCGCTACAGCGCGTGGGACTGCACCCTGGTCCCACCCACCTCGCCGGGTCGCCCGTTCGGCATCCGCCTGGGCCTGCGCCTGGTCGATGGCTTCAGCGAGGCGGTCGCCACCGGACTGGTACAGGCGCGCCACCGCGCGCCGTTCGACAGCGTCGCCGACCTGAGCCAGCGCGCGCAGCTGGACCGTCGCCACCAGGGCCTGCTGGCCGATGCCGGCGCACTCAAGGGCTTGAGCGGCCATCGCCATCGCGCGCGCTGGGAGGTTTCCGGCGTGGAGAAGCCACTGCCGCTGTTCGAGACCGCGCGCGCCACCGCTGAAACCGCCGTGCCGTTGCCGCTGCCGAGCGCCTTCGAGGACATGCAGGCCGACTACAACAGCACCGGCACCACGCTGGGCCGGCACATGGTGTCCTTCATCCGCAGCCAACTGCGCCAGCGCCGTTGCCACCGTTCCGACGAACTGACCGCACTGCCGCACGGGCGCAGCGTGCGGTTTGCCGGCCTGGTGCGCATGCGCCAGCGCCCACAGACCGCCAGCGGCGTCACCTTCCTCACCCTGGAAGACGAATGCGGCATGGTCAACGCGGTGGTCTGGCGCAAGATCGCCGACCGCCAGCATCGGGTGCTGGTCGAAGCGCAGTTGATGCAGATCGATGGCCGGCTCGAACGCGTGGACGGCGTGCAGCACCTGATCGTCCGCCAGATGCACAACATCGACAGCCTGATCGACGGCGTGCGTACCCACAGTCGCGATTTCCGCTGAGCCATCTCGTGACCCACCTCACACTCTGAATCCAATTCCAGAGTTTTCCGACTGGTGTCGTGAATGGCCTATCCGGTATGGTCGCACCCTTCCAAGGATCCGGAGACGGTATGTCGCGCGCGCTGACCCTCACCACGCTGGTTGTGTCCAGCCTTGCTCTGGCGGTTTCCGGATGGACCGCGCTGCGCCTGCACCAGAGCCAGTCCGATGAGCGTGTCATCACCGCGCGGGGCCTGGTGATCCGCGATGCCAACGGCCAGGCGCGGGTGATCCTCGGCGCGCCGGTCCCCGACCCGCTCACCAAAGGTGTAGCCCAGGGGCCGCGCGCGTCACCGCTGTCGGGCCTGATCCTGCTCGGTGCCGATGGCTCCGAGCGTGGCGGGTACGGCACCGCCGATGTCGGCGACGAGGCGATCCTCACCCTGGACGATGCCACCGGCACCACCGAAGTGTTCAAGGTCACCGCCAACCCGGACCGCGGCGCCACCCTGGTGGTCAAGCACCAGAACAGCACCGGCGCGATGCTGACCTCCTGGCAGGGCAAGCCCGAACTGATCTTCCTCAACAACGACGAACAATCGCACTACGTCAGCCCGCACTCCGCTGCGGCGCCCTGATATCGGCGGGCGGTGATTTTCGTGTAGCGCTATGACAACCTGTCCGTTGTCACGGGACCGCCCTGCCGGCGCGCCGATGCGCCGCAGCCGTCCCCGCTTCCGGAGCCCCCATGCCCATCGCTGCCCCCACCTGGCCCCAGGCCACCACCGTCGACGAGATCCGCCACAACCTGGAGGCGGTGCGCGAACGCATCGTCCGCGCCTGTGCACTGGCCGGGCGCGACCCGGCCGGCGTGCGCCTGCTGCCGGTCAGCAAGACCGTCGATGAAGCCCGCCTGCGCATGGCGTGGGAAGCAGGCTGCCATGAGCTCGGCGAGAACAAGGTGCAGGAAGCCCAGCGCAAAGCCGCGGCCATGGCCGACCTGCCCGGCCTGCGCTGGTCGGTGATCGGCCACCTGCAGACCAACAAGGCACGTGACGTGGCGCGCTTCGCCAGTGAGTTCCAGGCACTGGACAGCCTGCGGGTGGCACAGGCGCTGGATCAGCGGCTGGCACTGGAGCAGCGCACGCTGGACGTTTTCGTGCAGGTCAACACCTCCGGTGAGGACAGCAAGTACGGCCTGGACCTGATCGAGGTCGCCGACTTCGTGCAGCAGCTCCCGGCGTTCCCGAACCTGCGCGTGCGCGGGCTGATGACCCTGGCGCTGTTCTCGTCGGACCCGGAACAGGTACGTCCGTGCTTTACACGGCTGCGCGACCTGCGCGAGCGGCTCCGCCCCACGCTGCCGCCGGGCATCCACCTGGACGAACTGTCGATGGGCATGTCGGGCGATTTCGAGATCGCCATCGAGGAAGGCGCCACTGTCGTGCGCGTCGGTCAGGCCATCTTCGGCGCACGCTCGACCCCGGACAGTGTCTACTGGCCGACCCCGGCATGAGCTGACATCGCCCGGTCATCCATTGCCACGTCCAACTCGGAGGGCCGCGAGGGCCCGAAGGTGCTGGGCCGCGAGGCGATCTTCAGCAACATCCTCTCCTCCCCTCGACCGGAACTGACCAGTCAGAGTTAGAATCGGCATCGTCGTACCACGACCACAGGGGAACTGATGAAGGCGACTTTCCTTGCGATCGGCATTGCCGTCGCTCTTTGCGCATGCGCGACTAAGCCCATCAACACGAGCACTGCCCGCTCGACACCACCAGAGCGCATCTTTGCCCCCGAGTTCATGCAGCCCGGAGATGACCGTGTGGAACTCATTGTCGCGCGTGACGCAGGATTTACGGGGAGCGGTTGCATGACCGCGGTGTACTTGGACGGACGCAAAGTCTCCACTATCGATAACGCCGAGAAAGTCACCTTTTACTTGTCACCTGGCCGATACATCCTAGGCACGGGGCCCAACCCTGAGGGAAAGGCACTGTGCCGCCTTGGTGCGGAACGTGCACGGCGCGAAACCGAAATAATCGCCGAGCTTGGCAAGCCACTGAAATATCGTCTTGCGCTCAGTGCGAACGGTGAAATCTCGGTGATGCCCACCGCGTTCTAGACCGAAAGCTACCGCTGATCACTCATATTGGCGCATATGCAGGTCATGCTCGCGTGCCTGCATGTGCAGCCAATCGCGAAAGGCCAGGAAGCCCTGATGCGTCGCCGATCGCGGCGGATACACCAGCCAGTGCGACCAGCGTGTCTTCAGCCGGTGCGGTGACAGCGCGATCAATTGCCCGGAATCGAGCAGCAGGCGCGCCCGCGTCACCCGCCCCAACGCCACGCCGATGCCATCCAGCGCGGCGCGATGGTGCGCTTCGGAATCATTGAGCATCGCCACATAGCGCGCCGGCGGCGTGTCATCCACCAGCGCAAACCACCGGTCCCACTCGCCATCCGGGTCGCCCAGCAGCGGCCAGTGCGAGATGGGCTGTCCATCCACACCGCCCATCTGCTGTACGAGTGCGGGACTGGCCATCGGCACCAGCCACTCGTCGAACATCGGCTCGGCGGTCAACCCCGGCCACTGGCCTGCACCTACGCGCAGCGCCGCGTCGATCTGCAACTGCCGTGCGAAATCAGTGAGGCGTTCGCTGGACTCCAGATTGATCTTGATCTGCGGATAGGCGGCGACGAACCTGCCCAGTCGCGGCACCAGCCAATTGGAGGCCATCGAAGGCAGCGCACTCACCGTCAGCACCCGGTCGTGGCGCGCCGCGAACGGCTGGAACGCCTGCCCGATCGCGTCCAGATGGGGTGCCACCTGATCCAGCAACCGCTGCCCTTCCGGCGTGACCCGCACACCGCGTGGCTGGCGCAGCAACAACGGATAGCCGAGGCGCTGCTCCAGCTGCCGCATCTGGTGGCTGAGGGCACTGACCGTGAGGTTCACCGTCTCGGCCGCGCGGGTCAGGTTGCCTGAACTTATCGTCAACTCCATTCAAGTGGAGATAGGCGCATGAACCTGTTCGGCGGACTGCTTTTTCTGCAGGGGCATATCACCAATGTTGCACTGGCCCGGCAACTGGCCGGCGTGGATGCCGTGGACGGCGAGACGGAGGATGGGCCGGGGGACGCCGCAGCAGGCGGAGCGCCGTGTAGGGTGGTCGCGCCGGACGTCGTTGCGAAGACATGCCCGAGCAGCCGTTGATATCGCCAAGGCGGCCGACGCGCCCTGGCGCCCTGTCCGGCCACCGGATGTGCCATGCTCGCCCCGTTGCAACCCACCTGGAGAGCGTCGCCATGGCCAAAGGCCTGAACAAACAGAAAGAGCAGAAGAAGAAACCTGCCAAGACCGCCAAGGAAAAGAAGGCGGAGAAGAACGAAAAGAAGACAACCCGCGGTTTCGCCCCGGTCTGACCGGCGGGTCTACCCGCTCACTGCGCGGGCAACATGGGAGTGCGGCCACACCACGGTGTCCCGCAGCTCCTCCCGCCGCAATCAGCCGCAATCAGCCGCCGCGCCTCCTGCATCCGCAACTGCGTCCTGACATCCAGCGGGCTCATCGCCGTGACCAACCTGAAGTGCGCATGGAAACTCAAGCGACTCATGCCGGCAATGCGAGCGCAAACCGACAGATTCAGTGAAAAAGACCGGCGGATCGGCGTGAGACAATGCGGTTCATGACCTCTCCCGACCCTCAACGCCCTCTTCTTTCCAGGGATGCGTGGAAGCGCCGTGCGGCCCTGTGGGGCGGTGCGGTGGCCGTGGCCCTGGTCGCGATCGTGTTCGCCAAGGCCAGCGACGCCGCCTTCAGGGTGTTCCAGTCGATCATTGCCCACTCGATCTGGTGGGCACTGCTGGTGACGCCGGCGGTCTTCGCGCTGCTGGCATGGCTGACCAGTGGCGCCCTCAAACCCACGCGTGGCAGCGGAATTCCGCAGGTGATCGCGGCGCTCGATGTGCCGACACCGACGTTTCGGCGGGACAACCTCTCGCTGGGCGTATCGGCAGGCAAACTCGCCCTGACCACGCTGTCCCTGCTCGGGGGCGCCTCGGTGGGCCGCGAGGGCCCTACCGTGCATGTCGGCGCCAGCGTGATGTACATGTTCGGGCGATGGTTCGGATTCCGCGATCCGAAGGAGCTGTCGCACTTTCTGCTGGCCGGTGGCGCAGCCGGTATCGCGGCGGCGTTCAACACGCCGCTGGCGGGCATCGTGTTTGCCATCGAAGAGCTCAGCGGCCGTTTCGAGCACCGCTTCTCCGGCACGCTGCTGACCGCGGTCATCGTGGGTGGCGTGGTATCCCTGGGCCTGCTCGGCAACTACACCTACTTCGGCAAAGTCACCGCGACCCTGCCGCTCGGCCAGGCCTGGCTGGCGATCGTCCTGTGCGGCGTCGTGGCAGGCCTGCTCGGCGGCGTGTTCGCCAACGCTGTACTGCTGACCATGGCAGGACGGCCACGCTGGCTGGGTCAGCTGCGGCAGCGGCATCCCGTCCTGTTGGCCGCCCTGTGCGGGCTCGCCCTGGTCCTGCTGGCGGCGGCCTTTGGTGCGGGCGCCTTCGGCACCGGCTACGAGCAGGCCAGGGGGCTGGTCCAGGGCGCGCCCTCGGTCGGCCACGAGTTCGGCCTCATGAAACTCTTCGCCAATCTGGTCTCCTATGTCGCCGGCATTCCCGGCGGGCTGTTCTCGCCCGCCCTGGCCGTCGGCGCCGGCCTGGGCCACAACCTCGCCGCCATCATGCCCTCGGTCGATGAGCGCATCTTCGTCCTGCTGGGGATGTGTGCTTACCTCACCGGGGTGACCCAGGCACCGCTGACCTCCGCGGTCATCTCGTTGGAACTGACGGACAGCAGCGACATGCTGCTGCCCATTCTGGCGACGGTGCTGATCGCGCGCGGCGTCTCCGGCCTGGTGTGCCGCGTGCCGATCTACAAGGCCATGGCCGAACAGCTGGTCAAGCCGCTGCAGAGCGCCCACCCGCCGCCGGCGTAGGGCGTTGATCAACCGCAGGCGCGTGCTGCCCCTCGCCCGCGTCTCCGGGCAGGATCACGCGTTGACGTCCACCACGGTGCGGCCC
Organism: Stenotrophomonas sp. TWI700; assembly: GCF_039673645.1. NCBI lineage: Bacteria > Pseudomonadati > Pseudomonadota > Gammaproteobacteria > Lysobacterales > Lysobacteraceae > Stenotrophomonas > Stenotrophomonas sp. TWI700. The sequence continues at coordinate 65,124 of NZ_JBDJMB010000018.1, read as the reverse complement.
TGCACGCGACCCTGCAGTACCTGCCCGGCAAGTGCAGGCACCTCGGCCAGCCCGATCACCTGCGTGGTGCGGGCCAGCTTGCCCAGGTCGAGATCGCTGGCCAGGCGCGTCCACGCCTGCTCGCGCGCTGCGTAGGGCGCGTTGACCGAATCGATGCCGGCCAGCGTCACGTTGCGCAGGATGAAAGGCAGCACGGAGCCCGGCAGATCGGCCCCCTGGGCCAGACCGAAGGCCGCCACCACACCGCGATAGCGGGTCTGTGCGAGCACGTTGGCCAAGGTATGGCTGCCCACCGCATCGATCGCACCCGCCCAGCGTTCCTTGGCGATCGGCGCACCCGGTTCGGACAGCGTGGCGCGGTCGATGATCTCGGCCGCGCCCAGCGCCTTGAGATAGTCGGACTCCTCCCGCCGGCCGGTCGAGGCGACCACCCGGTAGCCGAGCGCGGACAACAGCGCGATCGCGATGGAGCCGGCACCACCGTTGGCGCCGGTGACCAGGATGTCACCCTGGTCCGGTGATACGCCGCCATGTTCCAACGCCAGCACCGACAGCATCGCGGTATAGCCGGCGGTGCCGATCGCCATCGCGTCGCGGCTGGAGAAGGCCTCGGGAATCTTCACCAGCCACTCGCCCGGCACGCGCGCCTTCTGTGCATAGCCGCCGTGATGGGTCTGGCTCAAGCCCCAGCCGTTGACCAGCACACGGTCGCCAGCGGCGTACCCCGGATGGCTGGAGGTCTCGACCACGCCGGCCAGATCGATGCCGGGGATCAGCGGGAAGGTACGGATCACGGGCGAACGGCCGCTCAGCGCCAGCGCGTCCTTGTAGTTCACCGTGGAATACTCCACGGCAACGGTCACGTCGCCGGGCATCAGATCCTGTTCGGTCAGGTCGACGACGCCAGCCGTGATGCTGTCATCGCTTCGCGTGGCGAGGAGGGCTTTGAAGGACATGGGATCTCCGGTTCCGGTGCATGAGGGGCGTTGCAGAGGAAACCAGTGTGCGCACGGCGCTGTACCGTCCCGTTAAATGGCCGCCGTTCCAGCGTCCACTCATGGGATAGGACCCGGCACACACGTCACCCTCCTTGACCCCGTGTGACTACCCTTCACTCGGCCAGCACGCTCGCAATCGCCACCGCCAGCAGACCCCGCACCGTCTCCGCCGCGAGGTCCGGATCGCGTACCGCACGCATCGCCAGGCCCTCGACCAGCAACCGCATCAACAACGCACACCGGCCGTCGCGAGGTGGCGCTCGCCACGGGCATGACGCGCAACGTCCAGATCGCACTGCCTACGGCTGCTCGGTCATCACGCGCTCAATCCAACCCGCGTAGTGGCTCATCCGCACATTGCAGGTCACCTGACCATAGCGCCCGGGCCGGGCCGTCAGCACATTCCCCTGCACGACCTTCCAGGCTCCCTGCCCGGCCAGCAGCCACTGGCCATCGCGCTCGATGAGCACCGGGCCACCGCTGTCGCCGTTGCCCAGCACGCCCTCGAGGGGCAACGCTTCCGGCGGTTCGTCGAACACATAGCAAAGCCAGCGGTCGTAGGCACTGGTGATCCGGTTGAACGCACGCCGGAGCTCGGTGCGATTGGGGCCGTTGGGAGAATGCCCGGTGGCGCCGGTACCCGTTGCGCCCTTCCCCAGGATTTTCGCGATCTGACCGGCCTCGCCGCTGCCGCTGTACAGCGCCACCGGCGCTACGTCCGTGACCGGCGCCTTCAACCGGATCAGCGCAACATCATCGCCCGAGGCGAGAAAGACCACGATCAACATCGCCTCGCCACTGGCCATGGCCTGATCGATCAACGTCTGCGGCAGCGTCCTGTAGCCCGGATGGGTGATGACGCGCTCAACCTCCCGCGCGGTTCCGTTGATCACCACCTGCTTGAGCCCGGCATGCATCGGCAGCGTGTGCGCGGCGGTCAGCACCCACTGTGGTGCGATCAGCGCGCCGTGACCCTCGCCGGGCATGTCCACGAGAGCGGGAAACTCGCTGGCAGGAACGCGGTACGCGGCATCCTCCACATCGTGGCGAATGACGATGGCACTGGCGGGTAACGACACCGCAAGCAGCAGCGGAAGCAGCAGGAATCCTTTCACGTGTGATGCCTTGAGGTTCTGACAGGGGCGTCCAAGCGACGGGCGGGGGGGCTGGAAGGTCCGCGCTGCGTCGTTACGGTTCCCGCTCACGGGCTTCCAGCGCGCTGGCGAACTGTGCCATCAAACGGACCAGCTCAGATACATCCTGTGCGGGCCATGAGGCGAAAATCTCCCGTCCGATCCGCTCGCGTGCCGCATCCAGCCGATCGGTCATGTCCTTGCCCTTCGGCGCGATGGTCGCCTCACGGATGCGGCGGTCTTCGGGGTTTCCACGACGTGTGACCAGCTCCATCGCCGCCAGTTTGGCGACCTGCCGGCTGATGGTGGTGTAGTCGCGGCCCAGCCGGTCGGCCAGGTCCACCACGCCGATGGGGCCGACCCGCTCGATCACCACCAGCAGGCGGAACAGGGCCTGGTCCAGCGTCACCCCAGCCTCCTGGATCAGCCGCTCATCGTTGCGCGGCCGATTCATCACGCTGGCGAGGCTGACCATGGACAGGTGCAGCGACTTCAGCTCAGCCGAATTATGTGTATCTTGCACCTTCTTTTTCGCAGGCATAGCATCCCCTCCAAGTAAGTGCATATTACACACACCTGGAGCGATGACATGGGGATGACCCCTGAAGTAGTGATCTGCGGCGCCGGCGCTGCCGGCCTCACCCTGGCGATCGAACTGGCCCGCCGCGGCGTGTCATTCCGCCTGGTGGAGCAGCGGGAACAGCCCTTCCATGGCTCACGCGGCAAGGGCATCCAGCCGCGCAGCCAGGAAGTCTTCGAGGACATGGGCATCCTCGATCGGCTGTTCGCGGTCGGTGGGCCCTACCCTGTGTCCCGGATCCATCGCGCCGATGGCAGCAGCATCGACGCGGCGGTCATCGAGGGCGCACCGGCCACGCCGGCCGAACCCTACCGCCAGCCGCTGATGGTTCCGCAGTTCCTGACCGAGGCCGTGATGCGCGATCGCCTTGCCGAGCTGGGACACCGGGTCGAGTTCGGGCATGGACTGATCGGCTTCGAGCAGGACGCCAACGGCGTGACCGTTCGTCTCGCCACCCCCACGGGCGAGCAGACGCTTCAGACGCGCTATCTGGTCGGCGCCGATGGCGGCCGCAGCTTCGTGCGGCAGGCACTGGAGATCGGCTTCCCGGGCAAAACACTGGGCGTGCGCGCGGTGGTGGCCGACATCGTGCTGAAGGGAATGCCGCGCGATGCCTGGCACAGTTTCAACGAGGACGACATGGCGCGGCGCATCTCGCTGTGCCCGCTCATGGGAACAGCGCTGTTCCAGCTGCAGGCCCCCGTGCCGCTCGACGGTGACGTGGATCTTTCCGTCGACGGGCTGGCGGACATGGTGCGCATGCGTACCGGCCGCGACGATCTCGCGGTGCTCGATGTCCATTGGGCGTCGGCGTACCGGATGAACGCGCGCTTGGCCGACCGGTACCGCGACGGCCGCGTGTTCCTTATCGGCGACGCCGCCCACACGCATCCGCCGACGGGCGGCCAGGGTCTGAACACCAGCGCACAGGATGCCTACAACCTCGGCTGGAAACTGGCCGCAGTGTTGAAGGGTGCGCCGCAGGCCCTGCTGGATACCTACGAGGAAGAGCGCCGCCCCATTGCAGCCTCGATGCTCGGGCTTGCCACGACGCTGCTCGCCCAGGCCCAGCGCGGCGACAACCGCCGCGGGCGCGACGTGCAGCAGCTCGATCTCGCCTATCCAGAATCGTCACTCACGCTGCCTGCCGACGCCCGTAGCGGGCGCATCGCGCCGGGCAGCCGGGCGCCGGATGCGCCGCTGCAGGGGGCGGGTGGGCAGTGCGTGCGCCTGTTCGACGTGCTGCGCGGAACGCATTGGACATTGCTCGGCTATGCCTGCGATCGGTCCAACATCCCCTCGCGTGCGGGGTTGCGCGTCCACATCATCGGCCCGGCTGGCGACCTGCACGATGTCGAAGGGCACTTCGTCGAGGCCTATGGCGTGCAACCGGGCGAGTGGCTGCTGATCCGGCCGGACGGCTACGTCGCCGTCGTGGTCGACACGTCGCGCATCGAGATGCTGGAGGCGCATTGCGGGAAGCACCTCCCGGGATGGACGGCCCTCCACCACGCGCGCGATCGCCTGCGCGTTCCGGATCCGAGCACCCCCTACAGCTTTGAGGGATCGCTCGACCCATGACAGCAGCGGGGGTGCGTGACGGCCTTGGCCGATCAGGCCGGCCTACTTGCCGGTGGCACCCGCGTCTGCTCCATCCTTCTCCTGCGCAGTCGCGCGATTCTTCGCGAACTCGGGGAAGGTCTCCGCCATCGAGGCTTTGTCGGGCAGCACGTAGAACACCCCGCCGCGCTCGAACGTGGATTGAATGATCTGCTCGTAGAACGCCGGCGAGACATTGATGCAGCCATGGGTGACACGATTGTCGTCCGGCGACGCCGATGCCAGCCGCTCGGCGCGTCGCTCTTTCGGGACGCCCGTCGCCGTCGGGTGGATGGAGACGGCGGAATCGTAGTCCACCCACAGGACGCGGCCCGCGTCGATGGACGGCCCGAAGCCGCCCACAAAGCGCCCGGCGGGCGTCGTGCGATCCCGGCCTGGAATTTCGCGAAGGGCGAGACCGGCGATCCCCGGCGCGATATGGTCGCCGGTCGCCGAGCCGAACAGCCCGGGCGCGGCACCGCGAAGCCGACCTTCGCCATCGAAGACCAGGATCTGCGCAGCGGCCTTGTCCATGATCGCGAACGGATAGCCTTGGCTGTCCTTGCTCGCGACGATCCAGCCCGCGAGTTCAATCACGGTCTCGGACACGTTCTGCCCTTGCGGAAGCTCATCGACGGCGGCGGCTGGCTGAGCGGGAGCATCCTCGGCGCTGGCCACGCCGATGCTCGTGAACGCCAGCGCCACGGCCAATGCGCCACGCAGGGCCCGGGTTACAGGGTATGAGTGCGTACCGATGGGACAATTCCTTGCATTGAAGACTGCACAACCACAGGAAACCAGTGGCCCGCAAAGGCCACTGGTTTCCGATTCACACGTGACTTGCGTGATACATGGTGCGGGAACGATCAGCCGCGCGGCTTGCGACGCGGTGCTTGTTCGAGCTGCTGGACGCGGCCCTCGATCTGATCGAGACGCTGGTTGGCCTGCTGCGCCGACTGATTGGCGGACTCTGCGCTCTGCGCCGCGCCCTGCACCTTCACGTCGAGCTGGTCGAGGCGGGAGTTGATCGTTGCAAACTCGTCTTTGTAGGTCGCACAGGCACTCAGGCCGACGGTAGCGACAAGCGCCACAGCAAGCGTACGCGCGGTCGTCAGGTGTTGTTTGGTCAGAATCATTGCACTGCCTCCTTCGTCTGGGGTGTTCGGACTATAGCGGCCTTTACGCCAAAGCCATGACCGGCATTCAGTTGAAGCTGGGCGACGTAGAGGGAGCGTGAAGAACCTGAATCCCAGCGCTTCATGGCCGCAAGCATCCGCTCACGGCCATGCGGTGGCGCTGTCTTAAGAGCCCTTCGCAACATCCACCACGAACGGCACCGTGCGGATTTCATCACTGGCCATGAACTGGATCCAGAGTGCATATCGGCCCGCATGAGGCGGCTGTGCGTGGAGCATCATCCGTGCCGACACCGGCCCGACCTGCGGATGCGCTGCGCCATGTCCACCGTGTGCAGCTTTGGCGGCATCGGCGGACATTGCATGCGCATGAACGTAGGCGAGATCATCGGTCCCGACGAACACCGCATGCGCCGGCACGCCCAGATACAGGCCCAGGTCCTGCGCCGGCGTGCCGTTCTTCAACACCGTCAGGTTCAACATGCTTTCCTTGCCCGCCTGCAGACCGGCCTTGTCCAGCTGGACCGTATACGGACCATCGGTCCCTTCCCTCGGGGCCGAAACCGGCTGGGAGGACGTCGCGCCGGCGGGGGCACTCACGTTGACGTCAAATCGAACCACCTGCTGGCCCAGCCCGGTCGGCATTGCGTCGGCGAAGACATGGTAAACGCCGGGCTTGGGGAAGGTCATCGCGACCCGGAACTGACCGTCCGGCCCCGCTTTTCCGGGATGCTCGTGCAGGAAGGTGGAGAATGCGCTGTCGGTCGCGAGCACATGCAGCTCCTGCGTCAACTCTTCGTCAAACTGCGCGATGCGCTTCCCGGTGGTTTTGTCGGCGAAGGTGATGAGCAGATCGCGGGACAGCGGGCCGGTTTCTTCGATGGACAGTTGGGCGATGACCTTCTCGGTCGTACCGGAAAGCGCAAAGGCGCCTTTGATCGATGCGTCGGACGCCGAAGACGGCAGGGCCACGGTACCGAGGGCGGCGACGCCGAAGGTAAGAAGCTGTTTCATGAACATGTGACGTTTCTCCTCGAGAAGGGAATTACGGGCGCGGCTGCGGCTGGTGCGGATACCCCGCCTCTGCCAGCACCGCGATGAAGGCGGCTTCGTCCAGCGCGGTTTCGACGCGCACCTGTCGCGCCGGCGTGTCGGTCTCGATCTGCGCCAGCGGGTCGACGCTCAGCAGGGCATCTCTCACCGGCCTGGCGCAGGACCCGCACGTCATGTTGGGAATGTGGAACTGAAGCATGGTGTTTTCCTGATTGAGTGGTACAGCAATCACCTTCGGCGTTGACAGCGTGGCAATGTCAATCACCTGTTCTGCAATCTCCGCCTGCCCCTGGGTTTCCGTTCATGCAGCGGTGTCCGGCGTAAAGAAGACATCGGCGTGGAGATCGTCCTGGCGCAGCCCCCCTGCCCTGAGGACGCGCATGGCTGCATCCACCATCAACGGCGGCCCGGCCACGTAGGCCTTCCACCCTTCAACATGCGGATGATCCTCGGCCACGGCTTCGGTCACCCAGCCGGTCCGCCACATCGTCTGCCGCTGATCGTGGGACAGCACGGGGGTAAACGTCAGATTGCGCTGGGTCTGCGCCAGTCGCTGGAAATGCGCCACCCGGTACAGGTCACGGAGAGTGCGTGCGCCCACGTAGACATGGATCGGCTGCGACATGCCCGCCGCGATCGCCGCGTGCACGATGGCCTGGATGGGGGCCAGGCCCGAGCCCCCGGCGATGCAGAGCATGGGGCCGTCGTGCTGGCTGCGCAGATGGGAGACGCCCAGGGGCCCTTCCACCAGCACGGGATCTCCCGGTTTCAGCGACGCGTGGATCCACTCGGTCACGGCTCCGCCCGGCACGCGGCGAATATGGAAATCGAGCTCGCCATCGAGCGCACCGCCGGCCATCGAGTAATCGCGCGGTGGAACGCCCGGGAACGTCAGTCGCGCATACTGGCCGGCATTGAACGCCAGCTCGGCGCCGCAGGTGGCGAGCCGGATACGTTTGATGTCATGGGTCAGGGTTTCGATCGCCACAACCCGATACGCCAGGCGCTGCATCGCGGGCGAAGGACATGCGTCGACATCACCCGCATAGGCAGCGACCAGGTCGCTTCCCGGCAGCGCACGGCACGCCAGGAACAGGCCCTGGGCCTTCTGCTCGTCCGTGAGTGCGAAGCGACTGTGCTCCAGGTGCACGACATTCCCGCTGATCACGCGGGACAGGCAGGACCCGCACCTGCCAGAGCGGCAGCCATGCGGATACGCCACCTCCGCGGCCAACGCGGCGTCCAGCACGGTGGTTCCCTCCGGCACGACGAGGGTTCGTCCTGCGGAGCGTAGTTCGACATGTCGGGTCCTGTCGCTCACTCAGGCGGCTCCAGACAGGCCGAGGGCCGCGGTCAGCAGCGGCCTCTGGGTCAGGAAGGTGCCGTAGAAAACCGACTCACCCGCGAGGGTGATCGGCGCTATCCGCACACCGGTGCGCGCCTTGGCCTCCTCCATCACCTGGCGGATCGATAGATCGCGCTCTTCGAACACGACTCCCTCGCGATCCAGCCACGCTTTCAGCGCATGGCAATCCGGGCATGTCGGTGTCGTGTAGAGAATGACGGGAGGATGGGATCTGTTGCTCATGGTGGTCTCCTTCAGGCAGGTCTAAGGCCGCGGCAGAAGCGTGGTGAATCGCCCATCCGGCGCGCCGCTTGCACCACCACAGTCGATCTCTTCCCGCGTGCAGGGCAGCCAGCCACCGCCCAGCGCCTTGTAGATGCTGACAATGGCCAGGCGCTGGTTGGTCCGGGCTACCACCAAGGCACGCCGGCTGGCGAAGTCGGCCCGTTCCGCATCCAGGACATCCAGATAGATGCCCTCGCCGTGGGTGAACTGCGCGCGTGCAAGGCCTGCTGCCTGACCCGTAGCGGACGCTTCCTGGAGCCGGAGCTGCAGCGCCTCGCCGGCCGAGCTGAAGGCACCGAACGCGTTGTCGGTTTCCTCCAGCGCACGCAGCACGGTCTGGTCGTAGCGGATCAGCGCTTCACGCGCACGTGCTTCGCTCGCCGCGATCCTGGCGCGAACCCGTCCGCTGTCGAGGAAGGACCAGCGCAGCAGCGGTGCCAGAAGGCTGGACAGCGCCGAACTCCCGCCCGTGGAGCCCAGGCTGCCCGCCACCACGCCAATCGACCCCTGCACCTCGATCTGGGGATACAGCCCCGCGGTCTCCACCCCGATGCGTGCCGTCGCTGCCGCCAGGCTCAACTCCGCCGCTTCGATGTCCGGACGCCGTGCCAGCAGCGCCGCGGGGTCACCCACGGCGATCCTGCGGACCGCCAGCACGTCGCGTGCGGTTGAGGTCGAGGGTGCGGCGAAGGTCTGCGGTGTTTCACCCAGCAGGATGGCGAGCGCGTTCGAGGCCACGGTACGGCGGTGCGCCAGTTCGGGCGCCACCACTTCAACGGCGCGCAGCGCGGCGTCCGCCCGCAGCCGGTCGACCTCATTGGCCGAGCCGGCCTCCACCAGCCCCTCGACCAGCCGCAGACTGTCGCGCTGGCTCCGGGTGATCTCGGCAACCACGCCGAGCTCCGCCTCCAGCCCGCCCAGCTCGAACCAGGTGGCCGCCACCGCCGCCGCCACGCTGGCCTGCACATCGCGCAGCAGCGCTTCGCGCGAACCGGCGTCGGCCCGTGCTGCTTCCGCCGAGCGGCGGACACGGCCGAACAGATCGATCTCCCAGGACGCATCGACTGCAGCCCGATAGGTCTCGGTCCGGCGCGCCTGGCCCGGTCCGCGTTCCACTTCGCCGAGCCGACGGTTCTCATGCCCGACGCCGACGCTGCCGCGTGGCAGGTAGCCCTGCCGACTCTCGCGAAGCATCGCCTTGGCTTCGTCCAGGCGTGCGGCTGCAAGCCCGATGTCATGGTTGGCCGCCCATGCGCGCTGGATGAGCGAGGTCAGCACCGGATCATCAAAGGACTGCCACCACGCCGCGTCCACTGCACCGGGTGAAAGCCCGGCCGACCCCACGCGGAATTCGGTGGGGAACGGCGCCGACGGCAGATTGGGCAGCGACGGCGAGGCGACGTTGGGCCCCACCGACGCGCACGCGGACAGCATCACGCCTGCGGCAAGAGGAAGCAGGAACAGCCTGCGGCGACGATCGTTCACGACGCACTCTCCTGTGCAGGATGGCTGGCGCCACGCTTGCGCCTCTCGAAGCGGGACGAAATGCGGCGGATCACCACATAGAACACCGGCGTCAGGAACAGGCCGAACACGGTCACCCCCAACATGCCGGCAAAGACCGCGACGCCCATCGCCTGGCGCATCTCGGCGCCCGCGCCGGTCGCCAGTACCAGCGGCACCACACCGGCGATGAAGGCCAACGACGTCATCACAATGGGACGCAGCCGCAGTCGACATGCTTCCACCACCGCATCGACGGTGGCCCATCCCTCTGCCTCGAGTGTCCGGGCGAACTCGACGATCAGAATCGCGTTCTTTGCCGCCAGCCCGACCAGGACGATCAGGCCGATCTGCACGAACACGTTGTTGTCGCCCCCCATCAGCCAGACCCCGCCGATCGCGCTGAGCAGACACATCGGCACGATCAGCAGCACCGACAACGGCAGCAACCAGCTGTTGTACTGCGCGGCGAGGATCAGGTAGGCGAGCAGCACACACAGCGGGAAGATGTACAGCGCCGCGTCACCGGCCAGCTTCTGCTGGTAGGTCAGTTCGGTCCACTCAAAGCTCACGCCCTCGGGCAGCACTTCCTTGGCCAAGCGTTCCATCACCGCCACGACCTGCCCAGAGCTGACCCCGGGGGGCGCGCCGCCGGAGATGTCGGCGGAGGGATAGCCGTTGTAGTGGATGACACGGTCCGGACCCGAGCTCGGCGTGACCGTCACGAATGACGACAGCGGCAGCATCTGACCGGCGGCATTGCGCACCTGCAGTTGGCCGATCGCTTCGGCCTGCATGCGATGCTCCGCGTCGCCCTGGGCGGTGACCTTGTAGGTGCGACCGAAGCGGTTGAAGTCGTTGATGTACAGCGAGCCGAGGTAAACCTGGAGTGACTCGAAGACATCGGCCAAGGGCACGCCCTGGCTCTTGGCCTTGGTCCGGTCGATCACCACGTCAAGCTGCGGCGCGTTGACATCCAGGCTGGTCATCAACCCGGCGACCTGGCCGGATTCGGTGGCCTTCATCATCAGGATCTGGGTCTGCTGGACCAGGGCGTCCAGCCCCACTCCGCCGCGATCCTCGATCTGCATCTTGAAGCCGCCCGTGGCGCCCAGCCCGGGGACGGGCGGCGGCGGGAACACACCAAGGAAGCCATCCTGGATGCCGGCAAACTTCGCCTGCAGACGCCCTGCGATCGCCGTCGCCGCGAGATCAGGTGACGTACGGTCCTTGAACGGATCGAGCATGACGAACATGACCGCTGCGTTGGGCACGTTGACGAAACCATTGATGGACAGCCCCGGGAAGGCGACCACGCTCTCGACGCCCGGCTCGGCAAGCGCGAGCTTCGACATCTGCCTGACGACGTCGTCGGTGCGGTCCAACGAGGCCGAGTTGGGCAACTGCGCGATGCCCACCAGGTAATACTTGTCCTGCATCGGCACGAACCCGGGCGGCACCACCTTGAATCCGAACAAGGTCAGCGCGAGCAATCCACCGTAAACAAACAGCGCTACCCCACTGACCCGCACGAGTTTGCGCACGCCATTGCCATACGCATCCGGTGCACGCTCGAAGGGACGGCTGAGTCGCTCGAACACCCGCCCGGCACGGCCACGCAGGCTGCGCGGATCGCGTGGAGGTGCGATCGTGCGCGGTCGCAGCAGCATCCCGGCCAGCGCCGGGCTGAGCGTGAGCGAGTTGACCGCGGACAGAATCGTGGAGATCGCGATCGTCAGGGCGAACTGGCGATAGAACTCGCCCTGCAGGCCGGTCAGGAAGGCCGTGGGAATGAATACCGCAGCCAGCACCGAGGTGATCGCGATGATCGGCCCGGTCACCTCGCGCATGGCACGCCGCGCCGCCTCCAGCGGCTCCTCGCCGTCCTCGATATGCCGTTCGACGTTCTCCACCACCACGATCGCATCATCGACGACGATGCCGATGGACAGCACCAGGCCGAACAGGGACAGCGTGTTGAGCGAGAACCCCATCAGATGCATCACGGCGAAGGTGCCGATCAGGGAGACCGGGACGGCCAGCAACGGGATCAGCGAGGCCCGCCAGTTGCGCAGGAACAGCACCACGACGATGACCACCAGGATGATCGCTTCCAGCAGCGTGGTCGCGACAGATTCCAGCGAGGCCCTCACGAAGACCGTCGGGTCATACGCGATGCGCGACGACAGGCCTTCCGGGAAGTTCTTCTCCAGCCTGCCCATGGTCTCGCGCACGGCAGCCGACACATCGAGTGCATTCGCACCCGGGCTCTGGATGATCTGCAGGGCCACCGCCGGCTCACCATCGAGCAGGCTGCGCAGCGCATAGGCATCGGCGCCCATCTCGATCCGTGCGACGTCGCGCAGGCGGGTGACCTGGCCGTCAGCGCCGGTGCGGATGATGATGTCGCCGAACTGTTCTTCGTCGGTCAGGCGGCCCAGCGTGTTCACGGTCACCTGGAAGGCGGCGGTGGAATCCGGCGACTGCCCGACCGAACCGGCGGCGACCTGCACATTCTGCTCGCGCACCGCGGCAATGACATCGCCGGCGGTCAAGCCACGGGCGGCGATGAGGCTGGGATCCAGCCAGAGCCGCATGCTGTACTCGCCCGCTCCCCAGACCAGCACATCGCTGATGCCGGGAATGCGGGACAGCTCATCGCGTACCTGCAGATAGGCATAGTTGGAGATGTAGAGCGGGTCGTACCGCTTGTCCGGCGACAGCAGGTGGACCACCATCAGGATGTCGGGAGACGTCTTCTGGGTCACCACGCCCTGGCGCTGCACTTCCGCAGGCAGGCGCGGCAACGCACGCGAGACCCGGTTCTGCACCTGGACCTGTGCCATGTCCGGATTGGTCCCGTCGGCAAAGGTGACGGTGAGGATCATCCGGCCGTCGGTCGCGGACTGCGAAGACATGTACATCATGCCTTCGACACCGGTGATGGCCTGCTCCAGGGGTGCAGCCACCGTCTCGGCGATCACCTTGGGATTGGCACCCGGATAGGACGCCGTGACCTGGACAGTAGGCGGCGTCACCGCCGGATACTCGCTCAGCGGCAGCTGGAAGAAGGCGACGATGCCGGCGATCACCATCAGCACCGACAGCACGATGGCGAAGATCGGCCGATCAATGAAGAAACGCGGGAAATTCACTGCGCCGCTCCTTTCTTCGCCGGCGCCTTCAGCGGCGTACCGTCAATGGCACTCGCCTGCGGCGTCACCTTCATGCCGGGGCGCACCAGGCCCTTGACGACGATGCGGTCGCCACGTTGCAGGCCCTGCTCGATGACCCGCAGTCCATCCACGACGGGGCCGAGTTCGACCGGGCGGTATTCGGTCGTATCCCCCTTCCCCACCACCAACACATACCGGTGGCCCTGATCGGTGCTGATCGACTGATCCGACACAAGTACCCGGTCCTTCGACGGACCCGCCTCCAGTCTTACCTTGGCGAACAGGCCGGGGGTGAGCTGACCATCGGGGTTGTCGATCACCGCGCGCACGCGCACCGTCCCCGTCCCGCGATCCGCCGCGTTGGAGAGGAAATCGAGTCGCCCTTCGCGGCTGTAGTCCTTGTCGGTGACCAGCGCCACCGCAACCTTGGCCGCTTCCGGGCCGGCGGCGGCGTCCTGCGTGCGGCCCGCAGCCAGTGAGCGCAGATAGGTGCGCTCGTCCACGTCGAAGTAGACGTGGAGGGGGTTGATCGACACGATCGTGGTGAGCGGCGTCACCCCGGCGGCAACGAAGTTGCCTTCAGTGACCAGTACCTGCCCTACCCGACCGCTGATCGGGGACGTGACGTGGGTGAAGCCCAGGTCCAGCTGCGCGGCATCCAGCGCCGCCTTGGCCGCGTCCACCTGTGCCTTGCCAGCATTCAACGCCGCCGTGGCCGAGTCCAGCCGGTTGCGGGCCACGATCTTCTGCGCGAACAGCTGCTCGGCGCGTGCGTGGTCGGCCTGGGCGAGCGCCGAGGCCGCTTGCGCTTCGCGCAGACGCGCGGCAGCCGCATCGCGTGCGGCCTGGAACGGTCGCGGGTCGATGTGGAAGAGCGCCTTGCCCTTCTCCACGAAGCTTCCCTCCGGCACGCTGACCTGCTGGATGTAACCGGCAACGCGCGGGCGCAGTTCCACCTGCTTGACCGCCGTCAGCGAGCCGGTGAATTCGGCGAAGGGCGTTACCGGACGGACGATGACCTCGGCGACCGGCACACCGGGCGGCTGGGTGGAGCCCGCGCCGGGCGCGGTCTCCCCGCATCCAGCGAGGGCGAGTGCGGCGCCGATCGCCAGGGTCATCAAGGTGGTGCGCGTGAGTGTCATCGTTGTGCCTTTCGCGACTGCGGTTGGTTGTCTGGATTGCTGAACCGGAACGGCTCCGGCGACCGTTGTCCGGCATGACACGCTGGGAAGGTCAAGCAGTTTCTGTGCGGGTGGCCGGGAGTGCCGATGCGATGGCCGATACGCGGGCGCAGCAAGGCCGCCCGGTGCACTGAGGCAGGCCGGGCGCAGGGAGTACTGCGAAGAACGTCGGGGGCTAGGGCCTATCGCTGCCGGATGATGGCGCGGTGCCCGCTCCCTTGAACCGGAGCAGCCTGAGTGCGTTGAGTGTGACCAGCGCGGTCGCCCCGGTATCGGCCAGCACCGCCACCCACAGGCCGGTGACGCCCATGACGCTGGTGACCAGGAACAGCCCCTTCAGCCCCAGTGCGAACACCACGTTCTGGTGGATGTTCGCCATGGTCGCCCGCGACAGCGCGATCAGGTGGGCCACGTCGGTTACCCGGCTCTTGAGCAGCGCGGCATCGGCGGTCTCGAGGGCAACATCGGTACCCCCTCCCATCGCGATGCCCACATCGGCAGCCGCCAGCGCAGGTGCATCGTTGATTCCGTCCCCCACCATCGCAACCCGGGACGATTGCTTCATCTGGTTGACCAGACGGAGCTTGTCCTGGGGGAGCAGTTCGGACTCACATTCCACCCCGAGGCCGGCCGCAATGGCATCGGCGGTGCGCCGGTTATCGCCGGTGAGCATGATCGAACGCACACCCAGCGCCTTGAGATCCGCTACGCCCTGTCGTGCATCGGCACGTGGCTCATCGCGCAGGGCGACCAGTCCCAGTACGGCGGCCTTCTGTTCATCGATCAAGGCAACGACGGTATTGCCGCTGGCTTCGAGCAACGCAATGGTGTTGCGCAGCGTCGCGTCCACCCCACCTGCTTCGGTGGCGTAAGCGGGTGAGCCCACCGCAAGACGGCGACCGTTGACCGTCGCATGTACTGCCCGGCCCGGGGTCGACGATGCATCAACGGCGCGGTCGATGGCCAGCTTCCTTGACTGCGCATGCGCGATGATGGCCTTGCCCAATGGGTGGCTGGAGGCGCTTTCCACCGCTGCCGCCATGCTCAGCACCTGCGCCTCGCCATAGCCGTCGAAGGCCACCACCTTGGTCACCTTCGGCTTGCCTTCGGTGAGTGTCCCGGTCTTGTCGAAGGCGATTGTGTCCACGCGGCCGATCATCTCCAGCACGTTGCCACCCTTGATCAACAGCCCGCGACGCGTGGCGACCGCCAACCCGGATGCGATCGCGGCGGGGGTCGACAGGACCAGCGCGCACGGGCAGGCGATCAGCAGCAGGGCCAGGCCGCGATAGAGCCAGGTACCCCACTCGCCACCCAGCAACGTCGGCGGTACCACCACCACCAGCAGGGCGACGGCCATGACGATCGGCGTGTAGTAGCGACTGAAATTCTCGATGAACCGAGCCGTCGGCGCTTTCGCCGACTGGGCCTGCTCGACCAGATGGATGATCCGGGAGATCGTGTTGTCCGACGCGACCTTTTCAACCAGGACGTCCAGCACCCCGTCAGTGTTGATGGACCCGGCAAAAACCGGTTCGTCGATGGTCTTGGTGCGCGGCATGGACTCGCCGGTGATAGGCGATTCGTCCAGGCTCGAATGTCCGTCCAGGATTTTTCCATCTGCCGGTACCCGATCACCCGGGCGGACCAGGACCCTGTCGCCGATCCGTAGCGACGAGGCCGACACAGTGCGCTGTCCGCCGCTTGCCGGCAGCAGCACGGCCGTCTTGGGCACCAGCGATGCCAGGGCCTTGATGCCGGCGCGCGCACGTCCAGCGGCAACGCTTTCAAGAAGCTCGCCAATGGCGAACAGGAATACCACCGCTGCGGCTTCCTCGGCCTCGCCGATCACCAACGCCCCTACGGCGGCGGTCACCATCAAGGTTTCAATGGAGAACGGCGACCCGGAGACCGCCAGTGCAAATGCCTTGCGTGCAAAGGGAATGACGCCAGCCACCACGGCGGCGCCAAAGATCCACGCCTCCAGGCTCGGAATCAGATGGGCGACAACGTAGGCAACGCCCATGAGCGATCCCAGGCCGACCACATACCGGCCCTTCCTGGTCTGCCACCACCGCTGCGGTCGCGCGGGATGATGCGCTGACCTGTCATCGATGGCGGCGTCGGATTTCAGACGGACGTCGAAGACCTCAAACCCCAGGGTCTTGATGGTCTTGACGATATCGGCGGCGCTGACGGCATTCTCAGCCAGGGTGACTTCAAGGGATTCCGCGGCAAAGTTCACGCGGGCGGCGAGCACCCCAGGCATGCGATGCAAGGCGGTTTCGATCTTGCCTACGCAGCTTGCACAGTCCATTCCCTCAACGCGCATGACCAGATCAGGATTCCCATGCACATCATCGCTCCCGTTGCCGGGGGCCGACTGAGGCGCGTGGTCGTGCGATTCCGGCGTATGCGAGCAGTGTCCATGCTCATTGGAGCGTTCTTGGTCATCACCCGGACCGGAAGCGTGCGCATGCCGGTGATCTTCATGTGGGTGGTCGTGATGCTGTCCGTCGCAGGTACCCCGCGTGCTTGACCCGGGACTGGCGCGCAGGTCAGTTCCTTGGCCGGCTGAGCGGGAAGGCGTCAGACGGGACACCTCAAACCCAAGCGACCGGATCTTCTTCACGATCTGGGCCTCGGTCGTGCGGCCGCTGAGCTGCCGATGAAGCGCGAGCGTCTCAGCGGAAAAGTTCACTGTCACATCCGACAGCCCCCCCATGCGTACCAGCGCTGTCTCGATCTTGGCCACACAACTGGCGCAGTCCATTCCTTCGACGCGGAACTCCAGCTGCTCGATGTTGCCACACTGTTGCGAAATGACGGTGGACACGGTGCTTCTCCTGGGCCGGCAAACACCTCGACGGCGGCCAGCAAGAACGGATGACTGAGGAAAACCAGTGCGCGCACATTACCACATATGTACATGTGTTCATATGTATGCGGTGATTTGGGGCGCCCGTATCTGCCGGGTTGGAGAGGTGGGACAGCTCCTGTTCAACCCTGGCGCTGGGTCAGGGTTGCACGACGCCGGCAAACGGCTCAGTCGTCGCCGTGATCCTCGGCGATATGGTTGGCCATATCCAACAACACCTGGCTCACATGGCTATCAGCGATCTCGTAGATGACCTGCTTGGCCTGCCGGACGCCCTTGACCAGCCGGGCACCCCGAAGCAATCGAAGGTGATGGCTGACCAGCGATTGCGACAAGTCCAGGCACTCGGCGATTTCGCCAACGGACGCCGATCCCTTCATGCAGCACATCAGTATCCGTAGACGCGAGGGGTCACCGAGCAGCCGGAACGTTTCCGCCAGCGTCGCTGTATCGCCCTGGCTCAGTTCCTCCAGGACTGAAATGTCCGCATGGGGTGCGCTGTCGCTCATGGCGAGATCCCTGCCACGCAGCAGACAGTGGCCTGGCCGGCGCCCGGCGCTCGGCAGGTCTTGTTGAGGGGGTTCATCGCCATGGGTAGTCCAATCACCGCAGTGCCAAAAGGAACGCGCCGCCGTGCGCGCGTCCCGGATCGATGGGACAACATTACCATGGTGGGTGGCAGCTTCCTGGCAGGGTGCCAAGGGAACCATCGCCCGCAGTGCGACACAGATCGCTGGCCAACTAGCCCTGGGGCCGACCGTACATGTCCTGCCCGGTGAGTTCATTGACCTCACGCAGAAGCCCTTCGGTGGCTGCGTACGTGGTGCTCGCGTCCATTCTTCGGCTCGCCATGTCCATGCACTCGGAACGGAGCGTTGCTGTCAGCTCGAAAAGTGCAGACAGCACGGCCTGGTTGTCAGGCATATCACGCAAGGCCGCCTTGCCAACGGCATAGGCCTGCGCATGGTCGCCGGACTGGATGTGCGTCCTTATGCGATGCGATGCGTCACTCACATCCGACTCCGTGATACCCAGCATGCAATAGCCTACCCACGGTCTCGCCCAGCGTAGCGCCCGGCCTGGTCTTCTTGAGGATATCCACGTTGCGTCCCATCCTGCGAGCTGCATCAACGGAATAATTCGTCGCTGATGTGCCGCGTGATCGATTGGATGTGAGGCGCATCCCAGTTCCCATGGCACCTTCCAGAATTCATTGGCGACGGCCGAATTCCCATTCTATGGTGCTTGTGCGGCATCCGTCATGCGTCGTGACGGCCTCACTCAGTTGGCGTGTCGCGATCTAAATGGCATCCGCGAAACTCTGATTGCACCGCCGATTCCAAGGGAAACGAATCATGGACTTCATTGGCCACATCTTCAGCGCGCTGATCGACTCGCTTGGCCAGGCTGGCAGCCGAAGGGCCTGGATATGCCTGGCCGTCTGCGTCCTCGTGATTGTTGTCTCCTGCGCGTGGATGCTCTCCGGGCAGGGATAGAGCCGCATCCACCACGGTCACGCCGTCGGCACGGTTCCACCATCGATGGTGTGTTCCGTCCCGGAGATCGCGCCGGCCCGTGGCGAGATGAGGAAGGCGATGAGATCGGCTACTTCCTCCGGTCTGGCGGGGCGTCCGAGCGGGATGCCGCCCAGTTGCTGCATGACCAACTGCTTGCCGCCTTCCTGGTCGGTGCCCGCCTGTGCGGCGACACGCTCGACCAGTGCGATGGCAGCCTCCGTCTCGATCCACCCTGGCGATACGCGCACCACGCGCACGCCCTTGGGCGTGACTTCCTTTGACAACGCCTTGCTGTACGTCGACAGCGCGGCCTTGGCAGCGGCGTATGCCGTCGTGGCATCGGGCAGTGGTAATTCATGCTGGATCGACGTCACGTGCAGGATCACCCCGGCCCCCTGGGCGATCATCGCCGGCAGCAGTGCGCGGTCGAGGCGTACCGCGGACATCAGGTTGAGATCGAGTTCCTTCATCCATTCGACGTCGTCCAGCACGGCAAATCCGCCCGCGGGGGCAGACGAGCCGCCCGCCACGTTGATCAGGACATCGATTCCGCCGAGGTGGCGTAGTGCCGCAGCCGCTGCATGACGGGCACCCTCGGCCGTGGAAAGGTCTGCGGCGACGTAGTGGACGGCCTTGTTCCCGCTCGGCGGCAGCGATCGCGCCGTCGCCACGATCCGGGCATCAAGCCGGGCCAGGAGGTCGACGACGGCGGCACCGACGCCGCGCGTTCCACCGGTAACCACTACCCGCGTGCCGGCCAACTGGAGATCGAAGCTCACGGCGCAATCTCCAGCGTGGCGATCCTGCCCTGCTTCAGGGTGAAGGTGTAGCGCAGATCCACCGGGCTGCCGGGGAAGTCGCCCGAGACGTGACTGGTCACGACATAGGCACCCCCGTGCTGTTCCAGCCTGCGGGGCGTGGTGGTGTAGCGGTAACGGGTCGAGGCAGCCGCCTTCCAGGCCTCGATCGCGGCGCGTCCCACGTGGGGCTGCCCCTCGTCCAGCACGCGTCCGTCGGGGGTGAAGCAGCGTGCGACCGCGTGGGCGTCCGTGAGGTCGGCAGCAAAGTACGCCTTAATCGGCTCGGGCAGGGTCAGATCTTGCATCGAAAGGCTCCGTTGGGGATCAGGAACCTAGGTTGAGCCGCGCCAATCATAAAGAGAATCACCTATTATCGAACCAGGCTATGCAGGAATCAGTACACAATGCGCGGTGCCGAATTTGCGGAGCTCAAGGCCTTTGTGGCGGTCGTGGACCGGGGCAGCTTCGCCCGGGCGGCCGATCACCTCGGGCTGTCGCGATCCGCCCTAAGCCAGATCATTCGCCAGCTGGAGTCACGGCTGGGCGTTCGGCTGTTGAACCGGACCACGCGCAGCGTCTCGGCGACGGAGACGGGGCGAAGCCTGCATGAACGGATCGCCCCGATGTTCCGCGACATGGAGGACGCGGTCGCGCAGGCGGTCGCCGCCCACGCACGTCCTGCGGGCACACTGAGGATCAACACGCTCAGCATGGGCGCACGCAACAAGGTGATTGCCCCCCGGCTCGGACGATTTGCGGCAGCGCATCCGGACGTCGTGCTCGATATCGTGATCGACGATGGGCTGACCGACATCGCCGGCGAAGGGTTCGATGCGGGCATCCGCGTGGGGGGCCGCCTGCAGAAGGACATGGTCGCCGTCCGGCTCACACCGGACGTGCAGCTGTTGGCGGTGGCATCGCCCGACTATCTGGCCCGACATGGCGAACCCCGATCGCCCGCAGACCTGGATCGTCATGCCTGCATCAACTGGCGATTTCCGGGCAGCGGCAAAGTGGCTGGCTGGGACTTCAGGAACGGCACGCAGGCTGTCGAGTTTTTTGGCGAAGGCGTCGTGATCGCCAATCACCAGGACATCGTGGTCCCTGCGGCGCTGCAAGGCCTTGGCATTTTCTACGCGTACGACGACGAAGGAATCGCAGACGCCCTGGCGGAGGGGCGGCTCAAACGCGTCCTCGCCGATTGGTCGCCTACCGTGCCTGGCCTGTACCTCTACTACTCCAGCCGGCGCCACCTGCTGCCCGCATTGCGCGCCTTCATTGATTGCCTGCTGGATCGGGATCGTTGAGGCACCGCCAAGCGGATGCCTCAACGCACGGTTGCTGCCTGCTGGCCAGCCGTCAGCGCCAGCCGCGGTTGTGGTGGCGACGGTCCTGGTTCCAGCGGCGCTGGTCATGACGGCGGTCGTGGCGGCTGCTGCGCTCGTAACGGTGGTCGCGGTCATAGCGGCGATCACGGTCGTAGCGATAGTCACGGTCGCGGCGATCCTTGGTGGTCACGTTGCCGATCGCACCGCCCGCCACTGCGCCACCTGCGGTCATCAGCGGATCGCCGTTGGACAACACGTGCCCGGCGACGCCACCCACTACGGCACCCACCAGCGTGTTCTTGTCCTTGCGCGACATCGCATCGGCATTGCCTGCGGCGGTCACGCCAGCGGTCAGGGCCAACGCCAGGGCCAGGCCACGGAAGCTGAAAGCGGTCGAGGTAAGCATCGTTGGATCCTTTGAGTGGAACGGTGTTGAATCGAATCTGGTGGCCGAAGATTGCCGGAACATTGCGCACCCGCAGATGAACCTCCCCCTGTTCAGTTTGGCGAAAGTACAGCTTTCCCCTCGCGCCGATCTGCGATGGCTTCACGCCGGCATTTGCTATCGTGCCCTCCGTCAGTCCCACCTACCCTGGAATCCCATGCCCCGAACGCCCTCCCCTGCCCGCTCCGCATCCAAGATCAACGCCGGCCTCGCAGCGCAGGTCGCGCGATCGGGCATGGATGAGCAGGCACTGCTGAAGGCCGCTACCCGGGAGGCCTACGAACGCGTCACTGTGCTGCTGAGCACCAGCTTCGCTGACTTCACTCCGGAGCAGCAGCGCAGGATCCAGGCACTGGTCGGAACCGAAGGCCCGGCCAGGCGTGAGAAGCCCGCCAAGGCCGCCAAAGAAGATCTGCCACCACGTTTCTGGTTGCCGCACAGCGGCGCCACCTGGTCGGGCCGCGGCCGGGTGCCCAATGCCTTCCTGTCCTGGGAAGGCACGGTGGCGCATACCGAATGGAAGAAAACCCACCCGGATCAGCGTTTCCCTGCCTATCCGGGCTGAGGCGATCATTGATGCAGCAGACCGTCATCCCCCAGCTGCGCATGACCGATGCCACGGTCAGCGTGCCCTTCTACCAGCGCCTGGGGTTTGCAATCGACTGGGAACACCGGTTCGCCCCGGACATGCCGCTGTTCGTGCAGATCAGCCGTGAGGGCCAATCGTTGTTCCTGAGCGAGCATGCCGGCGACTGCGAGCCTGGCGGCGCCGTCTATTTCCACGTCCCGGACGTGGATGCACTGCACGCTGCGTTTGTCGCGGCCGGAGCGCCGGTGTTCCGACCGCCGGCGGACGTGCCCTGGGGCGGGCGCGAGATGATGGTGATCGATCCGGACCACAACCGGCTGCGGTTTGCGACGCAGGGCGACTGATCGAAGCGACTATGATGGTCGCCATTGAACGAAGCAGTGGTTGCAGATGAGTCGCGGAATCAAGATGCGCAAGGCGGTGGGCACGCACGGCACCCTGCACCGGGTGGGCGACCTGCAGAAGCGCCATGACGCGCAGCAGACCCTGCCGACCCTGTTGTGCGATGGCTGCAACGTGCCGGTGCGGTTCGTCCCCGAGCACAGCAGGCCCGGCGTGGATCGTGCCCCGCCCCTCCTGGTCGCCGCCTACATCGCGCTGCAGAAAGGCACCGAACATCTTCCCGGCTGCCGCTACAACGCCCCCGGGCACCTGCAGGCCCTCCTTGCCAGCGGAGCCGATCCCGAGTTCCTGCCCACACTGGATGATGGGAAGCATGAGCTTCGCTTGTTGGTCCTCCAGCAGGCCCTGAAACGCGGCAGCGCGGGGCCGACGCTTCTCCCGGCAGACGCACCGCTCGACGGTTACCTGCGCACCCTCACCGACCTGCTCACGCTGCAGGCGATGTGCGAGGACGACACGCTGCTGGCCGCGCAGCTGACCCTGCGCCTGGGCAAGAAGCGGGTGGATTGGACGAATTTCGTCTACTGGCAAGACCGCTACGACGCGGCATGGGAACGGCTTGGCTCAGCATCCAGCGAGCTGCCGATGGCGCTGCTAGGGACCGTGCGGTCACATCGCACGCCGCAGCCCGGTGACCCCCATGGCGTCACCTTCCTCAACTGTGCCCCGAAGTATCAGCACACCGGCGTGACCGACCGCCGGGATTTCTACGAAGTCAGCGTCGGGCACCCCGAGGCCGCGTGGCTGAAGTCCTTCCCGGTGGGCGCGGAGATCGTGATGGTCGGGCTTTGGCGCCAAGGCAGGAGCAGCACCACCTCCCGGCCGCATCCGACCGATCCGCGCCGCACGATCACCAGCGTCACCCACAAGCTGGCACTGCGGCCGGTTGTTGCCGGACAATTGGCCTTGGTGGAATGACGCGGTCTGTGGGTGCCTGCATGGCGGCCAGACCTACGCGATGTTTGACCCCGCTATAAGGAGATAGCCGCAGATGAAGGACACACAGTACTGGTTTGTCGCGCGTTCCAATGGCTGGGGATGGGGACTTCCCTGCGCCTGGCAGGGATGGGTCGTCTACACCGTCGCGTTCGCGTTGCTGATGGCCAGCCCATTCGTGTTCTCGCCATTCAAGGAACCCGTTGCGTTCCAAGTGTGCACCTGGACTGTCGTTATAGCGCTGGTGCTGATCTGTTGGAAGAAAGGGGAACCGCCCAGCTGGCGCTGACAATACGCGGGAATGCAAACGTATCCTAATATTTCAAATGCGAATGGGTCGTGATACGATTGTTAAGAGTTGTTGAAATTTCCCACACGGACGTCCCCAAGCCATCGCCAGCGGACCCCTCTTTTCCAGGAGTACTGCGTCGATGTTGCACCCGTCCCCCCGTTCCCGTCGGTCCGTTGCCACGCTGACTGTGGCCATTGGTCTTGCCCTGGCGAGTCAGGCACATGCGGATGTAGCGGCAGACGCCGCCTCGCCCCGCCAGATGGACACCGTCGTGGTCACCGCCACCGGCGCCCAGCAGTGGATCAAGGACGCCCCGGCCAGCATCAGCGTGATCACCCGCGAGGAGATTGAACGCAAGCCGGTCAGCAGCATCGGCCAGCTGCTGAGCACGGTTCCCGGCGTGACCGGTGGTTATGCACTGTCCGGCGCGCAGTCCAAGATCCGCCTGCGCGGCCTGCCCGAGCAATACACGCTGATCCTCATCGACGGTCGCCGCCAAGGCAATTCCTCCGGCGTGAATTACCGCGATGACCTGGGCCCGCAGGATCTGAACTGGCTCTCGCCGGACATGATCGAGCGCATCGAAGTGGTGCGCGGGCCGATGTCCTCGCTGTACGGTTCCGACGCCATGGGCGGCGTGATCAACATCATCACCCGCAAGATCGCCGACGAATGGGGTGGCTCGGTCACCTTCAACTACAGCAAGCCCGATTCCCCCACCCGCGGTGATACCACCCAGATGGGCGCGTTGTTCAGTGGCCCGCTGACCGAGAACCTGGGCCTGCGCGTCGGTGCCAATGTCACCAACCGCGAATCGGATACCGGCCGCCGGCAGACGCCTGGCAACAAGGCCGAGAACGCCAACGCGCTGCTCAACTGGCGCATCAATAACGACCACACCGTGGGTTTCGAGGCATCGCGCGGCGAACAGCGCAACAGTGGCGCCGGTGACGTCGGTGCCTGGGGCCTGTCCAAGCTGGTGCAGACCGGCTACGTGGTCATGCACGATGGTCGCTACGGCGATGCCGCCACGTCCAAGACAACGCTGGTGCAGAACGATTACGAAGACAAGGGCAGCGCCGTCGGCAACCACTCCAAGGAGACGGTGTTCGATACCGCGTTCACCCGCAGCTTCCATTGGGGCTTCGAGCAGAGCCTGAACGTGGGCGGGCAGTGGAAGCGCGAAGAGCTGAAGAACAGCGACACCATCGGCACCGTGCCGGTGACCTGGACCGGCACCGGCCGCATCAGTCCGGTCAGCGAAGCCGATTCCTGGGCGCTGTTCGCCGAAGATCACATCACCCTGCACGAGCGTTTCATCCTCACCGTGGGCCTGCGCTGGGACAACACCGACAACTACGACGACAACCTGAGCCCGCGCGTCTACGGCGTGTGGCACCCGTCCGATGACTGGACCGTGCGCGGCGGTGTCTCGCAGGGCTTCCGTGCGCCCACGCTGAAGCAGGGCACGGCCGGTGCGGCGACGCAGTCCGGTGGTAACGGCTGCACCGCCCTGACCGCCGAAGGCTGGACCAACCGCTCGGTCAGCGCCGATGGCACCACCGGTTGCTACATGGCCGGAAATCCGAACCTGGAACCGGAAACCAGCACCAACTACGAGCTGGGCGTCGGCTTCGACAAGAACGGCTGGTCGGCGTCGGCCACCTACTTCCTGACCGATTTCGATGACAAGATCCAGCAGGTTCCGCTGCGTGACATCCCCGGCCAGACGACCAGCTTCGTCAACGGATTCTGGTGGACGGTCGCGCAGAACATCCAGAAGGCCCGCACCCGCGGCGTCGAAGCCAGCGTCACCGTGCCCCTGCATGAGCGACTCAACTGGATCACCAATGCCACGCGCATGCTGGAATCGAAGAACCGCACCACCGGCGCCAGCCTGCTGGTGGTGCCCAAGCTGACCGCAAATACTTCGCTGGACTGGCAGGTCACCGATGCCTGGTCGCTCAACCTGAGCGCGCAGCACATCGGCGAGCAGCTGGTGTCCTCCACCAGTGCCACGTTCGCCAAGGCGTACACCACCTGGGACCTGGTCACCGGCTACGACGTCAACGAGCACCTGACCGTCCGTGCAGGCGTGCTCAACCTGGGCGATGTCTCCACCATCGAAGAAGGCAACAACTACGACGGCGGTGCCCGCACCTTCTTCGTGGGTGCCACGGCGCGGTTCTGACCGCGCCGGGTCGAGTGCAGACCTGAGGTGACGAAGGGCGGCGCGGACTTATCCGCGCAGCCCTTCTACGTTGTGAAGCACCGCGTCGTTGCGCGCCACCGTCCATGCGCGCAACCCCATCACGGCCAGGCCGACGAACACCAGATACAGCACGGCGGTCACGTGCAGTGACTTGACCATGTACATGCCGACGTAGACGACGTCCACCAGGATCCACAGCCACCACGCCGCCGTGTGCCGGCGCGCCTGCCACCACTGGGCGACCAGGCTCAGTGCGGCCAGCATCGCATCCAGCCACGGCAGCGCCGCATCGGTGTAGAAGTGCATCGCCGCGCCAAGCGCGATACCGAAGGCCACGCCGATGCCCAGCTCGCGCCACAACGCGCGCCGCGCCAGCGGCAGGATCGCAACCCTGCCATCGTCCTCGACCTGGCCGCGCCAGCGCACCCAGCCGTACACCAGGAAGCCGCCGAACACGATCTGCAGCAGCGTATCCGAATACAGCCTGGCCTCCACGAACACCAGCGCGTACAGCGCGACCGACACCAGTCCGACCGGCCAGGCCAACGGCACCCGGCGCGTCATCAGCCACACCCCGAGCATGCTGACAGCGGCCGCCGACCATTCCAGGATCGCCGGGTTCATAGCGCGAAGGTCACCGACAACCGGGCCTGGCGCGGCGCGCCCGGGAACAGGTAGTAGTCACCCGAGCTGCTGCCGGTATCGCGCCAGTAGAAGCGGTTGAACAGGTTGTCCACCGAAAGGTTCCAGGTCACCGGATGCTCGCCCACCTGATGCTTGAAGCGCAGGCCGGCGTCGAACACGCTGTAGGCCGGCGCGCTCACGTCGCCATCGGCAGTGGCCACGTTGGAGGCGGCGTAGCGCCAGCCACCGGTCACCCCGAGTCCGCTCACAAACGGCAGCTGGTACTCCGCGTGCACCGTCGCGCGCGTCTTTGGCACGTTGATCAGCTGGTGACCCTCATAGTCCAGCGTGCCGGCATCGCGTGCACGGGCGCGCAGGAAACTGGCACTGGCGGTCAGCGACAGGCGCTCGCTGAGCTGCCCCTGCGCGGTGAGCTCCAGCCCGGTGTGGGTCTGCTGCCCTTCTTCGACGAAGGTGTAGCCCGCATCGCTGCCGTCCGGCTTGGCGTACTGGAACGGCTGCGAGGTGCGGAACAGTGCCGCGCCGAGGGTCAGCGCGTCGCCGGGGACGAACTTGACGCCCACTTCGACCTGGCGCGACAGCACCGCGGGCAGGAACGTGCCTTCGTTGGACGTCCAGAACGGGGCCTCCTGGCCGAGCGAGATGCCGCGCACGTAGCTGACGTAGGCGTTGACCTCATCGGTGGCCTTCCAGACCAGCGCGGTCTGCGGCAGGAAGCGTGACAGGCGGCTGTGGCGCTCGGGCGTGCCGCGCTTGTCGTAGGCCCGCTCGTCCAGGCGCACGAAACGGCCCCCGGCCAGCCACTGCCAATCGCCGAAGCTCATCCGGTCCAGCGCGAAGACCGCCGTCTGCGCGCTGTCCAGGCGCCGCGCGGACGCACCGGGCATCAACGGCGACGGGACGAACTGCGGCACCTGTGCGTCATGGATGTTGGCGGTGCCCACGTACTCGTTGACGTTGCGGCGCTTGTCCACGGTACGCTCGAAACGATCCGCGCCAATGCTCAGTGCGTGACTGACGGCACCCGTGTCGAACGCACCCCGCAGCTCGCCACGGAACTCCAGGTTGCGGCGGGTGTCGTCCGGACTGCGGTAATCGTAGATGTCGTAGTCGCCGTTGGGCGCGAAGTAGTTGCCCGGCACGCTGCCATCGGCACATCCGGCGGCGTAGTAGCAGCCGTACGCGAAGGCGACGTTGTCGTCGATCACCGAGCGGCTGTAGCTGGCCGACACGCGCGACTGCCAGCGTGGGCTGAAATCGTAGGTATGCAGCGCGGTCAGGTTGGTGCTGTCGATGCCGACCGGTCGCTGCCAGGCTTGATAACCCAGCATGTGCTTGCGGTCCACGCCGCGCGGCAGCGCGGTGGCGCCCAGCAGCTGATAGCCCGAGGCCGAGCGCTGCGCGCTGGTCTGGTAGTTGGCATCCACTTCCAGCTTGCCGCGTTCGCCGATCAGCCAGTCGGTGGCCAGCGAGTAGAAATTGCGGCGGCCATCGGCGTGGTCGATATAGGAATCGCTGTCTTCCCAGGCCGCATTGAAGCGCACGCCGAAACGTGGCGACAGCCAATGGCCGAGATCCACCGCGGTGTAGCGCGAGCCTTCCGAATCGGTGCCGAGGGTGACGTTGCGGACCTCGGCCGGACGCTTGCCCACGTAATTGATGATGCCGCCGGGCGCCATGACGCCCGCGGCGAGACCCGCCTCGCCCTTGAGGATCTCCACTGACTGGATGTTCTCCAGTGCCAGGCGCTGCTCGCCGGTGATGGCCAGCCCGTTGAAGCGGTAGCCGGTGCCGGTATCCAGCGGGAAGCCGCGGATCGCGATGTTCTGGTAGTAGCCGACCGGGGCGTAGCTGTCGCCCAGCGAGGCATCATTGCTGGCCAGCTCGGACAGCGTACGGACCTGGCGGCTGTCGAGCAGGTCGCGGTCCAGCACGTTCACCGAGGCCGGCGTGCTCTTCCAGTCACCGGCGCCGAAGCTGCTGGTCTGCGTGGCGGTGGCCGCCGGCTGATGTGCCTGCACGCGCACGGCAGCCAGTTCAGTCGGCGAGCGCTCGGGCGCATCCGCGGGTTCGTTGGCATGGAGAGGCAGCGCGGCGCAGAGGGCGGCGGACAACAGCGTGGGGCGGAAGCAGCGGTTCATTCGATTCGTCATCAGCAAGGGGAGACGAAGCGAAGGCGCGCACGCGCACCGACCCATCACGGCGGTATGCCTGCTGCTCAAAGCTCCCTACGCCGGTGCAAACCGGATCAGGTTCCAAGGGACTCTCTCAGCCTGGTTTCGCCAGGCACCCCCGCTTCTGCGACCATTTCACTACAAACCGTACGGATTTGCGAGCCTGCCCTCAGGCGGCGGCGTGCAGCGCCTGCAGCAGGCCCTGGCCTGCGGCGCTGCTGAACCAGTCAGCATGCCCCAGCAGGAAGGTGTGGTACGCCACGTCCGCATTGGCCGGCGAGTGGGTCACGCCTTCGAAGTACTCCACCTCCGAGAGCGCGAAATCCAACTGCACGACCGGCAGCAGATCGGCCAGCAGGTGCACGCGCTCGGCCGACAGCGGCACGATCTCGCGATAGCCCGCGAGCAGCGCCAGTGCGATATCCACGCGCACGGCCTCCTCCCCGTGCTCCAGCGCCAGCCAGGCGATGGCATTGCGTTCGATGGCCGTGGCCAGATCGAACAAGGCACTGGTCGGTGAGGCCAGGCCGACATCGAGCACGGTCGCGACCACGGACGTATCGCCGTGCGGGCGCCACAGCAGGTTGGACACATGCCAGTCGTTGTGCGCCCACAGGCGCGGTTCGGCCTGCAGCCGGGCGGCCAGCCCCGCATGCCACGGCAGCACCGAACGCTGCAGATCGGCCTGCCAGTCCTGCCGTGCCAGATAGGCCGCCAGGCCGGGGCGATCAGCGAGACCGGCCTGGAGGGCGGCGACGGGATCGGCGGCGCGGATCAGATCGTCGCGCGCGACCAGCAGGTGCGTGCTGCGCTGGGGTCCGCGGTAGCTGGCCGACGCGCGATGCAGCGTCGCCAACATCCGTCCCGCCTCGCGTGCCTGCGCGGCATCGGTCAGCAACGTCCAGGACGGCGCGTCGCGGTAGAGGTCGTGGCCACGGCCCACGCTATGCAGCTCATAGGTCCACCCCTCGTGCTCGACCGCGGTTGCACCGTCGCGGTCACGCAGCACCTCGACGACGGGCACGCCTTGGGCGGCCAGGTGCTGCAGGAACCGATGCTCCTCGGCCAGTCCCACGGTCGTGCGGACGCTGCCGTGGTGGCGCTTGACGAACACCCTTCCGCCCCGGCTCTCGACGATGGCGGCGGCGGACAACGGCCGCGGGCTGTGCCAGATCAGCTGGCACTCCCCGCCCAGCTGGGCGAAGCGCCCGCGCAGCCAGGCGATCTCGCGATCGGTGATGGCGGGCCAATCGGCCGCCACCTCATCGTTGTTGAGGCCTTGGACGCGGTGGATGCTGTTGCTCATGGGATAACGGGTCGATGACGGCGAGAAGGCACGCTGTCACCAGACAGTGGGCGCGGCGAGGATACCAAGCCGGGCCCGGCAAGGGGGAGCAGACGCCGCCCGTCAGGGCGTGCCGCCGCCCTGCTTGGATGCCGCCGGCTTGCCCGGCAACAACCGCGGCTGCTCCGCATACCAGTCGCGGGCCCCCGCCAGGTGCCACTTGCGCTGCTCGCCCTGCAGCTCGATGCCGGCCCCGAGCACGCCCCAGCGCAGATACAGATCACCCCGGCGTTTGGCGTGACTCAGATCCAACCGCGCCTGCAGGGACAACCGCTCGTTCTCGGCCTGCAGGTCCTCCACGATCAGCTCGCCACTGCGCCAGCGCAGCTGGCCACTGGCCTGCACTTCGCCCGAGTCCAGCATGCCGAGCACCCAGCGCGGGTATTCACTGCGCTGGGCGAACACGCCGAGCAAGGGCCCGGCATCGCGCAGGCGCAGGTCGGCCAGCCCATCGACCTGGAACGGCGCGGCCGCATCGATGTGGCCGCTGCGGATCGCGACCTTGCCCCACCAGCGTCCATCGCTCTTCTCATCGCCCACGTGGATGTTGCGCAGGTCCATCGTGGTGCCGCCGAGGTCGAACTGGCGGCTGTCGAAATCAGCACGCTGCAGGCGCGCCTGCAGTTGCGCGTCGCCGCGCATCGCGATGCCGGCCACGCTCAGGCGGGCACCGGTCCCGCGCAGATCGGCCCTGCCCTTGCCGACCCGGCCGGACGCATCCAGCGACGCATCACCGCTGAGCAGTCCGGTGCCGCCGAGCAGGCGCACGTTGTCGTTGCCGAGATACCGGTTGTACGCGGTCAGGTCCGGCACGCGTGCATCGGTGAAACGCAACTGGGCGCGCATGCCGTCACTCAACTGCTTCAGGCGCGCATCGCCCTGCAGAGTGAGCGCGAGCTCGCGCCCATCGAACAACAGCGCCTTGGGCGCGTTGGTCGGCGCGGCCTGGAACCGCGGAATCTGCACCTTCAGCTCGGCCTGCGCCGGCGTGCCTTCGACGATCCGGCCCTGTGCCTGCGCATCGCCACGCATGCGGACCCCGGCCACTTCGGCCACGGCCGCCACCTGCGGAATATGCACCTTGCTGCCCGGTGCCAACTCACCCTCGGCCAGGAGCACGTCGGCCTTCAGCAGGCCACCGCCGTCCAGATGGAACCAGGGCTTTTTCACGAACAGGTCGCTGATCCAGTTCAGCGACTGGAACTGCCACGCGCCCTGCACTCTGCCGGACAGTCGCGGCAGCAGCTCGGCCGGCGCCTGGAACGGAATCTTCCGGCCGGTCACGCGGACATCGGCGTTGACCTCGCTGCCCGTCTCCGGGTCGCGCGGCAGCCGCGCCTGCACCCGCATGTCCTGCGCCACGTCCAACTGCAGGGACAGCAGGCCACGGTCGTCGGCGTGCACGCCGGCATGCAGCGGCAGACGCCAGACCAGACGGCTGCCGGGTCGCAGCGCGCCGTCTTCCAGGGTCACATCCGCCTTCAGCCGCGCGTTGGAGACCGCGCTGCCCACCTTGACGTGCGGGCCGCCGGTGTCGATGCGCAGGCCCTGGCTGCGGGCGTCGATCTGCAGCTGTGCCCAGGTGATGCCGAGTTTCTGCAGCCCCGGCGCGTCGTCACGGTAGTGGCGCGGGAAGTGGAAGCGCGCGGCGATATGCGCATCGTCCAGCACGTTGACCCCGTCGAAGCTGACCTGGGCATCGTCGAAGCCTGCCGTGGAATCGAACAGCTCCGAAGGGCCGCCCTTGAGCTGCTTGAGGAAACCGACCGTGCCGTGGCCCTGGCCGACCACGAGCAGCGTGCCGAAACGGCCGCTGCGGATGGTGTCGCTGTGGATGGCATCGAAGCGCAGGGTCCAGCCGCGGTCGCCGCGCGGCGGTGGCGGGATGGCCTTGTCGACCCGCTCGACCTCGGCTTCCACCCCGGTCGCGTCAATCCGCGGAATGCGCACTTCCTTGCGGAACAGCGCCGGCAGGTCGATCCACGCACTGGCCCGATCGGCGCGGAACACATACTGCGTGCGGTTGGCCTGGCCACGCATGCGGATGTTCCAGACCACGGCCTGGCCCGGCATCAGGGTCAGCGCCGGCCCGGTCTGCATCGTGAATTTTTCAGGTTTGCGGTTGGTGACCGCATCGAACAACGGCGTATTGAGGAATACGTTGCCTGCCAGCAGGTACAGCACGTACAGCGCCAGCAAGGAGAGCAACGCCACGCGCCACGGCCGGGGCCAGCGCTGGACGCGCTCGGGAATCAGGGGCATGTGGATCCGCAACAGGAAGCAGGATGACGGCCCACTATCGACAACGTGCGGCCGTCACCGCGTGAAGGCGTGCTACGGCAGCTTCGCAATCACCTTGATCTCCACGTCGAATCCGTACAGCCAGGTCACACCGATCCCGGTCAGCGTCGGATACGGCGCCTCGCCCCAGTAGTCCGGCACGATGGCCCACACGCGCTCGAAGATCTGCTCGGGGTTGACCAGGAACACGGTGACGTCGACCACGTCCTCGAACGTACAGCCCGCCGCGCCGAGCACGGCGTTGAGGTTCTCGAACGCACGCCGCACCTGCGCCTCGAGGTCGGGTTCGGGCGAGCCATCCTCGCGGCTGCCGACCTGGCCGGACACGAACAGGAAGCCGTTGGAGCGCACGGCCGGCGAATAGCGGTTGCGCTCGTACAGGGCCTGGCGGCCCGGCGGGAAAACGACGTCACGTGTTGCCATGATCAACCTCTGCCTTGGGCCGACGAACGGCCCGTCAAGAATGAAACGCCACGGTAGACCCGCAGGAGCGCGGGATAAACGCGGCCTGCCCGTCAGGATTGTTTGTAGAATCCAAACAATCAGCCCCCGTGGAATGCAGATGGACCGGTTCGACGCAATGCAGGCCTTCGCCCGGGTGGTGGAAACCGGCAGCTTCACCAAGGCCGCCGACACGCTGCGCATGAGCCGAACCACGGTCACGCAGCTGGTGCAGCACCTGGAGGCCCGGCTGCGGGTACGGCTGTTGAACCGCACCACCCGGCAGGTGAACGTCACCGCCGATGGCGCGGCCTACTACGCGCGGGTGATCCGGCTGCTGGCCGACATCGACGACGCTGAAACCAGCCTGTCCACAGCGGCGGCGGCGCCGCGCGGGCGTCTGCGGGTGGACGTGCCCGCCCCCTTCGCGCGGCTGGTGCTGGTGCCCGCCCTGCCCGACTTCCTTGCCCGCTATCCGGAGATCCAGCTCGATCTGGGCGTCAGCGATCGCCACGTGGACCTGATCGACGAGAACGTGGACTGCGTGATCCGCGGCGGACAGATCACGGATCAATCGCTGGTCGCGCGCCATATCGGCGATCTGCAGGCCGGCATCCACGCCTCGCCCGCCTACCTGCAGCAGGCGGGCATCCCCGCGCATCCGCAGGACCTGGAGCAGCCCCCGCATCGCGTGGTCGGCTACCTGCGCTCGCGCAGTGGCACGGTGCTGCCCTACACCCTCCAGCGCGGCGACGAACAGGTCACCGTGAAGGGGCACCACCTGCTCGCGGTCGATGATGGCAATGCGTATCTCGCCGCGGGCGTGGCGGGCCTGGGGGCGCTGTGGCTCCCCGACTACATGGCCGCCCCGCATGTGGCCGCCGGCGAGCTGGTCCGGCTGTTCCCGGAGTGGCGCATCGATGCGATGCCGCTGCACCTTGCGTTCCCCCCGAACCGGCATGTCAGCGCCAAGCTGCGCGTCTTCATCGACTGGATCACGGCCCTGGGGGAGCAGCGCATGCCACGTGCGCGTCCGTAAGCGCGGGACGCACTGGCTGCACGCCACGGTTATCGGCTACGGGATGCACGCTGTGGCTCCAGCGCAACCGCGCGATCATCGGGTGTTTTCTTCAGCGGCGCGATGACCAGCGTATCGCCCCTGCACACATCCACATCCCGGTAGATCACGCGCCGGCCATTGCGGAACGCCACGCGAAGGTCGAACCGGCACCCTTCGTCGGCCAACCGGACCGTAGTGCCGGCACCACCACCCGGCAGGGCATCGATCGACCGCGGAGTGAAGGCCTCGGTCCCGGCAGGCGCGACGTCCAGGGCCACGACACTGTCATGGGCCCGGTTGAGCAGGCCGAGGTAGCGGGCCTCCGCACCGTGCGCGGTACCGGCGAGCATCAGCGAAACGATCAGGAAGGGGCGGATCAAGGTCATGGCAGCGTCTCCAGGCGGGTGATGAACCCCTGCATCACGCGCCCGCGCGCCCTCGCCGCCAACCGATCCGGGACGAATCGTCGCCACGACCAGGCCAATCGTAATGGGCCGTCATGGCGCTTCCCGCCCTCCCGCCGCCTGCCTAAGATGAGCTTCGCCAGAGATGCCTGGCCCGGAATCGACCATGTACATTCGCCTCGGCAGCACCCGGATCCGCCTGTCCCGCTACCTCGCCCTGTGGACGGCGGTGGCGGTGGTGTTCGCCCTGCAGACCTCGATCAACGCCGGCCTGCCGAACAGCCAACAACCCCTCTGGGATCTCCTGCGGTGGTCGCTGATCCAGTGGTACACCTGGGCGGCCCTGGCACCCATGGTGTTCCGCCTCGCCGAGCGCTTTCCGGTGCGCGGCAGCGGGCGCCTCCACGGGCTCGGCACGCAGGTGGTGGCCAGCCTCTGCATGACATTCATCGCCATGGTGGTGGGCGCGATCGTCTCCACCCTGTTCGAGCCCAGCGGTTTCTTCGAGCAGTTGGGCTACTTCCTGGAGCAGCACTTCGCCATCGGGCTGCTGACCTACTGGACCCTCTTCGCGATCCAGCAGGCCATCCACTTCCACGCCGAGAAAGCCCGCCGTGAACTGGAGGCAAGCCAGCTGGCCACCGAACTGGCGCAGTCGCGCCTGCTTTCGCTGAAATCCCAGCTGCAGCCGCACTTCCTGTTCAACACCCTGCACGCGATCATTACCCTGCTCGACGAGGACAAGGTCTCGGCCGAAGACATGCTGCTGCGCCTGAGCGAACTGCTGCGCGCGTTCCTGGAAGACTACGACGGCCAGGAAATCCGCCTGCGCCAGGAGCTCGACCTGATCGAGCTGTACCTGGGCATCCAGCGCACCCGCTTCAAGGATCGGCTGACCACCCGCACGTACATCGCGCCGGACACGCTGGACTGCGCGGTGCCCAGCCTGATCCTGCAGCCGCTGGTGGAGAACGCGCTGCGCCATGGCATCGGCCAGCGCGTGGGCAGCGACACCCTCGAGATCGAGGCCCGCCGCGATGGCGACACGCTGTGCATCGAAGTCCGCAACCGCAACAGCACCCTCTCGGCCGAACCGGCCGCATCGGCCGGGCACGGCATCGGCATGAACAACACACGCCTGCGCCTGAAGGAGCTGTACGGCGATGCCGCCGACGTCCGCCTGGACATGCTCTGGCCAGAAGGCGTGGCCTGCCGCATCCGCGTGCCGTTCCGTGACCTGGACAGTGCCGACGAGGCACCCGAATTCATCCCGGGGACAACGCCGGGGATCGCACCGGCATGAGCCTGACCGTGCTGGTGGTCGATGATGAGCCCATCGCCCGGCACGCGATCGTGCGGTTGCTGCGCGATGATCCCGGGATCGAGATCGTCGGCGAATGCGGCGATGGCATCTCGGCGGTCGCCGCGATCCGCAGCTACTCACCGGACCTGGTGTTCCTGGACATCCAGATGCCGGCGATCAACGGCATGGACGTGGTCGCCACCATCGGTGCGGCGCGGATGCCGGCCACCGTATTCGTCACCGCGTACGAGCAGTACGCAGTGAAGGCCTTCGAGGCCAATGCCGTGGACTATCTGGTCAAGCCGTTCAGCCGCGAGCGCTTTGCCACCACGCTTGAGCGGGCCAAAGCCCGGGTGACGGCGTCAAGCGCGATGGGCACGCAGGCCTCGGCGCAGATCCTGCAGGCGCTGGATGCACTGCGTCAGCGGGACGACTACCTGCAGCGCATCCCGGTGCGCGTCGATGAGCATGTGGTGCTGGTGGCGGTGGAGGACATCGTCTGGATCAAGGCGGCACGCAACACGGTCGAGATCCACCTGGTCGACCGCATGCACGAACTGCGCGAGACCATGACCACCCTCGCCGCGCGGCTGGACCCGCGGCACTTCGCGCGCGTGCATCGCTCGGCGATCGTCAACGTGCGGCGGGTCAAGGCGATCCATCCGTGGTTCAACGGCCACCACGTGGTGACCATGGACACCGGCCAGCAGCTGCGCATGAGCCGGTATCAGAACGAGGCATTCCTCAAACTGGTCTCCACGCGCAGCGAATGACGGGTCAATCCGGCATCCGCTCGCCCGCGCGCAGCGTCAGCACCTCTACGCCCTCGGCGGTGACCAGCACCGTGTGCTCGGCCTGCGCCGACAGCTTCCCGTCACGGGTCGTCACGGTCCAGCCGTCGTCACTCATGTCGATGGCCGCGCGGCCCTGGTTGATCATCGGCTCGATGGTGAAGGTCATGCCCTCTTCCAGCTCCAGCCCGTCGCCGCGGCGCCCGTAATGCAGCACCTGCGGTTCCTCGTGCATCTCCTGGCCGATGCCATGGCCGCAGAATTCGCGGACCACGCTGTAGCCATGCGCCTTGGCATGCTGCTGGATCGCAAACCCGATGTCGCCCAGCGTCGCGCCCGGGCGCACCACGCCGATCCCCTTCCACATCGCCTCGCGGGTGACCCGTACCAGCCGCTTGGCGGCGTAGTCCACCTCGCCGATCAGGTAGGTCTTGCTGGAATCGGCGATGTAACCGCCCTTCTCCAGGGTGATGTCCAGGTTGACGATGCTGCCGCTGCGCAGGATCACATCCGCTGAGGGCACCCCGTGGCAGACCACGTTGTCGATCGAACTATTGAGTACGTAAGCAAAGCCATACTGGCCCTTGCTCGCCGGACGGGCGTGCAGCTGATCGACGATGAAGCGCTCGACCCAGTCGTTCACCTGCAGCGTGCTCATGCCCTCCAGCGACAGCGCGTCCAGCGCTTCGAACACCTGTGCCAGCAGGCGGCCCGATGCGCGCATCAGCGCCTGTTCTTCAGCGGTCTTGATCATGCTTCGGCCACCCGCAACGCGCCCGGTTCGACCCCGGCGGCACGCAGTTCACGGTTGACGATCTCCTGGTAGGTCGAGCCGGGATTCATTTCGCACAGCATGCCGATCTTGATCCAGAACCCCGCCTGGGCATTGATCGAGCGGCCCGAGACGCCGCTGGCGCGGCGCAGGTTGTCGTGCAGTTCGTCATCGATGTTGACGATGCCCATGGGCGAGCCCTCTGAAGATTGATATACGCATCATATATGTTTCGTATATCAGGGGCCAGCGCCCCCCCTGGCCTCAGGTCCAGGCCGGATCGGCCGTGAAATCGATGGTCAGCCAGAACTCGCTGCCGCGCGCATCCAAGCGCTCGGCGATCTCGTCGCGCATCGCGTCCACGTTGCCGATGGTGCCGATCACGGTGTCCGGATGGGTCAGGATGTGGATTTCCACGAACCGCATGCGGCCCATCTTGGCGACGTGACTGGTGAAATCCACATAGCCGTGCTCGGCAACGAAGTCCTTCATCACCGCCTGCACGCGCGCATCCAGCGTATCCGGCGCCACCTGCAGCACTTCGCGCATGGCCTTCCAGGCGCTGCGAAGCGGTACCGGCAGTACCGCGACGCTGATCGCGGCCAGCACCAGCGGATCCAGATAGGGAATCCAGTGGGCGTGCTCGCCGCCGCGCAGCAGCAAGGCGATCGCGAACGCCAGCACCACGGCCAGGCTCATCAGCCCGCTGAGCAGCCAGGCGCGCACATCCAGCCACAGCAGGGCCGAATGCAGCTGCATCGCCCGGATACGCACAAACGCCGCCATGGCCAGGTTGCTCACGCACAGCACAGCGGCCCACAGCAGCGCAGGCCCGGCCTTGACCTCGTGCCCGCCGGTGGTCAGCCCGATCACCGAGTTGGCCAATGCATAGATGCAGGCCAGCGACAGGATCGCCCCACCGAGGGCCTCCACCATCGGCTCCAGATGCCAGTACCCATACTGGAAGCGCGGGCTTTCTTCCCGCGCCACCAGCCGCAGCACCGACAACGCCACCAGGGTCAGCGCCACGTCCACCAGGCTGTAGACGCCGTCGAACAGGATGGCCTGCGATCCCACCAGCAGGCCCCCGATGAAGCCGACGGCGCTGACCGCCATCGTCACCCCGATGGAAAACGTGAGGACCCGCTGCTCGCGTGCTGTATCCATCGCTGGCCGAGGGTCCTCCGCGCGGGCGTCAGACCTTCAGCACCTCCACCTTGTAGCGCGGCGCATCGCCGTCGGTGTCGATGATAAGCCCGTGTACATCCGACTCGAAGCCCGGGAAGCGCGCGTTCTGCTCACGGGCGATCCGCAGCGACTGGATGATCGGCTCATCGCTGGCACCGAAGCGCTCGCCCGGCATGATGGTCGGGATGCCCGGCGGGTATGGCACCAGCATGGTGCCGGCGATGCGGCCACTGATCTGCTCGATGTCGACCCGCTCGATCTGGCCGCGCACCAGGTGGTCGTAGGCCTCGGCCGGGGTCATCACCGGCTCGGGCAGGTCCACGTACATCGCGCGCATCACCTGGGCCACGCCGAACTCGGCGTTGAAGGCGTGCAGTGCATCGCACAGGTCGCGCAGACCCCAGCCGGCGTAGGCGATCGGGAACTCGGCCGCGAGCTGCGGCAGTGCACGGGTCAACGGCGCGTTGCTGTCGTACAGCTCCTTGAACGCCATCAGCTCGGTCACCAGGGTGCTCCACTTGCCCTTGGTGATGCCCATCGAGAACAGGAACAGCACCGAGTACAGGTTGGTCTTTTCCACGGTAATGCCGCGGGTCCACAGGAATTTGCTCAGGACCGCAGCCGGAATACCCCGCTTGCCCATCTCGCCATCCATCGACAGCCCGGGGGTCAGCAGAGTCACCTTGATCGGATCGATCAGCACGTAGTCGTCGACCAGGCCCTCGAAACCGTGCCAGTGCGCGTCCGGCTGCAGGTACCACTCGCTGCGCTTGGCCACCATCGGGGCCGGTGCGTCGCCCTTGGCCAGCGAGCGCTCCAGCTTGTCCGGCTGCCATACGCTGAACCACCAGTCGTCCCGGCCGAGGTCCTCACGCACATGCAGCATCGCGCGGCGGAAGGCGATCGCTTCGTCGTGCATTTCCTGAACCAGCGATTCACCGGCCGCGCCCTCCATCATCTTGGAGGCCACATCGCAGGCCGCGATCACCCCGTAATGCGGGCTGGTCGTGGTGTGCATCATGAAGGCTTCGTTGAAGCGCTCGGCATCCAGCTCGCGGGAGGCCGCATTGCGCACGTGGATCATCGAGGCCTGCGAGAACGCAGCCAGCAGCTTGTGCGTGGAGTGCGTGGTGAAGATGATCGCATCCTGCTCGCGCGGCTTGCCCTTGGCCATGCCGTAGTGGTTCTCGTAGAACGGATGGAAGGCCGCGTAGGCGTACCAGGCTTCGTCAAAATGCAGGAAGTCGACCGCGCTGCCGATTTCCTCGGCGATCTTCTCGGCGTTGTAGCACAGCCCGTCGTAGGTCGAGTTGGTCACCACCGCGATGCGCGGCTTGGAGCCGGCCTTGTAGGCCTTGCTGGCCAGCGGGTTGGCGGCAATGGCCTGCTGCAGCGATTCGGGGGTGAACTGATCCAGGCTGATCGGGCCGATGATGCCGTGCGCGTTGCGGCTCGGGGTGAAATACA
Source organism: Stenotrophomonas sp. TWI700 (assembly GCF_039673645.1). Lineage (NCBI taxonomy): Bacteria > Pseudomonadati > Pseudomonadota > Gammaproteobacteria > Lysobacterales > Lysobacteraceae > Stenotrophomonas > Stenotrophomonas sp. TWI700. The sequence continues at coordinate 25,845 of NZ_JBDJMB010000018.1, read as the reverse complement.
CCGGGATGCCCCCGGTCATGATCAGCGAGTGCAGCAGCGACTTGTGGCAGTTGCGGTCGACGAACACCACATCGCCGCGCCCCACGGTGCCGTGCCAGACGATCTTGTTGGCGGTGGAGGTGCCGTTGGTGACGAAGAAGGTATGGTCGGCACCGAAGTTGCGCGCCGCCTCGTTCTCGGCTTCCTTGATCGGACCACTGTGGTCGAGCAGCGAACCCAGCTCCGGCACCGAGATCGACAGGTCGCTGCGCAGGGTGTTCTCACCGTAGAACTGGTGGAACGCGCGCCCTACCGGTGATTTGGTGAACGCCACGCCGCCGGCATGACCGGGCGTGTGCCAGGAATAGTTCGACTCGGCCGTATGGTGGATCAGGGCCTTGAAGAACGGCGGCAGCAGGTTGGCCATGTAGTCTTCGGCCGCGCGCATCACCTGGCGCGAAATGAAGCTCTTGGTATCTTCGAACAGGAAGATGTAGCCGTGCACGAACTTGAGCAGCTTGCTCGGCACCTTCTCGATCGTGCGCCGCTCGCCGTACAGGAAGACCGGCAGGTTCGCGCGGCGGGCGGTCTGCTCACGCAGGAACCCGAGCAGGCGCTGGAACTGCTCCGGGTTCTCCTCGGTGCCGTCGATGGAGATCAGCACCGCCGAAGCCGCCACATAGGTGCGTGCACCCGCCTGGGCGTCGGCCAGGGTCAGACCGCACAGCACGCGCTGGTCGCTCTTGCGCAGCTCGTCCACCAGCGCACGGATCAGGATGCCGCCGATGCGCGGGGATTCGTAGTCGTCGTCGATGACGATGATCGGGTAATCAAGGGACTTGAAGTACACAGGGATTCTCCTGGGGGAAGCTCACGAAAGCGTGGTGCGGACGGCGGCGTCGAGCGCGGGCAGCTGGCCGCGCTGGCGGCGACGCTCCTCGCTGAAGAACGGATAGAACACCGTGATGAACAACACGAACAGGAAGGCGTACTGCACGATGTTGCCGGCCGAGCCGAAGATCGCCCACAGGCAGTACACGACGGTGACGCTGGTCAGCAGCCAGAACGCGCCGGTGTGCACCAGCGTGTGCGAGCGCTCGACCACGAAATAGCAGGCCACGCAGGAGTAGATGTAGGGCAGCAGGGTCAGCACCACCGCGGCCGAGGTGATCACGTCGAACTGGGCCGAGGCGGTCTTGGAGGTCGAGGTGACCAGCACCGCCAGGGTCATCAGCACGGCCACGATCAGCACGCCCTTGACCGGCACGTCATCCTTGTTGGTCTTGCTGAAGATGCTCGGGAACAGGCCATCGTCCGACGCGGCCTTGGCGCTCTGCGCGGTCAGCAGGATCCAGCCACCGAGCGAGCCGGCCGCGCCGACGAAGGCGCACAGGCTGACCAGCGCCCCGCCCCACCCGCCCACGGCATTGGCCGCGGCCAGCGCGAACGGCGCATCGGACACCTGCAGGTCGCCATTGGGCACCATGCCCATGATCACCGAGGAGCTGGCAATGTAGGCGATTGCCGCCAGGAACACGCCGGCGAGCGTGGCACGCGCCACGTTCTTCTCCGGATTCTCGACCACACCGGCGGTCACCGAGGCCGATTCCACGCCGATGAAGGCCCACAGGGTCAACGCCGCGGCGCTGGAGATCGCGCCGAAGTTGGACTCCCCGGACACGTTGTAGGCGCCCTTGAAGATCGTCGGGTCGAAGAAGAACCACCCGAAGATCGCGATGCCCAGGATCGGCACCAGCGCGAAACTGGTGGTCACCGTCTGCAGCTTGCTGACGAACGACGGACCGATGACGTTGGCGAAGCTCAGCGCCCACACCAGCGCCAGCACCGCGATGCAGCGCGGCACCGGCTCGGACAGGATCGGGAAGAAGTAACTGAAGTAGCCCACCGCCGCGATCGGGATGGCGACGTTGCCGATCCAGTTGGCGAACCAGTAGACGGCGTTGGTCTGGAAGCCCATGTAAGGCCCGAACCAGTCACGCGCATGGGCATACGGACCACCCGCCTTGGGCGCCAGCTTGCCGAGCTTGGCGAAGACGAACGCCAGCAGCAGCGCGCCGGCCGTGGTGATCAGCCAGCCCCAGATCGAGGCGGTGCCGATCTTGGCCAGGCTGGAGGGCAGCAGGAACACCCCCGACCCCATCATGTTGCCGGCCACCAGGAAGGTGGCCCCGACGACCCCGATTTTCTTTGCTTGTGCCATGACGCTTGCTCCTTTGCCAGGCAGGGACCCGGTCATGCCGGGCGTTGGGAGTTACTTGATGAAGCTGTATTGCAGGCTGCCCTGCAGCCGCACGGTGTCGCCGCGCTGTCCGCCCTGCTGCTCCAGCTGCCCATAGAGCAGTTCCATGCCCATCGTCCAGGACGGGGCCGGGCTCCACAGCAGGTTGAAGACGCCGTAGCGGCTCTGGCGGAAGGCGTCGGCGGCCAGCGCATCGTTGCGCGCGCTGGTGAGTTGTCCGTAGATCAGGTTCGAGCGCCACAGCGGCGACCAGTAATGCGTGTACCCGACGAAGCCGCCATACAGCGACAGCGCCTGCAGGCGACCATCGGCGGTCACCACCGCATCCATGCCCGACCCGGTCAGGTCGGCCGTATAGCGCGCCAGCCCTTTGCCACCGAGCATGCCGAACAACAGCAGGTCCTGGTCGCCTACGGCCGCAGAGCCGCTGAGCTGCAGGCCACCGGCAAATCGCCGGCCATCGCCGGCATCGCCGTCGTAGCCCAGGCTGCGCGCGACACCGCCCAGCTGCAGATGGCCCCAGTCGCGCTCCATGCGGGCGGTGACGGTGACATCGGGGAGCTGGTCGACCGACATGATCCCCTCGGCGGGGTTGCTCAACTGGGTATCCGGATCCTCGGCCGCCACGGTGAGCGTGTTGCCCTTGCCCATCGCGAAGCTGTGGTGGATGCCGGCCACCAGCAGGTAGCCCGCGCCGCCCGGACCGGCGAAATCCAGGGTGTCGGGCAGGCTGTCGGCATCCATGAAGCTGGAATAGCCGTAGCCGGCATAGGTGTTGCCGAGCTGGCCGTACGCGTGGCGCAGGCGGAACTGATAGCTGTCGCTGCTGCCGAAGAAGTCGTTCTCCAGGTAGAAGCGCAGGTTGCCGTGCGTGGTCGGGCGCCGCGCTTCGAAGCTGAAGCGGGTCTGCTTGGCATGCAGCGTGAAGTTGGACACATCCCGGTGCGCACTGCCGACCGGAATGGACGAGGTGATGAACTGCTCCTGGTCACCGGCCGCACGGGAATCGGCGATCGCATCGAGCTTGGCGTAGCCGCCGATACGGATCAGGGTGTCGGTGTTGGGAATCGCGAAGAAGCCTTTCAGCTCGGGATCGGTCGGGCCGGCGGCGCTGTCCGGGCGGGACGCGGCGGTGGACGGATCGGAAACGGAATCACGTTGCGGGAGGATGGCCTGGCCCATGCCCGGCACCTGGGCCTGGGCGGTCAGCGGGGCCGGTGACGGCAAGGGCGCGGCCGTCGTGCCCGGCGAAGGAATCGCCGTGGCCACTGGCGAGGCGGGAGGAGGCCTCCCGGACTCGATCGCTTCCAGGCGTTTCTCCATCTGTTCCAGGGTCTGCCGCAGCGTCTGGATGTCCTGCCGCAACGCCGCGGCCGAATCCTGCGCGTACACCGGCGCCGCAGCCATCGCTGCCACGCATGCGACCGTCAACACAGCCAAGCGCATCACATCCTCCTTGAAACGCACACAGTCCCGCGCGTCCGCAGCGGCAGACGTCCAGGACGCCGCAGGCCACGGGCGCACAGCCCGGCACTGCACGGCGCGCGACCACCGCGCCCGCACGGGATCCCCTCATCCCTGATGACCAACGCGCTCACGCGTGCCGACCAACACCTTGAGTAACAATCGCAAAGTGAGAATGTCGTGAACGTTGTCAGGCCGTTTTCTGACCGGGGGGCCACGCATCCGATGCGTGCGGGGAAATCCATGGGAGAGCGCATGGAGCCCAGCGTAGCGATCCAGGCGATTCCGGCCTTGATCGAAATCAAGCCGGACGCATCGGCCCAGACGGAGGTGCACCGCTGCAGCGCGAAGCCGAAACGAAACGCGCCGGGCATGGCCCGGCGCGAGGTGTGGCGTGTAACGGGGCGCGTTGGCTCAGCGCGGGCCGAGCACCACGGTCATGTCGTCGCCCTGCGGCATGCCGGAGCGGCGTTGCACCATGCCCTGTGCATCCTTGAACAGAATGCCCGGCGTGCCCTGGAAGCCAAGCTCGATCATCAGCACCTGGTTCGCATCCAGCTTGTTGGCGACCTCCGCGGTCAGCGATGCCGCCGGCTTGATACCGCCGCGATCGAACAGTCGTTCGTTCTCCAGCAGCGCGGCACTGGGATTGGGCGCGGTGAGAATCGCGGCCGCCTTGGCCGGGCTGTCTTCGCGGATGACGCCGACCATCACGTGGCGCAACTGGACTTTGCCGGCATCCACCCACGGTCGTGCTGCTTCCCAGAAGCGATGGCAGTACGGGCAGTTCGCATCGCTGAAGGTGTAGACCACGCGCGGCGCATCGGCACGGCCATCGCGCACCCAGGCGCTCTCGTCGAGCTTCTTCCAGCTGCGCTCGGACATCGGCTTGGCCACCAGCTTCTCCAGCGGCCCTGCACCCACGTCTTCGCCATTGGCATCGAACAGACTGCCGACGACCACGTGCTTTCCATCCGCAGTGACGTACGCCGCCGCGGGTTGCTGCCCGCCGACCACGCCGGCGAAACCGCGCAGGCCACCGGGCGCATCAAACTCGCCGATCACTTCGAAACCATGCTTCTCGATGCCCTTCAGTACCGCCGGACGATCTCCACCGGACTTGGCCGGGGCGGCCTCACCGGCCTTCGGCGTCTGCGCCTGGCTGCACCCGGCCAGGGCCATCAGCAGCGACACGGCAAGCACGGTGCCCAGCGGGCGCGAGGACTTCAATTTCATGGTGACTCCTGGATTCAATAAACATGACAACGCGACCCCGGTTACAGGCTGTCGAGCTTGGATTGCAGGCCAGCGGCACTGAGTTCACCCAGGTGTATTTCCCGCAGCCGGCCCTGCGCATCGAAGAACAGGGTAGTCGGATAGGCGTGCACCTGCAGCCGCTCGGCGGTGAGTGCGTCCTCGTCGAGCAGCACATTGGCCAGCGTCAACCGCTCGGCGGCCAGGAAACCCTCGACCTCATCACGGGTTTCGCCCTGATTGACGAACAGGAAGCGGATATCCGGATGGCGCTGCTGCGCGCGGGCCAGCACCGGCATCTCGCGACGACAGGGGCCGCACCAGCTCGCCCAGAGATTGACCACCACCGGCTTGCCCTGCGTGTCGGACAACGCGGTTGGCGCGCCCTCCAGCGAGGTCAGGGTGATGGCCGGCAGCGTCACCCGCGATTGCTGCAGCCAGCCAGCGCCGCTGGACAGCAGCGCCCAACCGAGCACTCCAGCCAGGGCACCGGCCCATACCGGCCGACGCAACGAAGGCCATCGGCGCAGGCGCCAAGCGCCCCACCCCAGCCCAGCCACCAGGGCCGGCCACAGCAGGAAGCCGCCATCGCCGATGCGCAGGACGCCCCAGGGATCCTGCGCATAATCGCGCACATGCCAGAGCACGAAGGCGGCGCGACCGGCCAGCAGCCCCAGCAGCAGCATGTCCACCACCACCGATCGCGGCCGCGGTGCGCCCTCGATCGCCGGTGTACGCACCACGCTGGCCACGAGCATCGCAATGCCGACGGCCACCAACACCCACACGACCGCAAGCGGTACCGGGCCTACACTGCTGATCATTGATTCTCTCCGCCATCGCTCGGGTCTGCCTCGCTGCGACGGCTGTTGCTTCGGGCCCGCCGGCATGGTCCCAGCAAGGCGTCAATGGAGCAAGCGTGCCGGTGGTGCGCGATTCAGGCCACCGAGTGCACCGACTCGACCATCCGACCGACCGCTCGCGGGGCCACCCGCTCACGCAGTTGCGCGGCCACCTGACGCCGATAGCGTGCCGGGGTCAGCCCGACGATGCGCAGGAACAACCGTCGGAACGCGCTCTGGTCCGAATACCCCACCAACGAGGCCACCTGGTCGACCACGCCACCGGCCTGCAGCAGCAACTGTGCCTTGGCGATGCGCAGGCGCTGGCAATACTCGATCGGCCGCATCCCGGTGGCTTTCAGGAAACGGCGCTGCAACGTGCGCGGCTCCAGGCCCGCCTGCATGCAGATGTCCTCCAGCCCGACCCCGCGGGCGGCGATGCCGTGCAGCCAACGCTGCGCCTTGAGGATGCATCGGTCACCGTGCGCGAAGTTCGGGCTGAAGCGCTCCAGGTCGTCCAGTTCGGTACGCGGGATCACCAGTTGCAGCTGTTGGATCACGGTGTTCATCACGCTCTGCCCATAGATGCGCGCCAGCAGCCGCAGGCTCAGGTACTTCCAGGCGTCCTGGCCGGCGGCGGTCAGCAGATCGCCGTCATCAACCAGGGTGCGCTCGCTGGGCAACCAGCTGGGCACCATCATGCGCAGCGGCGGGCACCGCGCGGGATCGGGCACGCTGACCGAGCGCCCGGCCAGCACACCCGACGCTGCCAGCAGCAGCCCGCCCTCGTCGCAGCCGGCCAGCAGGCTGCAGCTATCGTGGCATTCCCGCAGCCAGGCCAGCAGGCGTTCGTCGGGCGGCGGCATGGTCCAGCTCGATTCGCTACCGGGCACGACGATGATGGCCGGCAGCGCATCGCCGAACAACTCCGTTCCGGCAACGCGCTGCATACCGCGTGCGGACAGCGTCCACCGCGTCACCAGCATGCGTGCGCCGGTGCGGCGGCCGGCGGCAACCGTCCGGTTGCAGCGCTGCGCCAGCTCGGAGAGGACCGGCGCGGCAGCGCGCAGGCTGCCGGGGAATTCCACCACCGCGACTTCCATCAGGGCCGGCTTGTCCGGCCGGCGGTCCGGCTGCAGCGTGTTGCGGGGTGCGTCCATGGCCATTCTCCTGGAACAGTGCCTGCCGGCGCAGGGCCGGGCAGAACGGGTCGATACATAAGATGGCCTGAGGCTACGGACGTCCGGGGAGGAGGACCATGCAACTAGTTGCAAATTTCACATCGGCTGAACTTCCAGTGGGGTTTGAGCAAGCTTGACCCTGGAGAGCACTCCAAGCTTCAGAATGGGCTCGTCATCCACGAGGTGCTCATGAACATTGGACAGCTCGCGCGCCTGGCCGGCGTGCCCATCGACACGGTGCGTTACTACGAGCGGCAACAGCTGCTGCCGACCGCCCGACGCAGCGCCGGCGGCTACCGCGTCTTCAGCGAGTCCGACCTGACCCGGCTGCAGTTCATCCGCCGCGCCAAGACACTCGGCTTCAGCCTGGACGAGATCGCCAACCTGCTTGGCTTCAGCGATCAGCGCGGTCGGGACATGGCGCAGATCCGCGACAGCGCGGTGAACAAACTCACCGATATCGAGCAGCGCATCGGCGAGCTGCAACGCATGCACGGTGCGCTCAAGCAACTGGTCGATGCCTGCCCCGGTCACGGGGATCAGGAACGGTGCCCGATCCTGACGGCGTTGACCGACACACGCCTATGAAACCACTCACGCTCCAGTGCAGCGCATGTGCCGCGACGATGGTGACGCCACGCACACGGTGTGAAGCTCCGCGATGGATACGACGGTTGCCGCCGGCGTGCTGTATCCACTGGGCATCGTGATGTCGCCGCTCTTGGCGTCGATGGCGATGAGCCTGAGTTCGGGTCGGTGATCGGCAATGCACTGCGACTGCGCCATCAACGACTGCCTGGCGAACAAGCACGCGTGCCTGACGAAATTTCTTCACATTTTCCTTGCCAATCCAAAACGTCGTCGCTATGATTTCGCTCCTCACGACGTGGGGCCATAGCTCAGCTGGGAGAGCGCCTGCATGGCATGCAGGAGGTCGGCGGTTCGATCCCGCCTGGCTCCACCAATCCGATCATTAGGCCGATCAGATTGCAGTGACAAAATTTGAAGTTTTCGTGCGTCCCCATCGTCTAGAGGCCTAGGACATCACCCTTTCACGGTGGCGACCGGGGTTCGAATCCCCGTGGGGACGCCAGTTTCAAGCAGACAGCCCTGACCTCGGTCGGGGCTTTTTGTTTGTGGCGTGCCGTTCAATGGCACGGCACGTGCGATCTGTTTTCCGGCATCGATGGTCGAGTGGCTGCGTACATTCTTTCTTCGGTGTTTCAGAAAAAAGACTTGGCGAACGCTTCACGGCCGCGTAGAATTCCGCCTCCAGCATCGTGGGGCCATAGCTCAGCTGGGAGAGCGCCTGCATGGCATGCAGGAGGTCGGCGGTTCGATCCCGCCTGGCTCCACCACTCCGGACATTAGGCCGTCCGGGTGTGCTGAACAATTTGATGAGATTCATGCGTCCCCATCGTCTAGAGGCCTAGGACATCACCCTTTCACGGTGGCGACCGGGGTTCGAATCCCCGTGGGGACGCCACTCATCAGAAGAACACCGAGGCCCGGCATGCCGGGTCTTTTTGTTCACCGCTTACTGCGGTTGCGTTGCGGATGTCCCGAAAGGCTTCCACAAACGTGAACAGGCAGATATACTAGGCGGCTCGCGGTACAACGTGGGGCCATAGCTCAGCTGGGAGAGCGCCTGCATGGCATGCAGGAGGTCGGCGGTTCGATCCCGCCTGGCTCCACCACTTCTCCGGACACTGGCCGTCCGACAGAAGCCAAAATTCGGTTTAACGCGTCCCCATCGTCTAGAGGCCTAGGACATCACCCTTTCACGGTGGCGACCGGGGTTCGAATCCCCGTGGGGACGCCAGCTTCAAACAAGCAGCCCTGACTTCGGTCGGGGCTTTTTGTTTGACACCCCCTTCCCATCCGGCAAAACCGCCGCTATGATAGGCGGCTCGCAGCCCAACTGTGGGGCCATAGCTCAGCTGGGAGAGCGCCTGCATGGCATGCAGGAGGTCGGCGGTTCGATCCCGCCTGGCTCCACCACTTCTCCGGACACAGGCCGTCCGATGGAAGCCAAAAATTCGGTTTAACGCGTCCCCATCGTCTAGAGGCCTAGGACATCACCCTTTCACGGTGGCGACCGGGGTTCGAATCCCCGTGGGGACGCCAGCTTCAAACAAACAGCCCTGACTTCGGTCGGGGCTGTTTGTTTATGGGCCTACACCACCACCTTCGCCATGCCCACCGAACGCGGCGCGGTCAAGGCGAAGCCGAACTGCGCATACAGCCGATGCGCCTCCCCATCGGCGATCAGGCTCACGTAGGCACCGACGGCATTCGCGCGCAGCCAGCCATCCAGCTGCTGCATCACGGCCTTGCCCAGGCCCTGCCCCTGGCGGTCCGGCACCACCGCGATATCCACCACCTGCAGGAAGCAGCCACCGTCGCCGATGATCCGACCCATGGCCAGCAGCCGGTCGCCTTCGCGCAGGCTCACGCCGAACACCGTATTGGGCAGGCCACGCGCCGCCGCCTCGGCCGATTTCGGGCTCAGGCCGGCCAGCACCCGCAGCGCGCGGTACTCCTCCACGCTGGGCGGTAACGGAATGCAGTGAACACCGACGGGCAGCGACATGACGCGGATCCAGCACTGAATGGACGCTCAGCGTGCCCGAACGGATTCGCAGGATGTGCGACCCATGGGCCTATCCTGTCCCCCTGCCCACCCTGCTCTCCCGCCATGTGCTATTCCGCCCAGATCCGCGCCGACTACACCAAGCTGGTCCGTGAGTACGGCGCCATGATGTCGCTGGACGAGTTCGCCCAGCTCTATGCCCACGATGCCGGCAAGCAGCGCCCGAAGACCCCCAGGGCGATGGACGACGGCTTTGCCGGCGCGCGCACCGCGCAGGGCCAGGAGATCGTGGCGCGGATCCAGCAATGGCATGCCGAGGAAATGCAGGCACTGGAGGAGGAAGTGCGCCTGCAGGGCGCGCGCTTGAAAGCGGCCGAGGAACAACTGGCTACGCGCCCCACGCAGAAGGCGCGCACCGAAGTGCGCGTGGCCGGCAACCGCATCGAGCGCGCGCAGACGCGCCTGTCCGATCTGCAGCGCGCGGGCCTGGTGCCGCGCGACAGCCGCATTTTCCCGGGGGTCTACGCGCCGGTGATCGTGTCCGAGCACGGGCAGCGCGTGATCAAGCCGATGCGATACCAGTGCCGGCTGCCGGACAAGCCCGCGCGCAACGACGTGCTCTATCCCGGCACGTACAACGCACGCCGGGACAGCCTGGAGGCGTACTGGACATCCGCGTTCGGCCATCGGCACGGCGTGGTGGTGGTGCAGTCGTTCTACGAGCACGTTCCACAGCACGCGTTGGAGCAGCGCCCGCTCTCGCCCGGCGAGAAAGCCGAGAACGTCGTCCTGGAGTTCAGCCCGCAGCCACTGCGCGATCTGCTGATCGCGTGCCTGTGGTCGGAATGGGAAGGACCGGAAGGTCGCCTGCTGTCGTTCGCCGCGATCACCGATGATCCGCCTGCTGATGTAGCGCGGACCGGCCATGACCGCTGCATCGTCCCGATCCGGCGCGAACATCTGGATGCGTGGCTGAATCCGGACCCGCAGGATCTGGCCGCGCTGTACCGGATCCTGGACGACCGCGAACCGGTCGCCCTGGCACACGCCGAAGCAGCCTGAGGTCGCCGCTCAGCCGGCGACGGAGTCGCCCACCCGGGCACGCCCCAGCGCGGTGTTCAGGTCGGCCGTCAGGTACGGCTTGGTCAGGATGACACCCGGCCGGAATGCCTCGGGCAGATGCTCGGTCGCCATGCCGGTCGCCAGCACGAAGGGGATCTGGCGCGCCACCAGGGCAGCGGCCACCGCTTCGCTGGTCTCGTTGTTGGCCAAGCGGTAATCCAGCAGCACCACCTGTGGCTCGGTTTCGGCGAGCAGGCGCAGCGCCTCGGCGACCGAGGCCGCCAGTCCCACCACCACGGCGCCGGACTGCGCCAGCTGCATCTGCAGCAGGGCCGCACTCATTTCGTCGTTCTCGACCACCAGCACCCGAAAATCCTGCAGCGCGCTCATGACGACTCCCTGTATGGTTCAGCGCGATGAGTATAGCGTCCTGTGTAGGTGAAACCCTGACAGGAACTTAAGCATTCAGGTCTGCACAAATGTCGACATCTTGTATACACTACGCGGCCAGCCAGCCGAAGTGGCGGAATCGGTAGACGCAGCGGACTCAAAATCCGCCGCCCTTAAAAGCGTGTGGGTTCGAGTCCCACCTTCGGCACCATGGAAAACCAGAACGCCCCGATCGACGGATCCGGGGCGTTTTTTTGTGCGCGGCGGGTTCGCCTGCCTGCTGGCCTCCTTGCCCAAGTCCCAACATGGGACTAAGCTGCGCAGATGCGAATCCTAGCAAAGCCTGTACTTGAGCGATTCTGGGCCAAGCACCCTGCAGCGGAGCAATCTCTCAGAGCCTGGTACGACGAGGCGAAGAACGCTGAGTGGCGTACGCCGCAGGACATCCGGAATCACTATGCGACGGCCAGTTTCGTGGCGAACAATCGCGTCGTCTTCAACATCAAAGGCAATGACTACCGCCTCGTGGTGGCAATCGCCTATCAATACCAGGCGGTCTACATCAAATTCATCGGAACGCATGCCCAATACGATGCAATCGATGTGACTACGGTGGAGTGCACCCCATGAACATCCGTCCCATCCGCAATGAAGACGACTATCAGCTCGCTCTCAAGGCTGTGTCGCACTACTTCGACCACCCTCCCGAGGTCGGCACCCCCGAAGGCGATGAGTTCGACGTCCTGATCACCCTGATCGAGTCCTACGAGAGCAAGCACCACGCGATTGCCCCTCCCGACCCGATCGAGGCGATCAAGTTCCGCATGGAGCAATCCGGATTGACCGCCAAGGATCTGGTGCCCAGCATCGGCCAGCCCAATCGTGTTTACGAGGTGCTCAACGGCAAGCGTGCGTTGACGTTGAACATGATCCGCAACCTGCACCGGAATCTGGGTATTCCGGTGGAAAGCCTGGTCGGGCTCTAAGCGGCCAAGAAGGCCGGACCGCTCCGGTCCGGCCTTCTCATATCGGGTGCAGTAAGACCCGCTCAGACCAGCCGAAGCGTCGGATGTGCGCCGTTGAGCGCATTCGCCGCAGCCGGCCGCGCCGCACCCACCGCCCCCGTCACCCGGAACGCCGCCACCGTCTGCAGCAGCTGGGTCGACTGCTCTTCCATGCTGCGCGCGGCCGCCGAGGCCTCTTCGACCAGCGCGGCATTCTGCTGGGTGCTCTCGTCGATATGCTCGACCACCTGGTTGATCTGCTCGATGCCTTCGCTCTGCTGCTGGGCCGCGGCGCTGATGTCGGCCATGAGATCGCTCACGCGCTTCACGCTGACCACGATCTCGTCCATGGTGCGCCCCGCGCTCTCGACCTGGCGCGTGCCTGCCCCGACCTTCTCGACCGAGTCGCCGATCAGCTGCTTTATCTCCTTGGCGGCCTCGGCCGAACGCTGCGACAGCGAGCGGATCTCCGAGGCGACCACGGCAAAACCGCGTCCATGCTCGCCCGCGCGGGCGGCCTCCACCGCCGCGTTTAGCGCCAGGATATTGGTCTGGAACGCGATGCCGTCGATCACCCCGATGATGTCGACGATGCGGCGCGAGGAATCGTTGATCAGCGACATGGTCGAGACCACCTCGTGCACCACCTGCCCACCCTGCGCGGCCACCTCCACCGCGCCGCCGGCCAGTTGATTGGCCTGGCGGGCATTGTCGGCGGTGCGACGCACCGTGGCGGTCAGGCCTTTCATCGAGACCGCGGTTTCCTCCAGCGAGGCGGCCTGCTGTTCGGTTCGCACGGACAGGTCGCTGTTGCCTTCGGCGATCTCGCTGGCACCCACCGCGATGGTGTCGGCGGCCAGCTTGATCTGGGCGATGATCCCGGCCATCGCCTCCACCAGCGCATTGATGCCCTGGCACAGCTCGGCGATCGGGCCGGACTTGTCCTCGGTGGCGATATGGCCGGTCAGGTCGCCGGCCTGCGCCGCGGCGACGACCTCGCGCGTCTGGGCGACGGCCTGCTGCAGCGCCAGGGTGTCACGCACCTGCGCGGTGATGTCGGTGGCGTACTTGACGACCTTGAACGGGCGTCCGTTCATATCGTAGATCGGGTTGTACGAGGCCTGGATCCAGACCTCACGCCCGCCTTTGCCCAGCCGCTTGTACTGGCCGGCATCGTACTCGCCGCGGCCGAGCTTGGCCCAGAACGCACGGTACTCCGCACTCTGCCGATAGTCGGGCTCGGCGAACATCGCATGATGCTGCCCGCGCACCTCGTCCAGTGCATATCCCATCGCGGCGAGGAAATTCTCGTTGGCGGCCAGGATGCGGCCCTCCAGGTCGAACTCGATCACGGCCTGCGATTTGTTGATCGCCGCCAGCTGGCCGGCGAAATCGGCGGCCTGGAATTTCTGCGCGGTGATGTCGGTGGCGAACTTCACCACCTTGTAGGGCCGCCCGTGGCTGTCGAAGACCGGGTTGTAGGACGCCTGGATCCAGATTTCGCGGCCGCCCTTTCCGAGCCGCCGATACTGGCCCGCCTCGAACTCACCGCGGCCCAGGTTGGCCCAGAAGTCCCGGTATTCCCTGCTCTGCGCATACCCGGCATCGACGAACATGGCGTGGTGCTTGCCCTGGATCTCCTCGAGGGTATAGCCCAGCGTCTGCAGGAAATTGTCGTTGGCGTGCACGATGGTGCCGTCGAGATGGAACTCGATCACCGCCTGCACCCGGTGCAGCGCCTTGACTTGGTCTTCCAGCTCGGCCTGCCGCTGCAGCGCAGCAGATGCCGCAGCGCCATGGGCGGCGCGACGGGAAACGAACAATGCGGTGAGCGAACGCCACAACGAGCCTGCATCGGCGTCGCTGTCACGACCTGGCACATGCGTGTGCAAGCCTGAAGTAATCATCTTTAGACCTCGGTGTCCGGTTAGCGAATAGGTCAGCGCCGGGCGGTGGCCCGGTGGCGGTATTCCGTCGGCTGGGACTCACGAAGATCGTCAGTGGGAATGACGTCGCTTCGATGGACTGCAAACACCGGGCAGGCCGGTGAACATGAACCATTTAAAGAAGGTGTACGGCCAGGTATCCACGTGAGCAGACAGGCAGCAACTGCGAGTCATATAACGGCGCGTCTTCTGAAAGCTTTAGGGCCATCATCGTCGCGCCGTGGCGCAGGCTGGGCCGGGGTCTACTCGCCGCTTTCGCTGGCATCGAGCGCGTCCAGCGGGTCGATCGCACCGAGCGCCTGGGCTTCCACCTGCACGTTGTCGCGCCCCAACGCCTTGGCCCGGTAGCACTGCGCATCCGCCGCCGCCACCGCGTCATCCACGCTCATGCCGCCGAACAGCGGCGCGATACCGATGCTCGCGCCCACGCTCAGCCGACGCTGGTCCCACGGGATGGACAACCCGCGCATCGCCTCGAGCAGGTCGCTGGCGATGCGGCGGGCACGCTTGAGCGAACAGCCGGCCAGGATCACCGCGAACTCATCGCCCCCCAGCCGCGCCACGATGTCCGAATCCCGCACCCCGTGCCGCAATACGCTGGCCACGGCCCACAGCACCGCATCGCCGGCCAGATGGCCATGGGTGTCGTTGACCGGTTTGAAGTGGTCCAGGTCGATGTACATCAACGAGGCCGACTGGCCGGTCCGGGCCACGCGGGTGATGGCCTGCTGCAGGTGCGCCTCGAATCCGCGCCGGTTGCTCAGCTCGGTCAGCGGGTCGATCTCGGCCAGGTGCCGGGCCTCGCGCTGGCGCGCGCGCTGCTGGGTGACGTCACGGATCACCCAGACCGCGCCGCTGGTCAGCCCGTCCTCATCGCGCAGCCAGGCACGGGTCAGGTCGACCGGCAGCAGGTGGGTTCCCACCGCGAGCAGCAGGTCCGAATGCAGGTCGACCGCATTGCTGTCCGGGTCGAGCAGCACCGCCACGTCCAACGGCGAGCGCGGCGCGTACTCGGTGGTGAGTTCCACCACCTCCTGCAGCTGGCTCCCGGCCAGTGCCTCGGCGCCCTCGCCCGCCAGCGCGCGGGTGGCCGCTGCGTTGGCGTACTGGATGCCACCGTGCAGGTCCAGGGTCAGCACCATGTCGGCCACCGCATCCAGCGTGACCCGGGTGCGCTGCTCGGATTCGCGCAGCTGCTGGCCGCTGAGCCGTTGCGCGGTCACGTCCTGGATCTGGGAGACGAAATGCAGTGGCTCGCCATTTTCCGTGCGGACCAGCGAGACCGACAGCCGCCCCCAGACCAGGTTGCCCGCCTTGCCCAGGTAGCGCTTCTCCATGTGGTAATGCTCACGGCGGCCGGCCAGCAGATCGCCGAGCAGGGCGAGGTCGGTATGCAGGTCGTCCGGATGCGTCAGTGTCTGGAAATCGATCAGCAACAGCTCGGCGCGGGTGTAGCCGAGGATGCCGCACAGCGAGTCGTTGACGTCCAGCCAGCGCCCTTCCAGCGACACCAGGGCCATGCCCAGCGCTGCGGACGAGAACGCCCCGGCGAATTTCTTCGAGGCCAGGAACGCCTGCTCGCGGACCTGCAGCAGCGGGGTCAGGTCGACCGCCATGCCCACGTAGCCGATCCGGTTGCCGCCGGCGCAGTCCAGCGGACTGATCGACAGGCGCACCTGGCGGCGCTCGCCGTCCTTGCGCAGGAACGTCCACTGATGCGACCAGGTGCCCTGCGCCGCCCGCGCGCTCAACGCCTCGAACACGGTCGGCAGGCGCCCGTCCGCCCCCATCTGGGGCTGCAGGTAGGCACGCATCTCCTCCGGGTCATGGAACAGGCCCGGGTTGACCCGTCCGATCACTTCATCGGGGCGGTAGCCGAGCAGTTTCTGCGCACCGGTGTTGAACAGATTGACCACCCCGTCGATGTCGGTGGCGATCACCGCCACCTCGTCGGAGGCATCGACCACCGCCTGCAGGCGCTGGCGCATGTTCGCCGCATCCTGCCGGGCCTCCTGCAGCTCGGTGACGTCGGCATGCGCGCCGGCCATCCATAGCGGCCGGCCCTGTGCATCGCGTTCGTAGACGCGGCCACGGTCCTGCACCCAGATCCAGTGGCCCTGCTTGTGCCGCATCCGGCACAGGCTGTCGTAGCGCGGCGAGCGCCCCGCCATGTGCTCCTCGAGCAACGCGTTGGACTGGGCCAGGTCGTCGGGATGCACCAGCCGGAAGAAGGTCTCCGGCGTGATCGGCGCCAGTTCCTCGCGGGTGTAGCCCACGATCTCCGCCCAGCGTTCGTTGACCCGCATCTGGTTACCGGGGATGTCCCAGTCCCAGGTGCCCGCCGCGGTGCCCTCGATGATCATCTCCAGCCGGTGGCGCTGTTCGGCCATCTCGCGCAGCGCGGCGCCAGCGCCGTGATCGGCGCTGCGGCCCGCCCGGTCGCCCGGTCCTGCCTGGTCGTCTGTCATCTGGGCTCCCCGCCGTCCACCTACCCTACGGGCATTGAACGCGAAGTGTGCGTAAAGCCGGGCGAAACCAGAAGTGCCCCCGCCCATCGGCAGGGACCAGAAACGCCAAGGGCCGCCCGAAGGCGGCCCCTGGCAGGCAGCGGGGAGGCGCTCAGCCGCCGCGCTTGGCCCGGGCGAAGGCGTCGGCCAGCGCATTGTTGGCCGGCGGCGCGGCACTGCCCGGACGCGGCCCGGAGGGGGTGCCACGGCCGCCATTGCGCGGACCGTTGCCTGCCCCACCCTCCCGGCGACCCCCACCGGCCGGGCGCGCATCGCGCTCGCCGGGTGCCTTGGCCGGGGCCGGAGTGTCGTCCAGGCGGCGGGTCAGCGCGATGCGCTTGCGCGCCACGTCGACCTCCAGCACCTTCACCTTGACGATGTCACCGGCCTTGACCACGTCGCGCGGGTCCTTGACGTAGGTGTCCGACAAGGCGGAGATGTGGATCAGGCCGTCCTGATGGACGCCGATGTCCACGAAGGCACCGAACGCGGCCACGTTGCTGACCACGCCCTCCAGGATCATCCCGACCTTGAGGTCCTTCAGTTCTTCGACACCGTCAGCGAAGCGCGCGGCCTTGAACTCGGGGCGCGGATCGCGCCCGGGCTTTTCCAGTTCCTTGAGGATGTCGCGCACGGTCGGCACACCGAAGGTTTCGTCGGTGAACTGCTCGGCTTTGAGCCCACGCAGGAAGCTGCCGTCGCCGATCAGCGCCTTGATCGGGCGTGCGGTGGCGGCCACGATGCGCTCCACCACCGGGTAGGCTTCCGGGTGCACCGAGGAGGCATCCAGCGGCTGGTCGCCATCGGCGATGCGCAGGAAGCCGGCGCACTGCTCGAAGGTCTTCTCGCCCAGGCGCGGCACCTTGAGCAGGTCCTTGCGGCGCTTGAACGGACCGTTGTCGTCGCGGTGGCGCACGATGTTCTCGGCGACGGTGGACGACAGCCCCGACACGCGCGAGAGCAGCGCGGCCGAGGCGGTATTGACGTGCACGCCGACCGCGTTGACGCAGTCTTCCACGCGCGCATCCAGCGCGCGCGCCAGCCGGTACTGGTCCACGTCGTGCTGGTACTGGCCCACGCCGATCGCCTTCGGATCGATCTTGACCAGTTCGGCCAGCGGGTCCTGCAGGCGGCGGGCGATCGACACCGCGCCACGGATGGACACGTCCAGGTTCGGGAATTCCTTGGCCGCGAATTCCGAGGCCGAGTACACCGAGGCACCGGCCTCGCTGACCACGATCTTCTGCAGCTTGGTGTCACCCAGCGCCTTGATCACCTCACCGGCCAGCTTGTCGGTTTCGCGGCTGGCGGTGCCGTTGCCGATCGCGATCAGGTCCACGTTGTGCTGCACGCACAACTGCTTGATCGCGTGCAGCGACTGGTCCCACTGGCGGCGCGGTTCGTGCGGGTAGATGGTGTCGGTGGCCACCAGCTTGCCGGTGGCATCGACCACGGCGATCTTGCAGCCGGTACGGATGCCCGGGTCCAGGCCGAGCACGGCCTTGGGGCCGGCTGGGGCGGACAGCAGCAGGTCCTTGAGGTTGTCGCCGAACACCGCGATCGCCTCGGCCTCGGCCTTCTCGCGGGCCTGGTTGAACAGGTCCAGCAGCAGGTGCATGTGCAGCTTGGCGCGCCAGGTCAGGCGGCAGGCGTCCAGCAACCAGCGGTCGCCGGGGCGGCCGGCGTCGCGGATGCCGGCGTTGTGCGCGACACGGCCTTCGGCGTACAGATTGCCGGCCTCCGCATCGCTGCCCGGGTCCAGCTCCAGGAACAGGATTTCCTCGCGCCGCGCACGGAACAGCGCCAGCAGCCGGTGCGACGGAATCTTTGCCAGCGACTCCGAATGCTCGAAGTAATCGCGGTACTTGGCGCCCTGCTCTTCCTTGCCCTCGGCGACACGTGCGCGGATCACGCCGTTCTCGCCCAGCCAGGTGCGCAGCTCGCCGACCAGCGCGGCATCTTCGCCCCAGCGCTCCATCAGGATCGCACGGGCGCCTTCCAGGGCCGCCTTGACGTCGGCCACGCCCTTGTCGCCATCGACAAAGGTCGCGCCGAACACCTGCGGGTCCAGGCCGGGATCGGCCAGCAGCCCATCGGCCAGCGGCTCCAGGCCGGCTTCGCGCGCGATCTGCGCACGGGTGCGGCGCTTGGGCTTGTAGGGCAGGTACAGATCTTCCAGGCGCGACTTGGTGTCCGCGCCGAGGATCTCGTTGCGCAGCTCGTCGCTGAGCTTGCCTTGTTCGTCGATGCTGGAGAGCACCGCGGCGCGGCGGTCTTCCAGCTCGCGCAGGTAGGTCAGGCGCGTTTCGAGGTTGCGCAGCTGGGTATCGTCCAGGCCGCCGGTGACTTCCTTGCGGTAGCGGGCGATGAACGGAACGCTGGCGCCTTCGTCCAACAAGGCGATGGCGGCGAGGGCCTGGGCGGTCTGGGCACCGATCTCATCGGCGATGGTCTGGGCGATCTGCTGCGCGAGCTTGATGTCAGGCATTGCTTCCGGCCGGAGCCGCTTTGCGGAAAGAACCCATTCTGGCAATGCCGGGCGGCGGGGGAAAGCCGTTGACAGGCCGGGCCGAACCTGTCGCCCCGTGGCGATGACCACACGAGGGGTCCTGCGTTCACGCCGGCATCCTGCGTGGGGCTGGGATGCCGGCGCGGGCGCCCGCGACAACCGGGCACCTCCGCGGTGTGGCTCGCTTACCGGTAATGCACTGCAGCACGCTGATGGACGATGTCGTCGCGCATCGACTCCAACGCCATCACCCGCACCCTGCCCACACCCTGCAGTTCCATGAACCGCTCGGTGTAGATCTCCGGGCCCAGCTCGGTATCGGCCTGGGACTTGCTGAAGCCATGGGGCACCAGGCCCTTGTCGCCATCCTTGCTACCACCGACATAAAGAACGATTGCCATGTGATGTATTCCTCCAGAAAAACGTTGTTGCTCATACAGCGAAGCAAGTTTACCCCGGCAAACCTGACTGATTCGTCATGCAGGCTAATAACGTTTTTTTGCATGCAGATGACGCCGCGTTGTCGACATCTTTCTTACATGGATTTAACGCGGAAATAACGGGGCCACCAGCCTCGCCCGTGCAGCGCGTACACATCGGCGGCCCGCTCGAACGGATTGCGTGCGCTCACGCCACCGCAGAGCAGATACACCGGCAGATACAACGGCCCCAGCACCAGATACTGGTAGACATGCGCACGCTCGTGGTCGTGCAGGCCGATCACCGGCTCGCTGGCGTAGCCCGCCTGGTGCGCGTAGGTGCGGCACGGCACGTCCAGTACCGGTCCGGTATGCAGGATGACGTTGCCAAGGGTGATCGCCCCACCCGGCCCCCACGGAAACTCGCGGAACACGATCGCGCAGTCGCGCGCGTTCCACGATGGCCGCGCACCGGCCAGCATCCCGGCGGTGCCGGCGGCCAGGCCGATCAGAGTGTTGGGTGACGTCCACAGCGCGCCCAGCCCCTGCAGGGAGCGCAGCAGCAGCGGCGACAGGCTCAATCGGCCTCGTTGGGGATCAACAGCCACAGGATCAGGTAGACCAGGATGCCCGGGAAGGCGGCCGAGCCGATCGAGATCAGCACGAACAGCACCCGCACCAGGGTGACGTTCCAGCCGTAGCGATGCGCGATGCCACCCATCACCCCGGCGATCATGCGGTCGTTGAGCGAACGGGACAGCGGGCGCGGCGGTGTGTTCATGCACGGGGTCTCGAGCCGGTAGGTGCCGACTCTAGCGCGAACCGTGTCTACGGGGTGCGTTGGCGCAGGGCCTTGAGTCGCGCCCCGAACCAGACCGCGGCGGTCTGCTCCGGCTGGCCCGGGCAGGCGATCCGGTACGGCTTGCCGCTCATGCTGCTCTGGCTGGCAGCCCGCTCGATGAACTGCTCGGCGGTGTCCACCTTGTCCTTCTTGAGCAGGTAGTCGTACTTGCGCTGCAGGTGGGCGCGCGCCTCGGGCGCGTCGTGCCAGCTGCCGTTGCGCTGGAAGCGGCAGCTGGAGCCATCCAGGGCGCCGATCAGGCCGGCGATCTCGCGGCGGGCGACCTCGTTCGGGGCGGCCTGGGCGGTAGCGATACCCGACAGACCCACGGCCAGCCAGAGAAGGGGATGAATGTTCATTGCGCGCGCTCGTTCAACCAGCCAGTGATGGTCGCCGGAACCTCGCGCTGCGCGCGCCCGGAAACGTAGATGCCGATATGGCCACCGCGGAAACTGCTCTCGGTGTAGTCCGTGCTGCCGATCCGGCCGCGCAGCGCGCGCGATGCATCCGGCGGGACCAGATGGTCCTGCTCCGCGTAGATGTTCAGTACCGGCAACGTGACCTGCTGGAGGTCGACCGTTTCTTCGCCGATGCGCACGCCGTCGTGCATCAGGCCATTGCCCTGGTAGAACTGCTTGATGAAGTCACGGAACGCCTCGCCGGCGAGATCGGGCGAGTCGAAAATCCACTTCTCCATGCGCAGGAAATCTTCCAGCGCGTCTTTGTCGTCGAGGATGTCGAGCAGGCCCACGTACTTCTGGACGTTGAGGCGGAACGGCTTGAGCATCAGGTAACTGGCATTCATCAGATCGGCCGGGATGTTGCCCAGCGTGTCCACCAGCAGGTCCACATCCACCTGCCGCGCCCAGTGCGAGAGCATGTTGTCCGGGGTGTGGAAATCAACGGGGGTGACCATGGTGATCAGGTTTGCCAGCTTGGCCTGGCGCAGCGCGGCATAGCACAGCGCGAACACGCCGCCCTGGCAGATGCCCAGCATATTGATCGGCTCGCCACCGTTGCGCGCCTGCAGGTGATCCACCGCGCCATCCGCGAAGCGCAGCAGGTAATCCTCCAGCGTCTGGTAGCGCTCGGAGCGGTCCGGATAGCCCCAGTCCAGCACATAGACATCGTGGCCGAGCGCCAGCAGTTTCTGCACCAGCGAGCGGTCAGTCTGCAGGTCGACCATGTACGGCCGGTTGACCAGCGCATAGACGATCAGCAGCGGCGTGCGGTGCACCGGCGGCTCGCTGCCGACGAAGCGGTACAGCGTGACCTTGCCGTCGCGCCAGATCTCTTCGCGGGTGGTCACGCCGTAATCGACATCGTCCACCGAAGGCAGCAGCTTCAGGCCATCCATCAGCTTGCGCTGCATGGCCAGGGTTTCCTGCAGCAGGTCTTCGGCGTTGAAGCCCAGGGGGCCTTTCATGCGCTGCGCTTCCGGGGCTTGGTGGTGGGCCTGGTGGTGGGCCTGGTGGCCTTGGCCGGCGTGGAAACGTTGCCTGCGCGTTTGCTCGCGGCGGCTGGCTTTACCGCGGGCCTGCTCGCCTTGGCCTTACTGGCAGGTGTCGCAGCCGCACGCGCTGCCGGAGGTGCCTTGCCCCGCTTCGGTGCTGCTTTGCCGGGCGCGGCCTTCTTCGCGCCTGCCTTCTTCGCGTCTCCCGGCTGGGTGGCTGACCCGGCATCAGTGCCCGCCGCACCGGCACCGCTGGCCATGCGCCGCACCAACCGCTCCAGCTCGGCGATCCGGCGATGCGCCGCATCCATCTCCGTGCGCGTCGGCAGCCCGAAGCTCTCGGTCAGCCGTTCGATTTCCTGCTGGGTGGCCGCGCGCAGCCGCATCTGGGCGTTGCCCAGCGAGGCATAGACCGTCTGGAACGGCTGGGACAGCGCGACCTTGGCATACGCCTCTTCGGCCGCGTCGATCCACAGATCGAACATCGCCCGCGCACTGGTCAGCTGGTTGCCCGGCTGTTCGTGCTCGGCCAGGCGCTGCTCGAACAGGGTGAACGCATCGTCCAGCGCCTGTTTGATCTGCTCCACGTAATCGCGCGAGTGCGCCTGATACTCCTGCTGCGCACGCAGCAGTGCCTGCCAGCGGGCCTGATGCTCGCGACCGGGACCGAACGCCGGGCTCTGCAGCCACGGGCCAAGCTGGCGCTGCAAGGTCTCCAGCAACTGGAGAAGGTCGGGCCCCTCGGCATGCGTGTGTCCGCGTGCGCCCTGCAGCATCCACTGCAGCAGTCCGTCGCCCTGCCCCAGCACGGCCGTGCGCCAGGCCTGCGCGACGTCGGCGCTGGTGGTGTCGCGGCCGGCGAACTGCGCGGCCACCTGCTGCATGGTGCCGTACCAGCCACCGGCCTGCTCACGGAAGCGATGCACGGCCTCGTCGGCCGGGCCGCTGGCGGCGTTGGGCATCATCTGCGCCCACCCGTCGATCGCCTGCTGCCAGTTGCCCTGGCCATCGGGCCCACCCGCATGGCCCGGCGCTGCCGCAGCGTGCCGCAGGGCATCGCCCCACGCACTGAAATACTGCCGCGCCAAGGCCTCTACATCGCCTGCGCCGCTGCCGCTGCCCGCCGTGGTCATGACCGCCCTCCCGTCTCGGGAAACGATGATAGCAATGCCGCGCCGCGCCGCCTCACGGCTTGGGGATGCGCAGGGTCTTGCTGATCATCAGCGAGCCGGACAGCGCGAACAGCAGCACCAGCGGGTGCAGCTGCCACGGGCCGAGCTGCCACTGGCCCAGCCACAAGTCCGCGCCGGTCGCGCCCACGCTCGCCGCTACGGCCAGCACCACCACCAGCGCCAGGCTGGTCGGAATCGGGGTGCCCTCGAAGTACGGCACCTTGTCGCCTTCACCGGCCAGCGCCTCGGCAGTCACGTTGTAGCGCGCCAGGCGGCTGACGCCGCAGCAGACGAAATAGCTCAGCACCAGCCAGTCCCAGCCGCCCTGCATGCCGCAGGCGTAGGCCAGCGCCGCCGGGGCCACGCCGAAGGAAATGATGTCCGACAGCGAATCCAGCTCGCGGCCCAGCGTGGAGCTGGATTTGCGCCAGCGGGCGATGCGCCCGTCCAGTGCGTCGAAGATGAAGGCCAGCGGGATCAGCGCCATGCCGAACAGCAGGTAGCTGCGCTCGCCGTCCTGCAGGTAGCGCATGGCGGCGAAGACCGCGCCGGTGCCGCAGAACGCGTTGGCCAGGGTGAACCAGTCGGCCAGGTGGAACTCGCGCAACATCGAGAAATGACGTTTCATGGAAGATCGGGTGGCGGCAATCGCAAGAGAGTACCGCGAGCGGCCCGCACCCGGACACCCCACCCTACGCCACCGTACCCGGCCTTGCCGCGCCGTTCACGCGGGGACGACCTGCGGTGAATTTTTGACCACCCATCTTGACAGCGAGCGCCAGCGGGGGCCGGAGGCGCTTATCCACAAACTTGCCCACGAGTCATCCACACCCCCTGTGGACAACTCAGTCTCAATAGACGCGACCTTGGTGATTTGTTGATCACCGATCTTCATCGTGGCTGGCCGATCGATCTACACAGGCGCGCCCATCGGTGCCGCCGGTGGGCTAAGCTGGTGGATGGACTCCGCCGCCGCCAGGTCCTGCCGCCCACCGACAGGAGTCTTGCGCGTGCTTTCCCTCGACCATCTGGCCGCCCAGTTGCGCCACCCGCACGGTGAGCACGCGCTCGTCGTGGCCGAATCGATGAACCGCAGCAACGGCGACCTCAACCGCGCCGCGATCGCCCTGCTGGCGGTCACCGCGGGCGAGCAGGTGCTGGAGATCGGCCCGGGCAATGCGGCCTTCGCGCCCGATCTGCTGCGTGCCTCGGGCAGCCTCTACCTGGGGCTGGATGTCTCGGCCGCGATGGTCGACGCGGGCAACACGCTGCTGGCCGCGCGAGGGCTGCAGGATCGCGCCGAGGTCCGGCTCGGCGATGCCCAGACCCTGCCGCTGGACGCGGCCTGCATCGATGCGGCGCTGGCAGTGAACACCCTGTACTTCTGGGACGAACTGAAATTCCCGTTCGCCGAACTGGCCCGCGTGCTGCGCCCCGGTGGCCGGCTCTGCCTGGCCTTCGGCGATGCCGCCTTCATGCGCACCCTGCCGTTCACCGCGCATGGCTTCCACCTGCACGAACTGGCCGAGGTCGAGCAGGCCCTGCGCAGCGCTGGATTGACCGTACAGGGCTGGCGTGCCCATCACGAAACCGGGCGCAGCAACGACGGGCGCGAGGTCAGCAAGCATTTCCACCTGCTGCTCGCCCGCAGGTAATGCCGGCCACTGGCCGGCATTACCTGCGCATGCACCACCATTCATGGATTGCCGGCCAACGGCCGGCACTACAGCCGGGTGTAGCTCCAGGATTCCATGGCGCCATCGCGGTACGGCATCACGCCGTGGAAGGCGCGGGGCTCGTCGTCGAAGACCAGCGGCAGGAAGCTGCGATCGCCTTCCCACAGCGGCAGGCTGTCGATCCTGTCCACGTCCACCCATTCCAGGGTGCCCTCCGGATTGGAGGTCAGCGGCGTGCCGGTGAAGTCATCGATGACGAACACGAAACCGAACCAGTCCTCGCCATTCTTGCCGAAGCCCGGCCAGCTGATCGTGCCGCGCAGGCGCATGGTCCCGCACTCGATCCCGGCTTCTTCGCGGATCTCGCGGCGCATGCAGGCGGCGGCGTCTTCATCGCGCTCCATCTTGCCGCCCAGCCCGTTGTACTTGCCCAGGTGCAGGTCACCGGGGCGGGCGTTGCGGTGGATCATCAGCACTTGCTTGCCGTCGGCGGACAGCACGTAGCCCAGGGTGGCCACGATGGGGGTATAGGGCATTTCGCACAGGCTCGGGGGAACACAGACCCCCGATTATGCGTGATCCGCCAGGGGGCGGCTCAGGGCACCAGGGTGGTGCGACGGGCATCCGCCGGTGCCGCCACCGCGCCATCACGGCGCAGGGTCGCCACGCCGTGGCCGCGTTCGGCCAAGTATTCCAGCCATTTGCCGAGGAAGGTGTTCATCCGCATGCGGTGGCTGATCAGCTCGGCCGGCGGCGGGTACATGCCCATCACGTCCTGCCAGCGGCGGCCCACGTAGCAATGGGTGGTCTCGGCCTGGCGGGCGTCACGGTACAGGCGCACATAGGCCGACGGATCCGGCTGCCCGGTGACCGGGTCGGCGAAGTCGTAGGTCAGCCGCAGCTCGACCGTGTAACGGTGGCACTCGATCACGTCCAGGCGCACATCCAGCCCATCGCCGATCGAGGAGACATAGCTGCCGGGCACCAGCTCGGACGGCGCGAACAGACGCACCAGGTGCTGATAGTTCTCGGCGTAAAGCCCCATCAGCCAGCTCAGGCGGCTGAGCCGGGGAATGCGTTCGATACGGGGCGATGCCTGGGCCATGGGTCGATCCTACACGTTGATCTCCCAACGTGGGGGCGGCGGCAGCCCGGCCAAAGGGGCGGCCCGCCACCGGTTCACGGACGCGGGGTAGTGCCGGCCGCTGGCCGGCTCACTGCACATCCTGCGCTGTTGTAGTGCCGGCCGCTGGCCGGCTGCCCTGACAAACCGCTCCGTTCGAGACCTGGAGG
>NZ_JBDJMB010000017.1:0-80877 GCF_039673645.1 Stenotrophomonas sp. TWI700 | reverse complement strand
GGGAGATTCCGGCGTGGGCGCCAAGCTCCATGGCGATCGCTCAGATCCAGGCTCGTACGGCGGCCCACGCCGGCTCTCGGCACCTAAGCTGCCAGATTCCGAACAGATAAGTCTCGTGAGCAGCATCCATGCTGCTCAACGGTCCCGAAAACCCACCCGTGCCGCCACCTCGACAGTTGGCCGGTGCGTATGGGTAAGCAGAGCCAGCTGCACAGCCCGGCGTCGAAACCTCAGCGTTTGGGTGGCAGAGCACTGGTTGCTGTTGGAGAAATGCCGAGCATGGCTCGGCACTACAAGGCAGTCTTCGGCGCGTGAGACTCGCGACAGCAGCCCTGGCCTTGGCTGTGCTCAAGAGGACCAACCAACTGTCAAAGGCGTGGCGGGGGTGGGGTGGCGGGACCGTCAAGCGGCATGGATGCCGCTTGTCGAGCCCCCAGGGATGGGTTTACGGCGCGACCCTCCACCCCACCCCCGCCGCGCCAACCCACGGACTGACAACCGCCGCATTGGCTTCTGTCTTGATCCTGGCCTGTTTCGACTGCAACGGATGCCCCGGCCCGCCCCAGCGCCTATAATCGAGGGCCACATTGTCTGTTGCCCCGCCATGACTGCCGAAACGGCCGCCGAACTCCACACGATCATCGATCTGATCCGCTACGGCACCAGCCGTTTCAACGCCGCCGGGCTGACCTTCGGGCACAGCTATGACAACGCCCTGGATGAAGCCACCCAGCTCGTCCTGCACAGCCTGCACCTGCCGCATGACCTCGGCCCGGCCTATGGCCAGGCGCGGCTGCTGCAGGAAGAGAAGGTGCGCGTGCTGGACCTGTTCCAGCGTCGCATCGACGAGCGTGTCCCGGCCGCCTACCTGACCGGTGAGGCCTGGTTCGCCGGCCTGAGCTTCAAGAGCGACACGCGCGCCCTGGTGCCGCGCTCCCCGATCGCCGAGCTGATCGAGTGTGGCTTCGAACCGTGGCTGGCCGGCCGCGACGTCCATCGCGCGCTGGACCTGTGCACCGGCTCGGGCTGCATCGCCATCGCCATGGGCCACTACTACCCGAACTGGGAAGTGGACGGTGTCGACCTCAGCGACGAGGCGCTGTCGCTGGCCGAAGAGAACAAGGAACGTCTGCAGGCGCACAACGTCACCCTGCTCAAGTCCGACCTGTTCAACGGCCTGACCGGCCGTCACTACGACCTGATCGTCACCAATCCGCCGTACGTCACCAACGACGAGACCGATGCCCTGCCGCGGGAATACTCCTACGAGCCGGAAATGGGCCTTCGCGCCGGCGACGACGGCCTGGACCTGGTGCTGAAGATCCTGCGCGACGCCCCGCTGCACCTGAGCGAGGACGGCCTGCTGATCTGTGAAGTGGGCGAGTCCGAACAGCACCTGATCAAGCTGCTGCCGGAAGTCGACTTTGCCTGGGTCGAGTTCAAGGTCGGCCAGATGGGCATCTTCGCGGTCGAGTGCCGCGAACTGATCGCGCACAGTGCCCGCATCACCGAGCTGGCTAATGCCCGATAGGCCGGCCCGCGCCCCGCGCATCCGCTGGGCCGAACTGGTCCTGCTGATGCCGATGGTGTTGTTGCTGCCGTTCGCAGTGGTCATCGTGATGATGGCCGTGCGCAGCGGTGTCGCCTGCCATGTCGGCGACACCCTGCATTGCCGCTACGCCGCCGAACCGGCGCAGCAGCTGTGGTACCACCTCAAGGGCATCGCCTATGGCAGCGCCGGCCTGCTGGCCGGGGTGGCGGTGATGCTCTGCGTGTTCGTCGATAGCGCCCTGCTGCAGCGCCACCGGGTGCTGTCGCGCAGCCTGTCGGCGGCGCTCGTGCTGGGCCTGGTGGTCGCTGTGGCCACGGTCGTGGCCAGCGTCACCGGCACGTCCGAGGGCTGGAGCGCAGGCTGGGGGCGTCCGGTGTTCATTCTCAGTTTCACCCTGCTGCCGGCCATCGTTGCCGTGCGCCACCTGCCGCGCGTGCTGCGCGCCGCCTTCCCACGTCATGCGGTTCCCCATGTCCAGTAATACCTTCGGCAAGCTGCTCTCGGTCACCACCTTCGGCGAATCGCACGGTCCGGCGATCGGCTGCGTGGTGGACGGCTGTCCGCCGGGGCTGGAGATCAGCGCCGACGAATTCGCCCACGACCTGCAGCGGCGGGCCACCGGCAAGAGCCGGCATACCTCCGCGCGGCGCGAAGCCGATGAGATCGAGATCCTGTCCGGGGTGTACGAAGGCCGTACCACCGGCACCCCGATCGGGTTGCTGATCCGCAATACCGATCAGCGCAGCAAGGATTACACCAGCATCGCCCAGCAGTTCCGCCCGGGCCATGCCGACTACAGCTACTGGCAGAAGTACGGCATCCGCGATCCCCGCGGTGGCGGCCGCTCCTCCGCGCGCGAAACCACCATGCGCGTTGCCGCCGGCGTGATCGCCAAGAAGTGGCTGCTGCAGCGTCATGGCGTCACCGTGCGCGGCTACCTCTCGCAGCTGGGCGAGATCACCCCGACCGGCTTCGACTGGTCCGCGGTGGAAGACAACCCGTTCTTCTGGCCGGTCGCCGACCAGGTGCCCGCGCTGGAGAGCTACATGGACGCGCTGCGCAAGTCCGGCGACTCGGTCGGCGCGCGTGTCAACGTCGTGGCCGATGGTGTCCCGCCGGGCTGGGGCGAACCCATCTACGGCAAGCTCGACGGCGATCTGGCGGCGGCGCTGATGAGCATCAACGCGGTCAAGGGCGTGGAGATCGGCGACGGCTTTGCCAGCGCTGCGCAGAAGGGCACCGAACACCGTGACCTGCTGACCCCGCAGGGCTTTGCCAGCAACCATGCCGGCGGCATCCTCGGCGGCATCTCCACCGGCCAGCAGGTCACCGCCTCGATCGTGCTCAAGCCGACCTCGAGCCTGCGCCTGCCCGGTGCCACGGTGGACGCCAGTGGCGCCTCGGTCGAGGTGATCACCACCGGCCGTCACGATCCCTGCGTCGGCATCCGCGCCACCCCGGTCGCCGAGGCGATGATGGCGCTGGTGCTGATGGACCAGGCGCTGCGCCATCGCGCGCAGTGCGGCGATGTCGGCGAGATCACCCCGCGCATCCCGGGCACGATCGATGGCTGATCGGCGCCCCAGGGTCTGGGTCAGCCAGCCGCTGTTCGACGATGTCGTCGCGCAGCTCGGGCAGCATTTCGACCTGGCCATGACCGGCGACGTCACCCGCTATACGCCGCAGATGCTGGCCGAACAGCTGGCCCACGTCGACGGCGCGCTGATCACCCTCAACGAACGCATCGGCGCGGCCGAGATCGCCCATGCGCCGCAGCTGCGCGCGATCGCCAACGTCGGCGTCGGCTACAACAATCTGGATATCGACGCGCTCAGCGCCGCCGGCATCCTGGCCAGCAATACGCCGGATGTGCTGACCGAAACCACCGCCGATCTCGGCTTCGCGCTGTTGATGGCCACCGCGCGCCGCATCACCGAATCGGAACGCTGGCTGCGTGACGGCCAGTGGGGGCAGTGGTCGTTCCAGACCATGCTCGGCGCCGACATCCACGGCAGCACGCTGGGCATCCTCGGCATGGGCCGCATCGGCCAGGGCATCGCCCGCCGCGGCGCGCACGGCTTCGGCATGCGCGTGCTGTACCACAACCGTTCGCGGCTGCCCGAGGCCACCGAGGCCGAGGTCGGCGCGCAGTACGTGGATTTGGATACCCTGCTGGCGCAGGTCGATCACCTCGTGCTCGTGCTGCCCTACAACGCCTCCTCGCACCACATCATCGATGCCGATGCACTGGCGAAGATGAAGCCGACCGCCACCCTGGTCAACATCGCCCGCGGTGGCATCGTCGACGAGCTGGCGCTCGCCGATGCGCTGGCCAACGGGCGCCTGGCCGCGGCCGGGCTGGACGTGTTCGAAGGCGAGCCGACGGTGCGCCCGGAACTGCTCGCCCTGCACAACATCGTGCTGACCCCGCATATCGGCAGCGCCAGCCAGGCCACCCGCCGGGCGATGGTGCAGCTGGCCGTGGACAACCTGACCGCCGCACTGGGGCACGGTCCACATGCCGGCCACCCGCCGAGCGCGATCAACGCCGATGCTGTCGCTGCCGTGAAAGCCGGTGGCGCGACCGTGGGCGGCAAAAAAATCGACGACGCAAAACGATAGGGAACCGCGCTGGCCAACAGGCGAGGTTCCCGAACCGGTAGGTACCGACCGTGGGTCGGTGCACATCTCCAAGGCAGGGCAGGTACCGATCGTTGGTCGGCACGCACATTCAACATTCCGGCAGGTACCGACCGTGGGTCGGTACACATCCCCCAAACAAGGTAGCTACCGACCGTTGGTCGGTAGACCCAACAGAGGTTCTCATGAGCAATCCAGATCGTCGTTTCCACGTCGCCGTTGTCGGCGCCACCGGTGCTGTCGGTGAAACCATGCTGGCCATCCTGGCCGAGCGCAACTTCCCGATCGCCACGCTGAGCCTGCTCGCGTCCTCGCGTTCGGCCGGTGGCGAGATCGAGTACCAGGGCGAGAAGATCAAGGTCCAGGACCTTAGCACGTTCGATCCGAACGGCGTGGACATCGCGCTGTTCTCCGCCGGTGGCAGTGTCTCCAAGGAGTTCGGTCCGAAGTTCGCCGCCGCCGGTGCGGTGGTGATCGACAACTCGTCGGCCTTCCGCTACGACGATGACGTCCCGCTGGTCGTCTCCGAAGTGAACCCGGAGGCGCTGAAGAACCGCCCGCGCGGCATCATCGCCAACCCGAACTGCTCGACCATGCAGATGTTGGTCGCGCTCGCCCCGCTGCACCGCCAGTACGGCATCGAGCGCATCAACGTGGCCACCTACCAGTCCGTCTCCGGCGGCGGTCGCTCGGCGCTGGAAGAACTCGGCAAGCAGACCGGCCAGCTGCTCAGCTTCCAGGAAATCGATCCGCAGCGCTTCCCGGTGCAGATCGCGTTCAACCTGATCCCGCACATCGATGATTTCCAGGAGAACGGCTACACCAAGGAAGAAATGAAGCTGGTCTGGGAAACCCGCAAGATCCTCGGCGATGACAGCATCCTGGTGAACCCCACCGCCGTGCGCGTGCCCGTGTTCTATGGCCACTCCGAAGCGGTCACCATCGAAACCCGCGACAAGGTCACCCCGGATGCCGCGCGCGAGCTGCTGGCACGTTCGCCGGGCGTGGAAGTGGTCGACCGGCATGAAGCCGGCGGCTACCCGACCCCGGTCACCCATGCCTCGGGTACCGATGCGGTGTATGTCGGCCGCATCCGCGAGGATCTGTCGCATCCGCGCGGCCTGAACCTGTGGATCGTCTCGGACAACATCCGCAAGGGCGCGGCCCTCAACGCCGTGCAGTTGGCCGAACTGGTCGCTGCCGAAGGCTGATCGCAGGGGTGCCGGCGGCATGGGGATGCCGCCGGTTGCCCGCATCGAAACATCGCCGATCACGGGGGGAGCCGCTATATTGGCCGCCATGAAGAACCGGGCTCCGGGCGCAGTGCGTCCGCTCAAGTATGTGTCGACGCTGCTGCTGGCCCTGGCCAGCAGTTCCGCCCTGGCCCTGGGCCTGGGCGATATCCGGGTGCTGTCCAAGCCGGGCCAGCCGCTGCTGGCCGAAATCCCCGTCATCTCCGCCGATCCGGCCGAGCTGGAGAACCTCCGCGTCGCCTTGGCCTCGCCGGCGACCTTCGCCCGGGTCGGGCTGGAACGGCCGTCCGGGCTGGTCAGCGAGCTGCAGTTC
Source organism: Stenotrophomonas sp. TWI700 (assembly GCF_039673645.1). Lineage (NCBI taxonomy): Bacteria > Pseudomonadati > Pseudomonadota > Gammaproteobacteria > Lysobacterales > Lysobacteraceae > Stenotrophomonas > Stenotrophomonas sp. TWI700. The sequence continues at coordinate 75,119 of NZ_JBDJMB010000017.1, read as the reverse complement.
GAGTTGACCCGCAATGCGCAGGGTCGGGCCGTGGTGCGCGTCAGCAGCCAGAGCTCGGTGGTGACCCCGTCGCTGAACTTCCTGATTGAAGCCGATTGGGGACAGGGCCGTCTGATCCGTGAGTATTCCGCCCTGGTGGACGCGCCCAACAGCGCGGCCGCCGTGGCCGAACCGGAGATCGTCGCCCCGGCGGGCGCGATGTCCAATGCCATCATCCGCGAGCCGGCACCAACGGACGCGCCCGTCGCCGCGACGCCGCCGCGCCGTGCGGAGCCGGCTGCCACGCCGCGCCCGGCCGCGCCGCGCGCTGCGCCCGCCACACCCGCTGCCGCCGATGGCAGCGTCACCGTGCAACGGGGACAGACGCTGTCGCAGATCGCCGGTTCGCTGGCGCGCGAGCAGGGCATCAACCGCAACCAGGCGATGATCGCGTTGCTGCGGGCCAATCCCGAAGCCTTCATCCGGGGCAACGTGAACCTGCTCAAGCAGGGCGCCGTGCTGCGCACGCCGGGCGCCGAGGGCGTGGCCGAGATCGATGCACAGCAGGCCGCGGCGATCGTCCGCGAGCACACCGCGCAGTGGCGGCAGTCGCGCGCCGCCATTCCGCAACCGGCAGACAGTGGCGTCGCCGCTGCACCGACACCTGCCACCGCGACCGCGGCAGCGAGCCAGGGCGCGCGCCTGGAAATCGCGCCGGCCGTCGCCGCCGCCGGCACCACCGCAGGCACAACCACCGGCACCGCTGCCGGCACCGAGGGCGACATGCTGGGTAACGAACAACTGCGTCAGGCCAAGGAAGACGTCGCCACGCGCGATGCCGAGATCCAGGAACTGCGAGAGCGCGTGGCCGAGCTGGAAAAGCTCAAGGCCCAGCAGCAGTCGCTGATCGCAATGAAGGACAACGATCTGGCCGCCGCGCAGCAGCGCCTGGAGCAGGCGCCCGGGACGCGCGACAGCGCCGGCGGTGGCTGGTACTGGCTGGGCCTGGTGGTGCTGCTGCTGGTGGTCGGAGGCTGGGCGCTGGTGCGCCGGCGCAAGCCATCGCCATTGCCGCCGCTGTCGCGTGAGGGGCTCGAGGGCGCCTCGCTGGCGGCGACCGTCCCGGCGGCCGATGCTGTGGATGCGCTGGCCGCGCAGCAGGAAGATGCGCATCGCGCAGCCGACGAAGAGGCCGTTGCAGAGGCCGACGTCTACGCTGGACTGCGTCGCGAGCCGGTCTTCGCGCTCGACGCGTCCTCGCACGAGGCCGCCCCGCACGACCGCATCGACGATGCACGCTGGAGCACCCCAGCGACGGACGAGGCGCCGGTGTTGCCGGAGGTCGAGGCAACCGCTGCGTCGGCCTACGGCATCGACGCTGATGCCCAGCATGTGAACGTGGACGACGCGCTGTTCCGCGAACCGGCTCCGCTGATCGAGCCGCCGGCCCACGCGCTGGAAGCTGCGGCGCAGCCGTCGTTCCGCGGGGTGTTCGAGTTCCCGGACGAGTCGGTTACCACCGAAGAACACGCTTCTGAGGCGAACGACGATCGCGCTGGCCACGACCCTGCGCCGGACGTCGCCAGCGCGGACGACACGCTCGACGATGCTGATCCGGTCGTCGACGAGGCGCCCATCGCGCCGATCGGCAGCCCCGGCCGTGATCGCCTGGAACTGGCCATCGCGTACCTGGACCTGGGTGATGCCGAAACCGCGCGTACCCTGCTGCATGAAGTGGCCGTCGGCGCCGATCCGCACAGCCAGGCCGAAGCACGCGAACTGCTGGCGCGGCTGGGATGAGCGACGCCCGCCCGGTAGCATCGCGGGAGCGCCGCCTGGACTACGTGGAGTTCGCTTCGCGCGATCCCGCCGCCAGCCGCCGCTTCTTCGAGCAGGTGTTCGGCTGGTCGTTCGTGGATTACGGTCCCGACTACACCGCCTTCGACGACGGCCGCTTCCAGGGCGGTTTCTTCCGTGCTGAGCCGCAGTCCGCCTCCGCGGGTGGCGCACCGTTGCTGGTGATCTACGCCGACGACCTGCAGCCCATGCTCGAGGCCGTGCTGGCCCAGGGCGGGCAGGTGGTCAAGCCGGTGTTCGCGTTCCCGGGCGGCAGCCGATTCCAGTTCCTGGAGCCTGGCGGCAACGAGCTGGCCGTGTGGTCCGAGCGCGACGCCGCCTGATGCACTACCCGGCGCCCGCGCCGGTTCTCCCGAAAACACAGAGGTTCACCATGCGCTACGCACTGGGCGTGGAATACGACGGCAGCGAATTCAAAGGCTGGCAGCAGCTCGGTGAGAGTGGCTGTCCCAGCGTGCAGGCCAGCCTGCAGGACGCGTTGTCCTCGGTGGCCAATGCGCCGATCCAGGTCGTGTGTGCCGGACGTACCGATGCCGGTGTCCACGGCGAATGCCAGGTCGTGCACTTCGATACCGATGTCGTGCGCGATCCGCGCAGCTGGGTGCTGGGGACCACCACCCGCCTGCCACGCTCCATTGCGGTGCGCTGGTGCGTGCCGGTAGCCGACGAGTTCCATGCGCGTTTCGCCGCGCGTGCGCGCCGCTACCGTTATCGCCTGCTCAATCGCCAGGTCCGCCCGGCGCTGTACCGGCAGACCCTGAGCTGGGAGCGCCGACCGCTGGATGCCGGGCTGATGCACGCGGCCGGCCAGGCCCTGCTCGGCGAGAACGACTTCAGCGCCTTCCGCAGCGTGCAGTGCGAGGCCCTGCACGCACGCCGGAACATGCAGTCGCTCTCGGTGACCCGTCAGGGCGAGGTGGTGGAGGTCGCCGTTCAGGCCAATGCATTCCTTCATCACATGGTGCGCAATATCGTCGGTTCATTGATCCTGGTCGGTTGTGGTGAGCAGCCGGTCGCGTGGATGGGGCAACTGCTGGCCGGGCGCGACCGCACCGTGGCCGGCCCGACGGCTCCGCCACAGGGATTGGTCTTCGTTGGTCCCCTGTACCCCGACAACTGGCAGCTGCCTGCCGAGGTCACCTTATGAGCCGCTCCTTCTACCGCACCCGTATCAAGTTCTGCGGCATGACCCGTGCCGGCGACGTGCGCCTGGCCGGCGAACTCGGCGTGGACGCGGTCGGTTTCATCTTCGCCCGCGAGAGCAAGCGCCGGGTCGCGCCGGCCGAGGCGCGGGCCATGCGCCAGGCGATCGCGCCGATGGTCGACGTGGTGGCCCTGTTCCGCGACAACAGCAAGGAAGAGGTACGCGAGGTGCTGCGCACCGTGCGGCCGACCCTGCTGCAGTTCCATGGCGAGGAAGACGAATCGTTCTGCCGCAGCTTCAACATGCCGTACCTGAAGGCCGTTGCGATGGGCGGCAAGGACGAGGTCAATGCCCGCCAGCTGCAGCTGCGTTTCCCCAGCGCGGCCGGCTTCCTGTTCGACAGCCATGCGCCCGGCGGTGGCGGCGGAACCGGCGTCGCCTTCGACTGGACCCGCCTGCCGACCGGCCTGCATCGGCCATTCCTGCTGGCCGGCGGGATCACCCCGGACAACGTGTTCGACGCGATCGTGGCCACCCTGCCGTGGGGCGTGGATGTGTCCAGTGGCATCGAATCCGAACCGGGCATCAAGGACGGCTACAAGATGCGCAAGTTCGTGGAAGAAGTTCGCCGCGCCGATTGCCACGAAGCAGATTGATCGGCCGGTCCTGCGGGTAGGCCCCGACCGTCGGTCGTGGCGCACTCATCCCTGCAGCTGCGCCTGCAGCCACCCGGCCAGCGCATCCACCCGCGGATCCGCCGCGCCCTCGGGCGTGGCCAGCACCCAGAATCCGCCGGTGGCGCCAAATCCCCAGGGGGCCAGCAGCCGCCCGGCCGCCAGCTCATCGGCCACCAGCGGCTCCGGCGCGATCGCCACGCCCAGTCCGGCCACCGCCGCTTCCAGCAGGTAATACAGATGCTCGAAGCCGCTGCCCAGCTGCAGCTGCGCAGGCTCCAGCCCATGCGACAGCGCCCACGCCGGCCACGCCTGCGGGCGTGAGGTGGTGTGCAGCAGCGGTTCGCCCAGCAGCGCGGAGGGCGGTTGATGCCGCAGCCGTGCCGCGGCCGGGTGCTGTGGACTGACCACCACGCCCACCCGCTCCGGCGCCAGCTCCCGCACCTGCCAGCCGCGCGGCCACGGTGGCTGGGCCAGCAGCAGGACTGCATCCAGACCCTGCTGTTCGGCGGTGAAGCTGCCGTCCTGCGCGGACCAGTGCAGCGGCAGCTGGGGCAGGGCAGTCTGCAGGGCCTGCAGGCGCGGGATCATCCAACGCGCCAGAATGCTTCCGCTGCAGCCAAGCACCAGCGCTTCGGGCCGCTGTTGGCGCTTGAGGGCCACCACCGCCTCGCGGATCTGCTCGAAGGCGCCCTCGCAGGCGGCCTGCAGATCCTCGCCGGCGCGGGTCAGGCGCAGCCCACGCCCTTCGCGCTGGAACAGCACGACGCCCAGGTGTTCCTCCAGCAGGCGCAGCTGGCGGCTGATCGCGCCATGGGTGACATGCAGGGCGTCGGCGGCCCGCCCGACCCCGCCCAGGCGGGCGGCGGCCTCGAAGCTGCGCAGCGCGTTGAGCGGGGGCAACGGTCCGTCGGTCATGTGAGTTTTCCTGACAGGTCGTGGCAGATATTATCGATATTCCTGTCATGACAGGTGCGTTAAATTGGCAGCCTGTCTCCACCGGCTGTCGCGCTATGTCTGCTTCCCCCGTCTCCCCCATCGTCGATTTCCACGCCTACCCCGATGCCAACGGCCATTTCGGCCGCTACGGCGGGAGTTTCGTCGCCGAGACCCTGATCGGGCCGCTGCAGGAGCTGGCCGCAGCCTATGACGAAGCACGCCGTGATCCGGCCTTCATCGCCGCCTACGACAAGGACCTGACCCACTACGTGGGCCGTCCCAGCCCGATCTACCACGCCGAGCGGCTCAGCCAGCAGGTCGGCGGCGCGCAGATCCTGCTCAAGCGCGAGGACCTGAACCACACCGGCGCGCACAAGATCAACAACACCATCGGCCAGGCGCTGCTCGCCGCGCGGATGGGCAAGACGCGCATCATCGCCGAGACCGGCGCCGGCCAGCACGGCGTGGCCAGTGCCACCGTGGCCGCGCGGCTGGGCCTGGAGTGCGTGGTGTACATGGGCGCCACCGACATCGAGCGGCAGAAGATCAATGTCTACCGCATGAAGCTGCTCGGTGCGACGGTGGTGCCGGTCACCTCCGGCTCGGCCACGCTCAAGGATGCGCTCAACGAAGCGATGCGCGACTGGGTCACCAACGTGCGCGACACCTTCTACATCATCGGCACCGTGGCCGGCCCTGACCCGTACCCGCGCATGGTGCGCGATTTCAATGCGATCGTCGGCCGCGAGGCGCGCGCGCAGATGCTCACCGACTACGGCCGCCTGCCCGATGCGATCACCGCCTGCGTCGGCGGTGGCAGCAATGCGATCGGCCTGTTCCATGCGTTCCTCAATGATCGCGACGTGCGCATCGTCGGTGCAGAAGCGGCCGGCGACGGCATCGAGACCGGGCGCCATGCCGCCTCGATCGCGGCCGGCCGCCCGGGCGTGCTGCACGGCAACCGCACCTATGTGATCTGCGACGACGACGGCCAGATCACCGAAACCCACTCGGTCTCGGCCGGCCTGGACTATCCGGGCGTTGGTCCGGAGCACGCCTTCCTGGCCGATGCCGGGCGCGCCGAGTATGTCGGCATCACCGATGACGAGGCCTTGGCGGCGTTCCACCAGCTGGCGCACAGCGAAGGCATCCTGGCGGCGCTGGAATCCAGCCATGCGGTGGCCCAGGCGATCAAGATCGCGCGCGATCTGCCGCGCGACAAGCTGGTGCTGTGCAACCTGTCCGGGCGTGGCGACAAGGACGTGCACACCATCGCCGCCCGGGAGGGTCTGGTCCTGTGAATCCGCTGCTGCGCCAGGGAAGTGCGCTGCTGATGGTGGTCGGCCTGACCGGATGTGCGCCGCCGGACCCGCCGGTGTTGCCGGCCCCTGCGGCACCGCTCGGTGTGGTGGCGCCGGCACGCGAACAGGCCAGCAATGACGATGACATCGCCAACCGGCCGATCGAGGACGCGCCGGCAGCGCCACCGGCTGCCGAGGCAATCGCGGCGGACGACGCCGTGCCGTCCGTGGTCTCGGTCGCGCTGGATCATGCGGGCGATGTCGTGATCGGGCAGCGGTTCACCGAGCTCGCCGCCGATGGCCCCTGGCATTCGGCCGGCCTGAGCGAGGACGAGCCCGCCGGCGCCTGCGAGTATTACGAGCGGGGCAACCTGCCTGAAGGCGTGTCGATGATGGTCGAGGACGACCACGTGCAGCGCTTCGAGCTGGCCCCGATCGAAGATTCCTACGAGGCCATCACCCAGCCCGGGCCGTTCGGCCTGCGCCTGGGCATGACCCGTGACGAGGCGCTCCAGCGGTTGCCGCCCGGCAGTACGCGCGCACCGCACGCCTATGACCCGGAAACGGGCGAATACCTGACCTGGCAGGACCCCGGTTCGGATCTGGCGATCCGGCTGGAGATCTTCGACGGGGTGATATCGAAGCTGTACTGGGGCGCCAGTGGCGCCGTTGAACTGATTGAAGGATGTGCCTGAGATGTCCGTGGACCGTATCGATGCCTGTTTTGCCCGCCTGCGCGCTGAGCGTCGCAAGGCGCTGATTCCCTTCATCACCGCCGGTGATCCGGGCCTGGACGCCACCGTGCCGGTGATGCACGCACTCGCCGCGGCCGGTGCGGACGTGATCGAGCTCGGGGTGCCGTTCTCCGACCCGATGGCCGACGGCCCGACCATCCAGCGCAGCTCCGAGCGTGCGCTGGCCCGTGGGGCAGGGCTGCGCTATGTGCTGGAGACCGTCGCCACGTTCCGCAAGGACGACGCCACCACCCCGGTGGTGCTGATGGGCTACCTCAACCCGATCGAGATCCACGGCACGGCCCGCTTCGCGCAGTCGGCCATCGCCGCCGGCGTGGACGGCATCCTGCTGGTCGACCTGCCGCCGGAGGAGGCCGCCGAAACCCGTGAGATTTTCACCGCCGCCGGCCTGGCGCTGATCCTGTTGGCCTCGCCGACCACGGCCGATGCGCGCCTGGATGCGCTGTCCGCGATGGCACAGGGCTATCTGTACTACGTCAGTTTCGCCGGCGTGACCGGGGCGTCGGATCGTTTGGACAGCAGTGCCGCCAGTGCCCGCCTGCGCGACCTGCGCAGCCGGTCGGCGGTACCGGTGGTGGCCGGCTTTGGCATCAAGGATGCGGCCAGTGCCGCGGCCATGGCCGTGGAGGCCGATGGCGTGGTGGTGGGCAGCGCGCTGGTGGCTGCATTGGGCGAGGCCCCCGATGCCACGGCCGCCGCACAGGCCGCGCAGGCATTCCTCACGCCGCTGCGACGCGCACTCGACGCCGCCTGAAGCACGCAAACGTACGTACCAGAATGGTTTACGCCAGCCCCCCGGCGACCGCCGGGGGGTGCCCGAGCATGGAAACGGTGAGCTAGACTGTCCGCCTTTGCGGCCCCCGGGCCGCCCTGAACGGAAGTAGCATCCCGCATGAGTTGGCTCAGCAAGTTGATGCCGTCTGGCATCCGCACCGACAACGTCCCCAGCAAGAAGCGCAGCGTCCCCGAGGGCCTGTGGGAGAAGTGCAGCAGCTGCGGCAGCGCGCTCTACCGTCCTGAGCTGGAAGAGAATCTGGAAGTCTGCCCCAAGTGTGGCCACCACATGGCCATCCGCGCGCGCGCGCGCCTGGCCGCGCTGTTCGACGCGGACAGCACCACCGAGATCGGTGCGCGCCTGGGCCCGACCGACCTACTCAAGTTCAAGGACCAGAAGAAGTACAGCGAGCGCATCAAGGCCTCGCAGAAGAATACCGGCGAGTACGATGCCCTGATCGCCATGCAGGGCCTGATGAAAGGCCGCCCGCTGGTCGCCTCGGCCTTCGATTTCGCCTTCATGGGCGGCTCGATGGGTTCGGTGGTCGGTGAGCGCTTCTCGCTCGCCGCTGAAAAAGCGCTGGAGATCGGCGCCCCTTACGTGTGCTTCTCCGCCAGTGGCGGCGCGCGCATGCAGGAAGGCCTGTTCTCGCTGATGCAGATGGCGAAGACCTCGGCCGCGCTGGGTCGCCTGCGCGACGCCGGCCTGCCGTACATCTCGGTGCTGACTCATCCGACCACCGGCGGCGTGTCGGCCTCGTTCGCGATGCTGGGCGACATCAACATCGCCGAGCCGCAGGCGCTGATCGGCTTCGCCGGCCCGCGCGTGATCGAACAGACCGTGCGCGAAAAGCTGCCGGAAGGCTTCCAGCGCTCGGAGTTCCTGCTCGAGCACGGCGCGATCGACCAGATCTGCGACCGCCGCGAGATGCGTGACCGCCTGTCCGAGATTCTGGCCATGCTGGCGCGCCAGCCGGCGCCCGCACCGGATGCGGCCGCCTGATGGCGTCGCGCAAGTACTTCGGCACCGACGGCATCCGCGGCAAGGTCGGTGAGGGCGTCATCTCCGCCGATTTCGTGCTGCGCCTGGGCAATGCGCTCGGGCGCGCGCTGACCGAGCGCAACGGGCGCCGTCCGGTGGTGGTGATAGGCAAGGACACCCGCATCTCCGGCTACATGTTCGAGGCCGCGCTCGAAGCCGGGCTGGTCGCGGCCGGCGCCGATGTGCAGCTGCTCGGCCCGATGCCGACCCCGGCGGTGGCCTTCCTCACCCGCACCCTCGGTGCGGATGCGGGCATCGTCATCAGCGCCTCGCACAACCCGCACTACGACAACGGCATCAAGTTCTTCTCCGCCGATGGCGAGAAGCTGGATGACGCCACCGAGCTGGCGCTGGAAGCCGCGCTCGATGCACCGTTCACTACCGTCGAGTCCGAACGTCTGGGCAAGGCCATGCGCGCGCGCGATGCGGTCGGCCGCTACATCGAGTTCTGCAAGGCCAGCGTGCCGCGCGGCTTCGACCTGCGCGGCCTGAAGATCGTGCTCGACTGCGCGCACGGTGCCACCTACCACGTCGCCCCGCTGCTGTTCCGCGAGATGGGCGCCGAGGTGATCAGCATCGGTGATGCGCCCAACGGCCTGAACATCAACGATGGCGTCGGCTCGATGCACATCGACAATCTGGCCGAGAAGGTCCGCGAGGTCGGCGCCGATTTCGGCATCGCCTTCGACGGCGACGGCGACCGCGTGCTGATGGCCGACGACCAGGGCAACCCGGTCGACGGCGATGACCTGCTGTTCGTGCTTGCCCAGGCCTGGCAGCGCAGCGGGCGCCTGCATGGTCCGGTGGTCGGCACGCTGATGACCAACTTCGGCCTCGAGCAGGCACTGGAACGGTTGAACATCCCGTTCCAGCGCAGCAACGTCGGCGACCGCTACGTGCATCAGGCGCTGGTGGAAAACAACGGCGTGCTCGGCGGCGAAGCCTCCGGCCATCTGCTGTGCCTGGACCGTGCCACCACCGGTGATGCGATCGTCAGTGCGCTGCAGGTGCTGGAAGTGCTGCGTCGCGACGGTACCTCCCTGCGCCAGGTGCTGTCGGTGCTCACCAAGGTGCCGCAGAAGACCGTCAACGTGCGTCTGCAGGGCGCTGCCAAGGCGACCGTGCAGGCCGAGAGCGTGCAGGCCGCGCTGGTGGCCGCGCAGCAGGCGGTGAAGGGACGCGGTCGCGCGTTCCTGCGCCCCTCCGGCACCGAGCCGGTGGTGCGCGTCACCGTCGAAGCGGACAGCGCCGAGCTGATGCAGGCCACGCTGGACAGCCTGTCGGCAGCGGTGAAGGCGGCGGCTGCGGCCTGAGCCGGCGGCGACGTGGCTGAATTGAAAACGCCCCGGGAGACCGGGGCGTTTTCGCTGCGGATCCGCTGCGGGTCAGGGCCCTGCCACCATCTTCTTTTTCTTCGCCTTGAAGCGGTTGAACAGTGGCGCGATCAGCGGGTGGTAGCTGTAGGCGATGCGCTTGCGCAGCCAGCGGGCAGGACGGTCGCGGATCGCGAACCGGTAGATGTGCTCCGGATCGCCCCCGACCACGTTGCGGCCGAACGGGTGGGTGGTGTGCAGGTACTTGAAGCCCTGTGCCCGTGCGATCTGCACATAGTCCTCGTCGAAATCGCCGTACGGCCAGCACAGCGTGTCCGATACGTCGCCCAGCTGCTGCCGGAGTACGTCGCGTGCCACCGACAGGTCGCCGCTGATGCCCTGGCGCTTGTGTTCGCGGGAGATGTCCTGCTTGAGCCAGCGGGTATGCGTGTGCGTGTGGCAGTGCACCTCGAAGGTGCCGGCGGCGATCATCTCGCGCGCTTCGCTCCAGCGCATCATGACGTCGTCGGGGCGGTTCTCGTGCAGGATGGCCGCCTCGCAGCCGCGATGGTCCGGCGTCGCGGGCAGGGTGGCGCCGGGTTGCCCGGCATGCGGGCGGACCGCGCCTTCGCCCATCCAGCCGGTGACCACGAACACCACGGCGTGCATCCCGTACTTGGCCAGGATCGGGTGCGCGTAGACCCAGTTGTCCAGGTAACCGTCATCGAAGGTGATCACGATCGACTTGGCCGGCGTCGGCTTGCCGGCGAGGAAACCGGCGTACTGGTCCAGGGTCAGCGAGGTCCAGCCGTTGGCTGCCAGCCAGGCGATCTGGCTTTCGAAGTTTTCCGGCGAGACCGTGATCATCCCCGGCGACGGGGAGACGTGGTGGTGCATCAGCACCGGGACGGATCTAGCGTTGGCCATGGCCCAGTTCCTTCAACCACTGGTGGTAATAATGTTCGGTCGCTTCAGTGTGACCGGTCGGGGTGAAGCGGTGGGCGCTGCGCATCCATTCCCAGCCGGCCAGGCCCATCTGCTGGCGGCGGTCGGGCTGTTCGATCAGGGTGCGCAGCGCGCCGGTCAGCGCGGCCTGGTCGCCGAGCGGCGCAAGCAGGGCATTGCTGCCTTCCACCACCATTTCCGGGACGCCGCCGACACGCGTCGCGACGATCGGCACGCCCACGTAGGCGGCCTCGAGAAACACCGTGCCGGCCGCTTCCTTGTGGGTGGCGAGGGCGAAGATATCGAAGGCGGTCATCAACCGGCAAGCACCCTGGCGGTAGCCGAGCAGGTGGACCTGCGCGGTGATGCCGAGCTGCTCGCGCAGGGCGATCAGGCGCTCCATCACCGGCTGGCCGTCGCCCACGATCACCAGCTGCACGCGTGGATCGGCGCGGCACAGCGGCGCCATCGCCTGCAGCAGCTCGAGGTGGCCCTTGGGTTCGCGCAGCACGGCGACGCAGCCGACCACGATCTGGTCGTCGCCGAAGCCCAGTTCGGCGCGCGTTTCCGCACGGGTATCCTGCCGGCACTGCCACGGATCGCGCTTGGCGATCTGCGACCACTGTGGCGGCACCGCGATCGGCGGGACGATCCCCACGTGCGCGTCGTCGATGCCGCGGCTGACCATCAGCTTCTTGACGAAGCTGCTCACCGTCATCACCCGGTGCGGCAGGCCGGTATAGGTCAGCAGCGAGTTGATCGGGCTCATCAGGTGACGCGAGCGCACCACCAGTGGCGTACCCCCGAGCCGGGCGCCCGCCGCGGCGATCAGGCTGTCGCGGCGGCTGGTGGTGTTCACCACGTGGTAGCCATGGCGGCGCACCAGGCGCGACACCGACCAGATCCCGCGCAGCATGCGCAGCAGGCCGCCCATCTTGAGCGCGTGGACGGTGAAGCCGGCTTCGCGCGCCAGCTCACCCAGGCGGGCGTCGGGCTGGCACAGCAGGGAGACGTCGTGGCCGCGGTCGCGCATCGCCAGCATGTGGCGGTAGATGTAGATCTCCTGCCCGCCAAATCCCTTGGCAGCCTCGGTATGGAGAATTTTCAGTGGAACGTTCATCGGTGGACAGTCCATGTGTGGAAACGCGCCCGCGGCGTGCGCGGGCGGCCGTCGTCATTGCCTGCGGGATCGCGCCAGCGCATCCCATGCGCTGTGCGGTGCCGTGGGTGGGAGGTCGTGCGGGGTCGGCAGCCACGGGCGCGACCCTGCCGGCGTGGGCCAGCACAGCGCCGTCGGTGGCCCGTTGTGGCCGTCCGGGCGCGCGCATTGTATCGGTTTGTATCAATGTATCGGTGGCGGGGATGGCCCGATCTGGCACAATGTTCAGCCGGGCCACAGCTGGCCCACCGACCACCATGAACAAGCAGGAATCGCTGTGAGCCAGATCCCCACCCTCGACATCACCCGTTTTGACACCGACCGCGACGCGTTCGTGGCCGAGCTGGGTGCGGCCTACCGCGAATGGGGCTTTGCTGGCATCCGCAACCACGGCATTCCGCAGGCCGACATCGACGCTGCGTATGAGGTCTTCAAGGCCTTCTTCGCGCTGCCGGAAGAGACCAAGCGCCAGTACCACGTGCCCGGCAGCGGCGGCGCGCGCGGCTACACCGCCTTTGGCGTGGAGACGGCCAAGGGCTCCCAGCACTTCGATCTGAAGGAGTTCTGGCACATCGGTCGCGAGATCCCGGACGACTCCAAGTACCGTGACGTGATGGCCCCGAACCTGTGGCCGAGCGAGGTCCCGGGCTTCCGTGAGCGTGGCTACGGCATCTACCAGGCCCTGGACAAGCTGGGTTCGCGCGTCCTGTCGGCGCTGGCCCTGCACATCGGTCTGCCGGAGGACTTCTTCGCGGACAAGACCAACAACGGCAATTCGATCCTGCGCCCGATCCATTACCCGCCGATCACCGCGGAGAACATCCCGAACGTGCGCGCCGGTGCCCATGGCGACATCAACTTCATCACCCTGCTGGTCGGCGCCAGCGCGGCTGGGCTGGAAGTGCAGTCCCGCGAGGGCAAGTGGGTGCCCTTCACCTCGGACGCGGACACCATCGTGGTCAACATCGGCGACATGCTGCAGCGCCTGACCAACCATGTGTATCCGTCCACGATCCACCGCGTGGTGAACCCCCCGGGTGAGCAGGCGCGCCAGCCGCGCTATTCGGTGCCGTTCTTCCTGCACCCGAACCCGGATTTCCTGATCGACGTGCTGCCGACCTCAAACCCCCCGTAAACCCCGAGCCGCAACCCGTAGCCCATCCCCGCCCACGGCTTCCGGTAAGAGCGCATGGGCTAGATAAAGCTTAAATAACCAACGACGGCCGCCGAACGGCGGCCTTCCTCATTCCAGTAGTGCCGGCCGCTGGCCGGCTCCACGCAATGCGGGCCTCGCCGCATTTGGCTATTCGCTCTGCCTGGTTGGGCGATCGCTGCCATGCCCAGCCGGGACGCGCCGTAAACCCGTCCATGGGGGCTCGACGTGCGCCATCCATGGCGCCCGACGGTCCCGGCTGGGCACGGCAGCGCTCGCCCCCGACAGATTTCCTCGTCGGATGGCAGGGCAGAGCAGAGTCAATGCCGACCCGGCGCTTCGTAGCTGTTCCATGCAGGCCGACCCATTGTCAGAGGGCAGGCACGTCCACCGGCCCCGACGCCCTTGCTTTTGACTTGCGGCCGCAGCGAAAAATAAATATCCAATTGAAATGTAAGCGTTTTCCCGCCCACGCCATTTCGTTGCATCCGTTATCATGGCCGGCTGATACCCAAAGGAGCCATCGCCATGCGCCGCAAGATCGTCGCCGGTAACTGGAAGCTGCACGGCAGCCGCCAATTCGCCACCGACCTGGTCAGTGACCTGGTTGCCGACCTCCCGCTGCAGGGCGTAGAAGTCGTGGTGCTCCCACCGCTCCCGTACCTGGGTGAACTGGTCGAAGTCTTCGAGGGCCGCGCCGTCGCCTTCGGCTCCCAGGATGTCAGCAGCAACGAAAAGGGCGCCTACACCGGTGAAGTCTCGGCCACCATGCTGGCCGAAGTGGGCGCCCGCTACGGCCTGGTCGGTCACTCCGAGCGCCGCCAGTACCATGCGGAAAGCAGTGAGCTGGTCGCGCGCAAGTTCGCCGCCGCCCTGCATGCCGGCCTGACGCCCATCCTGTGCGTGGGCGAAACCCTCGAGCAGCGCGAGGCCGATCAGACCGAGGCGGTCATTGCGGCCCAGCTCGCCCCGGTGCTGGAGCTGGTCGGCGCCGCCGGCTTCGCCCAGGCCGTGGTCGCCTACGAGCCGGTCTGGGCTATCGGGACCGGCCGGACCGCCTCCAAGGAGCAGGCCCAGCAGGTCCACGCGTTCATCCGTGGCGAAGTGGCCAAGCTGGATGCTAGAATTGCGGATTCACTGTCGATCCTCTATGGCGGCAGCGTGAAGCCCGACAACGCCGCGGAACTGTTCGCACAGCCCGATGTCGATGGTGGGCTGGTGGGCGGCGCCTCGCTGGTGGCCGCGGACTTCCTTGCCATCGCTGCCGCGGCGGCGGGGCGCTAATTAGTAATGTTGCCGGCCCAACCGCCGGCACGACATGTCCGAGGACGGATTCGAAATGCTGATGTTGATCCTCAATGTGGTCTACGTGCTGGTCGCAGTGGCCATGATCGCGCTCATCCTGATGCAGCGTGGTTCCGGCGCGGCCGCAGGGTCGGGTTTCGGTGCCGGCGCCTCGGGTACCGTGTTCGGCGCGCGTGGCGCGTCCAACTTCCTGTCCAAATCGACCAAGTGGCTGGCCGTGGTGTTTTTCGGCATCAGTCTCTTCATGGCCTGGTACGCCAGCCATGGCTCGCGTCCGGCGGCGCAGCAGGACCTGGGTCTGATGTCGGCGCCGGCCGCATCCGCGCCGGCCGCACCGGCGGGCGAGCTTCCGGCCGTGCCGAAGGCCGCGGAAACCCCGGTCCAGCAGCCTGTTCCGTCGGCCACTGTGCCGGCTCAGGCGGAAACTCCGAAATCTGGTGAAGAAAAGCCTTCGGAAGGCACCCAGACTCGCTGAAGACGGTTACAATATGCGGCGCACTGGAGAACAACCGGTGCGATCGTAAGCCCAGGTGGCGGAATTGGTAGACGCACTACCTTGAGGTGGTAGCGACGAGAGTCGTAGGGGTTCGAGTCCCCTCTTGGGCACCATTTGTTTGTAAGCGGGTTCGTCTGGCGCGCAAAGCGCCAGGTAGCGGTATCCGTCCACTCCCCCATGCCAAAGCGCCTGCAGGCGCAGCGGCAGAGGCAAGAGAGAATCGCTGTGCTGGCCGAATATTTGCCGTCTCTGCTGTTTCTGATCGTTGCCACCGGTATCGGCGTTGCGCTGATGCTGGTTGGCCGATTCCTCGGTCCCCGACGTCCTGATCTGAAAAAGCTCTCGCCGTACGAATGCGGCTTCGAGGCTTTCGAGGACGCGCGCATGAAGTTCGATGTGCGCTACTACCTGATCGCGATTCAGTTCATCGTATTTGATCTGGAAATCATCTTCATCGTGCCGTGGACCCAGGTGTTCATGGAACTGGGCGCACGTTCGCTGGTCACGATGGGCCTCTTCGTAGGCATGCTTTTCCTCGGTTTCATTTACGTCTGGAAGAAGGGAGCGCTGGAATGGGAGTAATTCAGACGCTCGACGGCCTGATGAACAACCCGGTCCCGGAAGGGCGGGTCGATGACATCCTGCGCCCCGAAGGCGACAACCCCCTGCTCGAAAAGGGCTACGTGACCACCAGCGTCGATGCGCTGTTGAATTGGGCGCGTACCGGTTCGATGTGGCCGATGACCTTTGGTCTGGCCTGCTGCGCAGTGGAAATGATGCACGCCGGCGCGGCGCGCCTGGATCTTGACCGCTACGGTGTGGTGTTCCGCCCGTCGCCGCGTCAGTCCGACGTGATGATCGTGGCCGGCACCCTGGTCAACAAGATGGCTCCGGCCCTGCGCAAGGTCTATGACCAGATGCCGGACCCGAAGTGGGTCATCTCGATGGGCAGCTGCGCCAACGGTGGCGGCTACTACCACTACTCGTATGCAGTAGTGCGTGGCTGTGACCGCGTCGTGCCGGTGGACATCTATGTCCCCGGCTGCCCACCTACCGCCGAAGCGCTGGTGTACGGGATCCTGCAATTGCAGAAGAAGATCTGGCGTACGCAGACCATCGCCCGCTGACATCCCTCCTGACAAGAGCACGCCAAGCCCCCATGGCAGAGCAAGCACCTTCCTTCATCGACCGACTTTCCGCACGTTTCGCAGGTGCGCAGGTCTTCGTGGTCGAACCCCGCGGCGAAGTGACGCTGGAAGTGCCCGCCGCTGACTGGCATGCCACCGCTCTGGCGCTGCGCGACGAATTCGGCTTCGAGCAGGCGGTTGACCTGTGCGGCCTGGATTACCTCGGCTATGGCAGCGACGAATGGGATACGGCCGACGTGTCGTCCCAGGGCTTCAGCCGTGGCGTCGAGGGCAAGTCCGTCGGTCGTTTCGCCTGGGGTGAATTCCCCACCCGCGAAACCAGCGATGGCGCCCAGCCGCAGCCGATCCCGCTGCAGCGTTTCGCCGTGGTGGCCCAGCTGCGTTCCTACCAGCACAACCTCACGATGCGCATCCGTTGCTTTGCGCCGAACGAGGAACTGCCGGTGGTCGCGTCGTTGACCAACATCTGGCCGGGCCTGAACTGGTTCGAGCGCGAAGCGTTCGATCTGTTCGGCGTGATCTTCGAAGGCCACCCGGACCTGCGCCGGATCCTGACCGACTACGGTTTCGTCGGGCATCCGTTCCGCAAGGATTTCCCGCTGATCGGCAACGTTGAAGTGCGTTACGACGAAGAGAAGCAGCGCGTGATCTACGAGCCGGTGACCTCGGTCGAGCCGCGCGTCGGCGTGCCGCGTGTCATCCGTGACGACGCCCGTTTCCAGACCGCTGCCGGTGAATCCGCGCAGTCGGAGGCAAGCAAGTGAGCGAATTCACCCAGGCCCACCAGGCCTTTGCGAGCAACCCGGCCGAACTGCGCCAGGAGATCCGCAACTACACCATGAACTTCGGTCCCCAGCATCCGGCCGCGCACGGTGTGCTGCGCCTGATCCTGGAAATGGACGGCGAAACCATCATGCGTGCAGATCCGCACGTGGGTCTGCTGCACCGGGGTACCGAAAAGCTGGCCGAGTCCAAGCCGTTCAACCAGTCGATCGGCTACATGGACCGCCTGGATTACGTGTCGATGATGTGCAACGAGCACGCCTACGTGCGCGCGATCGAGACCCTGATGGGGATCGAGGCGCCGGAGCGTGCGCAGTACATCCGCACCATGTTCGACGAAATCACCCGCATCCTGAATCACCTGATGTGGCTGGGGTCCAACGCGCTCGATCTGGGCGCGATGGCGGTCATGTTGTACGCCTTCCGCGAACGCGAAGAGCTGATGGACTGCTACGAAGCGGTCTCCGGCGCGCGCATGCACGCGGCGTATTACCGTCCGGGCGGCGTCTACCGCGATCTGCCGGACCACATGCCCAAGTACAAGGAATCGCGCTGGCACAAGGGCAAGGCCCTGAAGAACCTCAACGCCTCGCGCGAAGGTTCGCTGCTGGACTTCCTGGAGAACTTCACCGTCGAGTTCCCCAAGCGCGTCGACGAATACGAAACCCTGCTGACCGACAACCGTATCTGGAAGCAGCGTACCGTCGGCATCGGTGTGGTCACCCCGGAACTGGCCCATGCGTGGGGCATGACCGGCGTGATGCTGCGCGGCTCGGGCGTTGCCTGGGATCTGCGCAAGAAGCAGCCGTATGCCAAGTACGACGCGGTCGAGTTCGACATCCCGCTCGGCAAGGAAGGTGACTGCTACGACCGTTACCTGTGCCGCGTGGCCGAGATGCGCGAATCCAACCGCATCATCAAGCAATGCGTCACCTGGCTGAAGGCCAACCCGGGCCCGGTCATGGTCAAGAACTTCAAGGTCGCGCCGCCCAGCCGCGAAGACATGAAGGACGACATGGAAGCGCTGATCCATCACTTCAAGCTGTTCAGTGAAGGCTACTGCGTCCCGGCCGGCGAAACCTACGCCGCCGTCGAAGCGCCCAAGGGCGAGTTCGGCTGCTACCTGATGTCCGATGGTGCCAACAAGCCGTTCCGCGTGCACCTGCGCGCGCCGGGCTTCGCCCATCTGTCCTCGATCGACTCGATCGTGCGCGGGCACATGCTCGCCGACGTGGTGGCCATGATCGGCACCTACGATCTGGTGTTCGGTGAGGTGGACCGGTGATCGCATCCGTCTGCACGATGCCTGACACCCGCCGGCTGCTGCCGGCGCTGCAGGTTCTGGTTTTTAACGATTTCGTATTCGCTGAGGTCGGCCGATGAAGGCGACAGGTAATTTCGAGGCGGCGCGCGACGTCGACCCGATGGTGGTCTTGAATGACAAGACCCGTGCGCACATCGATCACTGGCTGGCCAAGTTCCCGCCGGATCGCAAGCGTTCGGCTGTCCTGCAGGGCCTGCACGCCGCACAGGAACAGAATGCAGGCTGGCTGACCGACGAGTTGATCGCCGGCGTCGCCAAGTACCTGGATCTGCCGCCGGTGTGGGCCTACGAGGTCGCCAGCTTCTACTCGATGTTCGAACTGGAGAAGGTCGGCCGCCACAACGTCGCCTTCTGCACCAACATCAGCTGCTGGTTGAACGGTGCAGAGGACCTGGTCGCGCACGCCGAGAAGAAGCTCGGCTGCAAGACCGGTCAGTCCACCGCCGATGGCCGCATCTACCTCAAGCGCGAAGAAGAATGCCTGGCCGGTTGCGCCGGTGCGCCGATGATGGTCATCAACGGCCATTACCACGAGCGCCTGACCGTCGAGAAAGTCGACGAGCTGCTGGACGGGTTGGAGTAAGACATGGCACATCATCACGCACCCAGTGGTCCGGTCGGTCCCGCACCGTTGCCGCACCAGGTGGTCTACACCACCCTGCATTACGACACTCCGTGGTCGTATGAAAGCTACCTCAAGACCGGTGGCTATGCCGCCCTGCGCAAGATCCTCGAAGAGAAGATCTCGCCGGAGCAGGTCATCGAGATGGTCAAGCAGTCCAACCTGCGCGGCCGTGGCGGCGCGGGCTTCCCGACCGGCCTGAAGTGGTCCTTCATGCCCAAGGGCACCATGCAGAAGTACATCCTGTGCAACTCGGATGAATCCGAGCCGGGTACCTGCAAGGACCGCGACATCCTGCGTTACAACCCGCATTCGGTCGTGGAAGGCATGGCGATCGCCTGCTACGCCACCGGCTCGACCGTGGGCTACAACTACCTGCGTGGCGAGTTCCACCACGAGCCGTTCGAGAACTTCGAGCAGGCCCTGGCCGACGCGTACGCGAACGGCTGGCTGGGCAAGGACATCCTCGGCAGCGGCGTGGACATCGACATCTACGGTGCGCTGGGCGCCGGCGCCTACATCTGCGGCGAAGAAACCGCGCTGATGGAATCGCTGGAAGGCAAGAAAGGCCAGCCGCGCTACAAGCCGCCGTTCCCGGCCAACTTCGGCCTGTACGGCAAGCCGTCGACGATCAACAACACCGAGACCTATGCCTCGGTGCCGGCGATCATCCGCAACGGCCCGGAGTGGTTCGCAGGCCTGAGCCTGACCAAGAACGGCGGTCCGAAGATTTTCTCGGTCTCCGGTTGCGTGCAGAAGGGCGGCAACTTCGAAGTGCCGCTGGGCACCACCTTCGACGACCTGCTGGAAATGGCCGGTGGTCTGAAGCCGGGCCGCACGCTCAAGGGCGCGGTCCCGGGCGGCGTCTCGATGCCGGTGCTGAAGGCCGAAGAGCTCAAGGGCCTGCAGATGGACTACGACACCCTGCGTGCCCTGGGCACCGGTCTGGGGTCGGGCGCCATCGTGGTGCTGGATGACAGCGTCTGCTGCGTCAAGTTCGCCTGCCGCATCTCGCAGTTCTTCCACAAGGAATCCTGTGGGCAGTGCACCCCGTGCCGTGAAGGCACCGGCTGGATGCACCGCGTGCTGGAGCGCATCGTCGCCGGCAAGGCCACGATGGAAGACCTGCACCAGTTGAAGACGGTGGCCGGCCAGATTGAAGGCCACACCATCTGCGCGTTCGGTGAAGCGGCGGCATGGCCCATCCAGGGCTTCCTGCGCCAGTTCTGGGACGAATTCGAGTACTACATCGTCAACGGTCATTCGATGGTTGACGGCAAGAAGGTGGAGGCAGCCGCCGCATGAGCGCGCAACCCGTAAACCCGAGCGTGCCACCGGATCATGTGACCGTCGAAATCGACGGCCAGTCCCTGGTCGTGCCCAAGGGCTCGATGATCATCCAGGCCGCCGACAAGGCCGGCATTCCGATCCCGCGCTTCTGCTACCACGAGAAGCTGCCGATCGCCGCCAACTGCCGCATGTGCCTGGTCGACGTGGAAAAGTCGCCCAAGCCGGCGCCGGCCTGCGCCACGCCGGTCATGGATGGCATGAAGGTCGCCACCCGCAGTGAAAAGGCGCTGAAGTTCCAGCGCTCAGTGATGGAATTCCTGCTGATCAACCATCCGCTGGACTGCCCGATCTGCGATCAGGGCGGCGAGTGCGAGCTGCAGGACGTGTCGCTGGGCTATGGCCGTTCGGTCAGCCGCTTCAACGAGCGCAAGCGCGTGGTGCCCGACGAGGACATCGGTCCGCTGGTCGCCACCGAAATGACCCGCTGCATCCAGTGCACCCGCTGCGTCCGCTTCACCGCCGACGTTGCCGGTACCTATGAACTGGGCGGCATGTACCGCGGTGAGAACCTGCAGATCGGTACCTATGACGGCAAGCCGTTGACCACCGAGCTGTCCGGCAACGTCGTCGACGTCTGCCCGGTCGGCGCGCTGACCAACAAGGTGTTCCAGTTCCGCGCCCGCCCGTGGGAACTGACCGCGCGCGAATCGCTGGGCTACCACGACGCGATGGGCTCGAACCTGTTCCTTCACGTGCGTCGCGGCGAAGTGCTGCGCGTGGTGCCGCGCGACAACGAGTCGGTCAACGAATGCTGGCTGTCCGACCGCGACCGCTATTCGCACCAGGGCCTGTACAGCGAAGACCGTGCGGTCAAGCCGCTGCGCAAGGTCAATGGCGAGTGGAAGGAAGTGAGCTGGGCCGAAGGCCTGGCCGCCGCCAAGGACATCTTCGCCGCCCACCAGGGTGACGACCTCGGCGTGCTGGTGCACCCGTCGGCCTCGAACGAGGAGGGCGCACTGCTGGCCCGTCTCGCGACCGGCCTGGGCACCACGAACATCGATCACCGCATCAACAACCGTGATTTCTCCGACGCCGCCACCGCCGAAGTCTTCGGCCTGCCGTTGGCTGAGATCGAAGGCGCGGACAGCATCGTCGTGCTCGGCAGCAACATCCGCCACGAGCTGCCGCTGCTGCATGCCCGCCTGCGCAAGGCGCAGACCACGCGCAACGCGAAGATCCACGCCGTCAATCCGGTGGACTTCGATTTCGCCTTCAAGCTGGCCAGCAAGCAGATCGTCGCCCCGTCGGCCTTCATCGACGCACTGGGCAACGCCGAGCTGCGTGACGCCGTGAAGGGCGCGAGCAACGCCGTGCTGATCGTCGGTGGCATCGCCGAAAACCACCCGCAGGCCGCCGCGATCCGCGCCGCTGCGCGTGATTTCGCCGCCGCGACCGGTGCCAAGCTGTGCCGCATCCCGCAGGGCGCCAATGCCGTCGGCCTGACCCGCGCCGGCGTGCTGCCGGCCGGCAAGGACGTCAACGCCATGTTGGCCCAGCCGCGCAAGGCCTATGCCATCTACGGCATCGAGCCGGGCCTGGACTTCGCCGACGCCGCTGCTGCCCGCAAGGCGCTGGCTGGTGCCCAGGTGGTGGCGTTCAGCCAGTTCGCCTGTGCCTCGACCCGCGACGTCGCCGACGTGATCCTGCCGATCGGCGCACTGCCGGAAGTGGATGCCACCCTGACCAACCTCGATGGTCGCGAGCAGTCGGCCCGTGCCGGCGGCAAGCTGCCGGGCGAGGCGCGTGAAGGCTGGCGCGTGCTGCGTGCACTGGGCGGCGAGATGTCGCTGGCCGGTTTCGAGTTCACCGACTTGGCCGGCCTGCGCGCCAGCCTGGCCCCGGCCAGCGTCAACGTCTCGTCCTCGGCGGCAACGCCGGTCGCGGGCGAGGGCCTGGAAGTGACCTCGACCGCCGCGATCTACCGCACCGATGCGGTGGTCCGTCGCGCCCAGGCGCTGCAGTCGCATCCGCTCAACAACGCCCCGCGCATCGTGCTCAACGCCGACGACGCCGCCCGCCTGCAGTTGGTGGAAGGCCAGATGGCCAAGGTCGGCACCGATGCCGGCCGTGCCACCTTGCCGGTGGTGGTCGACGCCCGCGTTGCCGCAGGGTCGGTCTGGATTGAATCGGGCCACGGTGCAACCGCACCGCTGGGTGCCGCACGCGTAACGGTGGTGGCTGCATGAACGAATTGCTGTTGAACGCGGTCGACCCGCTGCACCAGTGGCTGCTGTCACTGGGCGACATCGGCGCGCTGCTCTGGATCATCCTGAAGATCCTGGTGATCGCCATGCCGGTGATCATCTCGGTGGCCTTCTACGTGGTCTGGGAGCGCAAGCTGATCGGCTGGATGCACGTGCGCCATGGCCCGATGTATGTCGGCATGGGCATCTTCCAGGCCTTCGCCGACGTCTTCAAACTGCTGTTCAAGGAAATCATCCAGCCGAGCAGCTCGCACAAGGCGATGTTCATCCTGGCGCCGCTGATCACGCTGGGCCCGGCCTTCGCGGCCTGGTCGGTGATTCCCTTCGACGCGCAGATCGTGCTGTCCAACGCCAACGCCGGCCTGCTGTACCTGCTGGCGATGACCTCGCTGGGCGTGTACGGCATCATCCTGGCCGGTTGGGCCTCCAACTCGAAGTACGCGTTCCTGGGTGCCATGCGCGCCTCGGCGCAGATGATCAGCTACGAAATCGCGATGGGCTTTGCCCTGGTCGGCGTGATGATCGCCTCGGGCAGCCTCAACCTGAGCAGCATCGTGATGGCGCAGGCGGGCAACTCCGGTCTGTTCGACTGGTTCCTGCTGCCGCTGTTCCCGCTGTTCATCGTGTACTGGGTGTCCGGCGTCGCCGAAACCAACCGCGCGCCGTTCGACGTCGTGGAAGGTGAATCGGAAATCGTTGCCGGCCACATGGTCGAATACTCCGGCGGTGCGTTCGCGCTGTTCTTCCTGGCCGAATACGCGAACATGATCCTGATCAGCTTCCTGATCTCGATCTTCTTCCTCGGTGGTTGGCTGAGCCCGCTCCAGGGCTGGATCACGGCAGACATCTCGCCGTGGATCGACTGGATCTGGAAGGGCGGCTGGCCGTGGCTGCTGCTGAAGGTCTTCTTCTTCGCCAGCTCCTACATCTGGTTCCGTGCCAGCTTCCCGCGCTTCCGTTACGACCAGATCATGCGTCTGGGCTGGAAGGTCTTCATCCCGCTCACCATCTTCTGGATTGCAGTGACGGCGTTGATGGTGTTTTACGGCGTGATCCAGAAGGGCGTCTAAGCGATGAACCGAATTACCCATTACTTCAAAAGCCTGCTGCTCCTTGAGCTGCTCGGTGGTCTGTGGCTGACCCTGAAGTACGCCTTCAAGCCGAAGTACACGATGATGTACCCGATGGAGAAGTTCCCGCAGTCGCCGCGTTTCCGCGGTCTGCATGCACTTCGCCGCTACCCCAACGGCGAGGAACGCTGCATCGCATGCAAATTGTGCGAAGCGGTGTGCCCGGCGCTGGCGATCACCATCGATTCGGCCAAGCGCGAGGACGGCACCCGCCGTACCACCCGTTACGACATCGATCTGTTCAAGTGCATCTTCTGCGGCTTCTGTGAAGAAAGCTGCCCGGTGGACTCGATCGTCGAGACCCACATTCTCGAGTACCACTTCGAGAACCGTGGCGAGAACATCGTTACCAAGCCGCAGCTGCTGGCCATCGGTGATCGGCTTGAAGCCGAGATCGCCGAGCGTCGCGCCGCCGATGCCGCTTTCCGCTGAGGTCGAATGATGGATTGGGTAAATATCAGTTTCTGGGTCTTCTCCATCGTGGCGGGCATTTCCGCCGCGGCGGTGATCAGCGTGCGCAATCCGGTCTATGCCGTGTTGTGCCTGATCCTGACCTTCTTCTCCGTGGCCTGCATCTGGATCCTGGTCGGGGCCGAGTTCCTCGGTGTCGCGCTGGTGCTGGTCTACGTCGGCGCGGTCATGGTGCTGTTCCTGTTCGTGGTGATGATGCTGGACATCGATCCCTCCAACCTGCGTGAGGGCTGGGTGCGTTACCTGCCGCTCGGCCTGGTGGTGGCGGTGACGATGCTCGTGCAGATGCTGGTGCTGATCGGCGTGAAGGGCAGGGCGGTCAATCCGTTCCCGGCCGACAACGCTGCCGCGCTGGCGGCTGACACCTCCAACATCACCTGGCTGGCCCGCAGCCTGTTTACCGAATACCTGCTGCCGTTCGAGTTCGCCGCCGTCATCCTGACCGTGGCCGTGGTCGCCGCCGTGATGCTGACCCTGCGTCGCCGCACCGGCCTGAAGACCCAGAACCCGTCCGAGCAGACCATGGTCAAGGGCAGCGACCGTCTGCGCATCGTCAAGATGGACGTGGAGAAGCCGGTCGTGCACACCAACATCAAGCCGTCCAGCAATGAGGAGGCGCAGCCATGATCACCCTTGGCCACATTCTGGCGCTGGGCGCGGTGCTGTTCTGCATCAGCCTCGCCGGCATCTTCCTCAACCGCAAGAACATCATCGTGCTGTTGATGTCCATCGAGTTGATGCTGCTGTCGGTCAACATCAATTTCGTCGGGTTCTCGCGTGAGATGGGTGATACGGCCGGACAGCTGTTCGTCTTCTTCATCCTGACCGTGGCCGCGGCCGAGGCCGCCATCGGCCTCGCGATCCTGGTAACCCTGTTCCGTACTCGCCGCACCATCAATGTCGGCGAAGTCGATTCGCTGAAGGGCTGATCCGTAGATGGAAATCACTCTCTCCAAGAGTCTGTTGATCGCAGTGGTGCTCGCACCGCTGTTCGGCAGCATCATCGCCGGCCTGTTCGGTCGTCAGGTCGGTCGCGCTGGCGCGCAGGCGGTCACCATCCTCGGCGTGGCGGTCAGCTGCGTGCTGTCCAGCTACGTGCTGTACATGCTGCTGTGGGGCGGTGCCCAGCCGTTCAACCAGAACATCTATACGTTCTTCGAAGTGGGCCAGTACTCGGCGCACGTCGGCTTCATGGTCGACAAGCTGACCGCGATGATGATGGTCGTGGTGACCTTCGTGTCCTTCCTGGTGCACGTGTACACCATCGGTTACATGCAGGATGACCCGGGCTACCAGCGGTTCTTCAGCTACATCTCGCTGTTCACCTTCTCGATGCTCACCCTGGTGATGAGCAACAACTTCCTGCAGCTGTTCTTCGGCTGGGAAGCGGTGGGCCTCGTCTCGTACCTGCTGATCGGCTTCTGGTTCAAGCGCCCGACCGCCATCTTCGCCAACATGAAGGCCTTCCTGGTCAACCGTGTCGGTGACTTCGGCTTCATCCTCGGCATCGCCGGCGTGTTGTGGGTGTTCGGCACCCTCGATTACGCCACCGTGTTCGCCAATGCCCAGGTGCTGGGCCACCCGGATGCGGTGATCCAGATCTGGTCGGGCACGATCGATCTGTTCGGCACCTCCATCCCGGTGATGAGCGAGCCGGTGATCTGGTCGGTCGCCACCGTGATCTGCATCTGCCTGTTCATTGGTGCGATGGGCAAGTCGGCCCAGGTGCCGCTGCACGTCTGGCTGCCGGACTCGATGGAAGGCCCGACCCCGATCTCGGCGCTGATCCACGCGGCGACCATGGTCACCGCGGGCATCTTCATGGTCACCCGCATGTCGCCGCTGTTCGAGCTGTCGCAGACCGCGCTGAACTTCGTGCTGTTCATCGGTGCCACCACCGCGTTCTTCACCGGCCTGATCGGCATCGTGCAGAACGACATCAAGCGCGTCGTCGCGTACTCCACGCTGTCCCAGCTGGGTTACATGACCGTCGCCCTGGGCGTGTCCGCGTACTCGGCGGCCGTGTTCCACCTGATGACCCACGCCTTCTTCAAGGCGCTGCTGTTCCTCGGCGCGGGCTCGGTGATCATCGCCATGCACCACGAGCAGGACATGCGCAAGATGGGCGGCCTGCGCAAGTACATGCCGATCACCTTCGTCACCATGTGGATCGGTACGCTGGCCCTGGTCGGTACCCCGTTCTTCTCCGGCTTCTACTCCAAGGACACCATCATCGAGGCCGCGCAGCACCACGCGCATGTCTCCTCGAGCTGGGTGGCGACCTACGGGTACTGGGCGGTGCTGGGTGGCGTGGTCGTGACCAGCTTCTACAGCTTCCGTCTGCTGTTCCTGACCTTCCATGGCAAGGAACGCTTCCGCGACGCGCATGATGATCATGGCCACGACGATCACCACGCCGCTGACGGGCATGCTGCCGACGCGCACCACGGTGACGCGCATCATGACGACCATGGCCACGGCCATGGCGCGCATGAGCCGCACGAAACCCCGTGGGTGGTGACGCTGCCGCTGATCCTGCTGGCGATCCCCTCGATGGTCATCGGTTTCTTCAGCATTGGTCCGATGCTGTACGGCACCGACTGGGCCGGCCACCACGCCGAGACCGCCATTCCGGGCCAGGCGCATTCGTTCTTCACCGGCATCGTCGACTTCTACGTCCCGGCGCGTGACACCATCGGTGCGCTGGCCGAAGAGTTCCACGGCCCGGTTGCCTTCGCGATCCACGGCATGATGGCCCCGGCCTTCATCCTGACGGTGGTGGGCTTCCTGCTGGCAGCGCTGTTCTACCTGTGGAAGCCGGAACTGGCCGGCAAGGCCCGCAAGACCTTCGCGCCGATCGTGTCGGTGCTGGAGAACAAGTACGGCTTCGACAAGCTCTGGATCGGCGGTTTCGCCGGCGGCGGTATCAAGCTCGGCAAGGTTTCGCGCGCGATCGACACGAATGTGGTCGATGGTGTGGTGGTCAACGGTTCGGCGCGCCTGATCGATCTGGCGGCCAACCTGCTGCGTCGCACCCAATCCGGTTTCCTCTATCACTACGCCTTCGCGATGATCATCGGCCTGATTGCCCTTCTGGGCGTCCTGATGCATTACCTGCGTTGATGACCTGTACGGAATAAGAAGACGTGTCGAACTGGCCCCTACTTAGTGTTCTCATCTGGCTGCCGATCATCGGCGGTGCATTGATCCTTGCCATCCGGGATGCCCAAACCGCCCGGTGGGCGTCCCTGGGCGTCGCGGTGCTGACCTTCGTGGCCAGCCTGTCGCTGCTCAGCGGCTATGACACGGGAATCGACGCGCTGCAGTTCGTCGAGACCCGCGCCTGGATCCCCGCCTACGACATCGGTTACAACCTCGGCGTCGACGGCATCGCGATCGCGCTGATCCTGCTGACCACCCTGGTCTCGGTGCTGGCCCTGATCGGTGCCTGGAGCGCGATCGACAAGCGCGTGAACCAGTACGTGGCCGCCTTCCTGATCCTGGAAGGCGTCACCGTCGGTATCTTCTCGGCGACGGACGCGATGCTGTTCTACGTGTTCTTCGAAGCGATGTTGATCCCGATGTTCCTGATCATCGGTGTCTGGGGCGGCCCGCGCCGCATCTACGCCGCGCTGAAGTTCTTCCTCTACACCTTCCTCGGCTCGGTGCTGATGCTGGTGGCGCTGATCTACCTGTACCTGAAGGGCGGCAGCTTCCAGCTGGCCGACCTGTACCAGCTGCAGCTGTCGGGCAAGGAACAGACCTGGATCTTCTTCGCCTTCCTGATCGCCTTCGCGGTCAAGGTGCCGATGTTCCCGGTCCACACCTGGCTGCCGGACGCCCACGTGGAAGCGCCGACCGCCGGTTCGGTGATCCTGGCGGCGATCGCCCTGAAGATCGGTGGCTACGGCTTCCTGCGCTTCAACCTGCCGATCGTGCCGGACGCCTCGCACGAGTGGGCCTGGCTGGTGATCGCGCTGTCGCTGGTGGCAGTGATCTACGTCGGCCTGGTCGCCCTGGTGCAGGACGACATGAAGAAGCTGATCGCCTATTCGTCGATCGCGCACATGGGCTTCGTGACCCTGGGTACCTTCATCGCCATGTGGCTGGTGCGTGACGCCGGCAACCCGGATGCGGCCCGCCTGGGCCTGCAGGGTGCGATGGTGCAGATGGTCTCGCACGGCTTCGTGTCCGGTGCGATGTTCTCCTGCGTCGGCGTGCTCTACGACCGCATGCACAGCCGCCGCATCGCCGATTACGGCGGCGTGGTGAACGTGATGCCCTGGTTCGCCACCTTCGCCATGCTGTTCTTCATGGCCAATGCCGGCCTGCCGGGTACCAGCGGTTTCGTCGGTGAGTTCATGATCATCATGGCCAGCTTCCAGCGCAATCCGTGGCTGGCACTCGGCGCGGCGAGCACCCTGGTGATCACCGCGGCGTATACGCTGTGGCTGTACAAGCGCGTGTTCTTCGGTGAAGTGGCCAATGCCCATGTCGCCGAACTGAAGGACATCAACGGTCGCGAGTGGCTGGTGTTGGGTGTATTCGCCGTGGGCACCCTTGCCCTGGGTCTGTACCCCAAGCCGCTGACCGACCTGATGGAGCCCTCGATCGCGAAGCTGGCGATGCAGATCGCATCCAGCAAGCTGCTGTAATCGGGCCGTCGAGAGTATTGATTCCAGGATTTGATGATGACCACCTCGCCGCTGTTGCCACTGACCGCCGCTGACCTCCCGCCGCTCGCTCCCGAGCTGGTGCTGGTCGGCAGTGCGTTCGCCCTGTTGATGCTTGATCTTTTCATCAGTGAGAAGAACAAGATCTGGACCCACCTGTTCTCGATCGCTGCGCTGGCGGTCGTGTTCTTCATGCTCGCCACCGGAGTGGGCGGGCAGGGCGAGGTCTTCCACGGCATGTTCGTCCGCGACAACGCGGCCGACGTGATGAAGACCGTGATCGTGCTGTGCAGCGGGCTGACCCTGATCTACGGCTGGAGCTACCTGCGCGAGCGCAAGCTCTACCAGGGTGAGATTCCGGTGCTGATCCTGTTCGCCACCGCGGGCATGATGATCCTGGTCTCGGCCGGCAGCCTGCTGATGGTCTACCTGGGCCTGGAACTGCTGGCCCTGTGCTCCTACGCACTGGTCGCCAGCAACCGTGAGAACGGCTTGGCCTCGGAAGCGGCGATGAAGTACATCGTGCTGGGTTCGCTGGCCTCGGGCCTGCTGCTGTACGGCATGTCGCTGATCTACGGCGCCACCGGCTCGCTGCACCTGGACGCCATCAATGCGGCCATCCCGCACACCGAAGAGAAGATGCTGCTGCTGACCGGCGCGGTGTTCATGATCGCCGGCGTGGCCTTCAAGCTCGGTGCGGCCCCGTTCCACATGTGGCTGCCCGACGTGTACCAGGGTGCTCCGGCACCGGTCGCGCTGTTCATCAGCTCGGCCCCGAAGCTGGCTGCGTTCGGCATGGCCTACCGCCTGCTGGAAATGGGCGTGGGTCCGCTGGCCGACGAGTGGAAGTACCTGATCGGTGGCCTGGCCGCACTGTCGCTGGTCATCGGCAACCTGATGGCGATCGCGCAGACCAACCTCAAGCGCATGCTGGCCTTCTCGACCGTCTCGCACATCGGCTTCCTGCTGATGGGCATGGCCGGGGGTGGCGAGCGGGGCTACTCGGCGGCGCTGTTCTACGCCCTGAGCTACGCGATCATGTCCACCGCGGCGTTCGGCGCGATCATCGCGTTGTCGCGCAATGGCTTTGAAGCCGAGAAGATCGAAGACTTCAAGGGCCTCAATGCCCGCAACCCGTGGATGGCCGGCCTGGTGCTGTGCATCATGGCGTCGCTGGCAGGCATTCCGCCGTTCCTGGGCTTCTGGACCAAGCTGGCCGTGCTCGGCGCGGCGATCCAGGGCGACATGCTGTGGCTGGCCATGGTCGGTGTGATCTGCGCCGTGATCGGCTGCTTCTACTACCTGCGCGTCATCAAGGTCATGTACTTCGATGAGCCGGTGGGCGAGCCGCTGCCGGCCAACAACGACCGCGTGCTGGGCGTGGTGCTGGGCGTGAATGCGCTGGCGCTGCTGGCGCTCGGCGTGGCGTGGAACCCGATCATGGTGTGGTGCCAGCAGGCATTTGCACATATTTCGTAAAAAACGATACAAACGTGCGCAACTCGTGTAATATTCATCTCCTGAGTTGTTGATGCAGCGGTTTCGCCAGAACATCGTTGCTAGGAAGTCCCCCGGGTCTTCCGCACTCATCCGCTTCTGCTGCGGGGTGGAGCAGTCTGGCAGCTCGTCGGGCTCATAACCCGAAGGTCGCAGGTTCAAATCCTGCCCCCGCTACCATATAGCTCCGGTGCAAGCCGGAGGCAGTGGACGAATCAAGCGATACCGGAAACGGTGTCGCTTTTTTCGTTCCAGGGTTCGGCTCGCGCTGGTTGTTTGGCGTTGGCGTTGGCGTTGGCGTTGGCCAATGGCTGTCGCACAGCAAATGTTTCAAAGGGGTTGCACGGGAACTCAAACTCCCTTACAATTCCGCTTCTGCTGCGGGGTGGAGCAGTCTGGCAGCTCGTCGGGCTCATAACCCGAAGGTCGCAGGTTCAAATCCTGCCCCCGCTACCACAGAAAATCTGCAGTGCAGATGCAGTAGACGAAAAGGCGATCTCGGCAACGAGGTCGCTTTTTTCGTTATGGCATCGCCCAGCTTTTGCTGTGCCTTTGCACCTGACCTCGATGACTGACCTGCCATGTGTGCAGGCGGCGGTTGGGGCAGGTTGGCGGGACCATTGGGGCGACATGGATGTCGCCCATGAGCCCCCAAGGGTGAGAGCGCATTGCTTGCGAGGCACTGCCTCGCATGCGCTCGAACGCACAGCCGCCAGCGGCTGGGCCGGACCGCGGAGCGGGGTTCACGGCGCTTCCCGCGGACCTGCCTGCACCGATGCCCTCGACGAAAGCCTAAACAGCCCGCCTCCGCTGTTCAGCTTTCCGAATAGAGGCACCAGTAGCCACCCCAACCATTGCACCAGCGCGGTGCAACGGCTATCATCAGTGGCTTAGCGGACTGTCTACTCATATCCCCTCAACGGATATGAACAGGCCCCGCAACCGGCTTCCAGGAACGGCAACCTGTACCCAGGCCGCCGTGACCCCCGGAACGCTGGGCTCGCAGACGCGCACCACGTGCGCATCTGCACCGGAATCCAGCATGACCGGAGTTGTACCGGACAGGGGCCCAACGGGCCCTTTGTTGTTTCCGGAAGGTGGTCCATGCAATGGACCAGACCGTATTTCTTTTCAACGAATCAAGGCCGACTGTGAGCGACAAGGCAACCGAAATCGCGAATCTGCTCGCCCCCACCGTTCAGTCGCTGGGTCTCGAGCTGCTGGGCGTGGAGTATCTGACCGCACCGGGCGGCGCAACGCTGCGCCTGTACATCGACGTGCCGCTGGCCGAACAACCCGAGCGCATCGTCAACATCGACGACTGCGAGCGCGTCAGCCGCGAAGTGTCCGCCCAGCTGGACGTCGAAGACCCGATCACGGCGAACTACACGCTGGAAGTGTCTTCGCCGGGCGTGGATCGCCCGCTGTTCACCGGCGCGCAGTTCGAGCGCGCCATCGGCGAATCCGCCAAGGTGACGCTGAGCCTGCCGCAGGACGGCCGTCGCCGTCTGCAGGGCGAGATCCTCGCCGTGGATATCGAACAGGGCACGGTGACCTTCAAGGTCGACAATGCTCCGTTCACCGCCGACATCGAGAACATCGACAAGGCACGCATCATGCCGGACTGGGCCGCCCTCGGCCTGGCTCCGACCAAACCGACTGGCCCGGCACCCAAACAGGGTGGCAAGGCGAACAAGAAACCATCCAACGAGCCGGCGGCCAAAAAGCCGCGCGCGGAGTGAGCCAATGAGCAAGGAACTTTTGCTGGTAGTGGATGCGGTCGCCAACGAAAAAGGCGTCCCGCGCGAAGTCATCTTCGATGCCATCGAGGCCGCGTTGGCTTCGGCTGCCAAAAAGCGTTACCCGGAAGAAGAAGTGCTGGCCCGTGTGTCGATCGACCACAAGGACGGCAACTACGAAACCTTCCGCCGCTGGGAAGTGGTGGCCGATGACGTGGTCATGGAGTCTCCGGACCGCCAGATCCGTCTGATGGACGCCATCGATGAAGCCGACGGCGTGGAAGTCGGCGATTTCATCGAAGAGCAGATTGAAAACCCGGACTTCGGCCGTATCGCCGCACAGGCCGCCAAGCAGGTGATCGTCCAGCGCGTGCGCGAGGCCGAGCGTCAGCAGGTGGTCGATGCGTGGAAGGATCGCGTCGGCGAACTGGTCACCGGTGTGGTCAAGCGCGCCGAGCGCGGCAACATCTATGTGGACCTGGGCGGCAACGCCGAGGCCTTCATCCCGAAGGACAAGGGCATTCCGCGCGACGTACTGCGCGCTGGCGACCGCGTGCGCGGTTACCTGGCCGAAGTCCGTTCGGAACCGCGTGGCCCGCAGCTGTTCATCAGCCGCGCCGCCCCGGAATTCATGATCGAACTGTTCAAGCTCGAAGTGCCGGAAGTCGGCCAGGGCCTGGTCGAGATCAAGGCCTGTGCACGTGATCCGGGCGACCGCGCCAAGATCGCCGTGCTGGCCCACGATTCGCGTACCGATCCGATCGGTGCCTGCATCGGCATGCGCGGTTCGCGCGTGCAGGCCGTGTCCAACGAGCTCAATGGCGAGCGCGTGGACATCGTGCTGTGGAACGAGAACCCCGCCAACTTCGTCATCAATGCGATGGCGCCGGCGGAAGTGCAGTCGATCATCGTCGATGAAGAAAAGCACTCGATGGACCTGGCCGTGGCGGAAGAGCGCCTGGCCCAGGCGATCGGCAAGGGCGGTCAGAACGTCCGTCTTGCCAGCCGCCTGACCGGTTGGCAGCTCAATGTAATGACCCAGGACCAGGTGACCGCCAAGTCCGAGGCAGAGCAGACCGTTGCCCGCCAGCTGTTCATGGACAAGCTGGAAGTGGATGAAGAAATCGCCGCCATCCTGGTGACCGAAGGCTTCAACACCGTGGAAGAAATCGCCTACGTCCCGGTCGGCGAACTGCTGGCCGTGGAAGGCTTCGACGAAGACATCGTCGAAGAGCTGCGTGCCCGTGCCCGCGATGCGCTGCTCAACGAAGCGCTGGCGGTGGAAGAAGGTCTGGAAGACGGCTCGCCGTCGGAAGACCTGCTCGCCCTGGAAGGCATGGACGAGGCGACCGCCTACGCCCTGGCCGGTCATGGCGTGCGTACCAGTGAGGACCTGTCGGACCTGGCCGCCGACGAGATCCTCGAGTTCGGCATCGAGGACATGGACCAGGAGCGCGCCGCCGCCCTGATCCTTGCCGCCCGAGCCGAGGAGATCGCCCGCCTGGAGCGCGGCGAATGAGCCAGCGATGAACAGTGCCCTGACCCGCTCAGGGCTTAGACTCCGCGCTGCCTTCGCACGTTTCGAGGGAGCGCCAACCAGATCATAGGATCCGAATGTCGCAGCAAACCACCATCCGCAAGCTTGCCGAACTGGTCAATACCCCGGTCGATAAACTGCTCGTACAACTTGCCGAAGCCGGCATGAAGTTCAGCGGTCCCGACCAGGTCGTGACCAGTACCGAGAAGGTGAAGCTCCTGGGCTTCCTTCGTCGCTCGCACGGCAAGACCGAGCAGCCCGTCGAGAGCACCGACGAAGCCGCCAAGAAGATCACCCTGAACCGTCGCAAGTTGCAGGAAGTGACCGTCAGCGCCGGCCGCAGCAAGACCACCGTCAACGTGGAAGTGCGCCAGAAGCGTACCTACATGAAGGACGCCAGCGGCAAGCCGATGACCGCGGATGAGGAGCGCGCCGACATCCTGCGCAAGCTGGAGGAATCCCGCCAGCGCAATCTGGACGAGCAGCGCGCACTGGCCGAGAAGGACCGTGCGCGCGATGAAGAAATCGCCCGCAAGCGTCAGGAAGAAATCGACGCCAAGGAACGTGCCGAAGCCGAGCGCAAGGCGGCCGAAGCCGCTGCCGAAGCGGCCAAGAACGCACCGCCGGCTCCGGCCCCGGTTGCGGCCAAGTCTGCTGCTGCCGATGCACCGGCCCGCAATGCGCGTCCGGCTGCACCGTCGACTGCCCGTCCGGCACCGCGTTCGGACGATCGCAACTCGAACAACAACAACAACCGTCCGGGCGCCAAGCGCGACGACGATGGTGGCAACCGCTTCGCCGGTCAGCTGCATCTGTCGGCCGCCGATCGTGCCCGCCGCGGCAACAACAGCAACTCGCGCGGTCGTCCGACCGGGCGCGTGCAGCACGGCAGCCGCCGTGACAGCAACCAGTCGCGCAGCGGCGGTGGTGCCCATGGCTTCGAACGTCCGGTCGCTCCGATCGTGCGTGACGTGACCATCGGCGACACCATCACCGTCGCCGATCTGGCCCAGAAGCTGGCCGTCAAGGGCGGCGATGTGGTCAAGGCGCTGTTCAAGATGGGCGTCATGGCGACCATCACCCAGACCATCGACCACGATACTGCCGCGCTGGTGACCGAAGAACTCGGCCACAACGTGATCCGTGCCAACACCAACGACGCCGAAGACGCGCTGCTGGCGCTGGCCGGTGGCAACCAGGGCGAGCCGGTGGCACGTCCGCCGGTCGTCACCATCATGGGCCACGTCGATCACGGCAAGACCTCGCTGCTGGATTACATCCGCCGCACCAAGGTCGCCACGGGCGAAGCCGGTGGCATCACCCAGCACATCGGTGCGTACCACGTTGAAACGCCGAAGGGCGTGATCAGCTTCCTGGATACCCCGGGCCACGCGGCGTTTACGTCCATGCGTGCCCGCGGTGCCAAGCTGACCGACATCGTGGTGCTGGTGGTGGCTGCCGACGACGGCGTCATGCCGCAGACCAAGGAAGCCATCCAGCACGCCCGTTCGGCGGGTGTGCCGCTGATCGTGGCGATCAACAAGATCGACAAGTCCGGCGCCGATCCGATGCGCGTCAAGAACGAGCTGCTCACTGAGCAGGTCGTGTCCGAAGACTTCGGTGGCGACACCCAGATGGTCGAAATCTCGGCCAAGGCTGGCCTGGGCATCGACGACCTGCTGGATGCGATCTCGATCCAGGCCGAACTGCTGGAACTGAAGGCCGTGGCCGACGGTCGCGCCACCGGCGTGGTCATCGAGTCCTCGCTGGACAAGGGTCGCGGCCCGATCGCCACCGTGCTGGTGCAGCAGGGTTCGCTGAAGAAGGGCGATTACCTGGTCTGCGGTATCCAGTACGGCCGCGTGCGCGCCCTGTTCGACGAAACCGGCGCACAGCCTGACCAGGCGGGTCCGTCGATTCCGGTGCAGGTGCTGGGTCTGTCCGGCGTGCCGGATGCCGGCGATGACTTCGTCGTGGTTGAAGACGAGCGTCTGGCCAAGGACGTCGCGCAGCAGCGCGAAACCAAGCGCCGTGAATCGCGCCTGGTGCAGTCTGCCGGCAGCCGCATGGAAGACATCATGGCGACCCTGGGCAAGGGCGATGGCCAGCAGGTGCTGAACCTGGTGATCAAGGCCGACGTGCAGGGTTCGGTGCAGGCGCTGAGCCAGGCACTGGTCGCGCTGTCCAACGATGACATCCGCATCAACGTGATCCACTCCGGCGTGGGCGGCATCACCGAGTCGGACGCCAACTCGGCGGTTGCCTCCAAGGCCACCGTGATCGGCTTCAACGTGCGTGCCGACGCCTCCGCGCGTCGCATCATCGAGTCCAACGGCGTGGACCTGCGTTACTTCTCGATCATCTATGACGTGATCGATCAGGTGAAGCAGGTGGCATCCGGTCTGCTCGGCGTGGAAATCCGCGAAGAGATCATCGGTATCGCCCAGGTCCGCGATGTGTTCCGCAGCTCGAAGTTCGGTGCGGTCGCAGGCTGCATGATCATCGAAGGTACGGTGAAGCGCAGCAAGCCGATCCGCGTCCTGCGCGACAGCGTCGTGGTCTTCGAAGGCGAGCTGGAATCGCTGCGTCGCTTCAAGGAGAACGTCGAGGAAGTCCGCAACGGTACCGAATGCGGTATCGGCGTGAAGGCTTACAACGACGTCAAGCCGGGTGACCAGATCGAGTGCTTCGAGCGTATCGAAGTGCCGCGCACCCTGTAATGTTCCAGGCCGGGCCGCATCACGCGGTCCGGCTTTTTCGCTTACGCATTACCCTTCAAGACGAGTCCGCCTACCGTGCCAAAGACCTTCCATCGAACCGACCGTGTTTCCGCCCAGATCCGCCGCGAACTGGGGACGCTCGTGCACAACGCCGTGCGTGTACACGGCCTGCCTTCGGTGAGCGTCTCGGACGTGGAAATCACCCGTGACATGGCGCATGCCAAGATTTTCGTCACGGCACTGATGCCCGAACGTTCGGTGGAAGCGATGAAGGGCCTGAAGGAACTGGCCTGGGAATTGCGCATGGAGCTGGCGCGTGCGATGAAGCTGCGCCACGTGCCGGAGCTGCACTTCCACTACGATGATTCGGTGGACCGCGGTGAGCGCATCGACAACATCCTGCGCGACCTGCCCGATACGCTGGCGGCAGAGAAGAGCCGGCAGGGTGATGAAGGCGATGAAGGTGTCGAAGACGACACCGACGAAGGCGAAAAGAAAGTCTGATGGACCAACAGCCCGAAAGGGCTGTTGTCTTATGGGGCGGGGCCTGTCGCAGCGCGACCGCTCCGCCGGAGGCCGGATTGACCGGCAGCGCCACACGGCGCCGTTTTTGAATTGAATGCATGGCACCTCGAATTTCGTTCCGCCGCCTGGATGGCATCCTGCTGCTCGACAAGCCCACCGGCATGAGCTCCAACGCGGCCCTGCAGGTGGCACGTCGCCTGTACCGGGCAGAGAAGGGCGGCCACACCGGCAGCCTGGATCCGCTGGCCACCGGCCTGCTGCCGCTGTGCTTCGGTGAAGCCACCAAGATCGCCGGCCTGCTGCTCGGCTCGGCCAAGGCGTACGACGCCGAGGTGGTGCTGGGCCAGACCACCGATACCGATGACGCCGATGGCACCGTGCTGCGCGAGCGCCCGGTCCCGGCCATCAGCGCAGTGGAGCTGGAGGCGGCGCTGGCCCCGCTGCGCGGTCGCATCCGCCAGCGCGCCCCGATCTATTCCGCGCTCAAGCAGGGCGGTGAGCCGCTGTACATGAAGGCCCGTCGCGGCGAGGCGATCGAGGCACCCGAGCGCGATGTCGAGGTGCACGCCCTGGAGGTGCTGGACCAGCAGCCGACGCGTCTGTCCCTGCGGGTGACCTGCGGTTCAGGCACCTACATCCGCAGCCTGGCCCGGGATCTCGGCGAGACCCTGGGCTGCGGTGCGCATATCGCCGGCCTGCGCCGGCTGTGGGTGGACCCCTTCCGCGACGCCCCGATGGTCACCCTGGAGACCCTGCGGGCCCTGGCCGAGCAGGGCGATGAGGCCGGCATGGAGGCCCTGTTGCTGCCGCTCGACGCAGGTCTGGCCCATTACCCCCGGGTCACGCTGGACGACGAGCAGACCCCCCGCTTCCGCGTGGGTCAGCGCATCCGCGACGCCGGCTGGCCGCAGGGTGGGGTGGTCGTCTTCGGCCCGGGCGAGGCGATCCAGGGCCTGGGCCAGGTCGACGAGACCGGTCTGCTGGCGCCGCAGCGCCTGTTCAACCTCTGACCGACCCGGCCCGGGACCCGCCCGGTCCTTGTTCCGGAGGGCCACGGACGTTACAATTCCGCGGCCTTTTCAGGCTTCCCGCGTTCTGCGGGTTCATCCTTTCGTTCACGGCGAGTCGCGCGGTACGTCAATGGGACGTTTCTGCGGGCCACGCATCCAAGAGAAAAAAGATATGTCGATCGACACCCAGAAGGTCATTGAAGACAACAAGCGCAGCGCGGCTGACACCGGCTCCCCGGAAGTCCAGGTCGCTCTGCTGACCGCCCGCATCGAACTGCTGACCGGCCACTTCAAGACCCACAAGAAGGATCACCACAGCCGTCGTGGTCTGCTGCAGATGGTCAACCGTCGCCGCAGCCTGCTCGACTACCTGAAGAAGAAAGACGCTCCGCGTTACAAGGCCCTGATCGAAAAGCTCGGCCTGCGTCGCTAAGCACGAACCCCCACCGCGGCGCAGGAATGCGCCGCGGTTTTGTTTTGGCAGTACCGCATCAAACGTATGGGCCGGACAACCGGTCACCCGTCGGCGGCAAGGGTCGCCCGCGGTCCATTGAAGAAAGCATCATCCAAGGAAACCCCCGTGGCAAAAATCACCAAAACCTTCCAGTACGGCAAGCACACCGTCACGCTTGAAACCGGCGAAATCGCCCGTCAGGCCGGCGGTGCCGTCATCGTCAAGTTCGACGACACCGTGCTGCTGGTCTCCGCCGTTGCCGCCAAGAGCGCGCGTGAGGGCCAGGATTTCTTCCCCCTGACCTGCGACTATCAGGAGAAGTTCTACGCAGGTGGCCGTATCCCGGGCGGTTTCTTCAAGCGCGAAGGCCGCGCGACCGAAAAAGAGACGCTGATTTCGCGCCTGATCGATCGCCCGATCCGTCCGCTGTTCCCGGAAGACTACAAGAACGAAGTCCAGATCATCGCTACCGTGATGTCGCTGAACCCGGACATCGATGGTGACATCGCTGCCCTGATCGGTGCCTCGGCTGCGCTGTCGCTGGCCGGTACCCCGTTCAAGGGTCCGATCGCCGCCGCCAAGGTCGGTTACAAGAACGGTGAGTACATCCTCAACCCGACCGTGACCGAGCTGAAGGATTCGGAGCTGGAACTGGTTGTCGCCGGTACCGCCAACGCCGTGCTGATGGTGGAATCCGAAGCCGCGCTGCTGTCCGAAGACGTGATGCTGGGCGCCGTGACCTTCGGTCACCGCGAAATGCAGAAGGTCATCAACGCGATCAACGAGCTGACCGTGGAAGCCGGCACCAAGCCGTCGACCTGGGAAGCCCCGGCCAAGAACGACGTGCTGATCAGCGCCCTGCAGGAAGCCATCGGCCCGCGCCTGGGCGAAGCCTTCCAGGTGCGCGACAAGCTGCAGCGCCGTGACGCCATCTCGGCGATCAAGAAGGACGTGGTCGAGTCGCTGGCTGGCCGTGTCGCCGCCGAAGGCTGGAACCCGGCCGAGCTGTCGAAGGAATTCGGCGAGCTGGAATACAGCACCATGCGCAACTCGGTGCTCGACACCAAGGTCCGCATCGACGGCCGTGCGCTGGACACCGTCCGCCCGATCTCCGTGAAGACCGGCATCCTGCCGCGTACCCACGGCTCCTCGCTGTTCACCCGCGGTGAGACGCAGGCGATCGTGACCATCACCCTGGGCACCGCCCGTGATGGCCAGGTCATCGATGCCGTCGCCGGTGAGTACAAGGAAAACTTCCTCTTCCATTACAACTTCCCCCCCTACTCGGTGGGTGAGACCGGCCGCATGATGGGCCCGAAGCGTCGCGAAATCGGCCACGGCCGCCTCGCCAAGCGCGGCGTGCTGGCAGTGATGCCGTCGCTGGAAGCCTTCCCGTACACCATCCGCGTGGTCTCGGAAATCACCGAATCCAACGGCTCCTCGTCGATGGCCTCGGTCTGCGGTTCCTCGCTGGCCCTGATGGACGCCGGCGTGCCGGTCAAGTCGCCGGTGGCCGGTATCGCCATGGGTCTGGTCAAGGAAGGCGAGCGCTTCGTCGTCCTGTCCGACATCCTGGGTGACGAAGATCACCTGGGCGACATGGACTTCAAGGTGGCCGGTACTGCCGAGGGCATCTCCGCCCTGCAGATGGACATCAAGATCGAAGGCATCACCGAAGAGATCATGAAGCAGGCACTGCAGCAGGCCAAGGCTGGCCGTCTGCACATCCTGGGTGAAATGGCCCACGGCCTGACCGCCCCGCGCGAAGAGCTGTCGGACTACGCGCCGCGCCTGCTGACCATCAAGATCCACCCGGACAAGATCCGCGAAGTGATCGGCAAGGGTGGTTCCACCATCCAGGCCATCACCAAGGAAACCGGCACCCAGATCGACATCCAGGATGACGGCACCATCGTCATCGCGTCGGTCAACGCCATCGCTGCGCAGGCTGCCAAGGCCCGCATCGAGCAGATCACCTCGGACGTCGAGCCGGGCCGCATCTACGAAGGCAAGGTCGCCAAGATCATGGACTTCGGTGCGTTCGTTACGATCCTGCCGGGCAAGGACGGCCTGGTCCACGTGTCGCAGATCTCCAGCGACCGCGTGGAGAAGGTCGGCGATGTGCTGAAGGAAGGCGATGTGGTCAAGGTCAAGGTCCTGGAAGTCGACAAGCAGGGCCGTATCCGCCTGTCGATGAAGGCCGTCGAAGAAGGCGAGGGCGTCACCGCCGAGTAATCGGCCCACGCCGATCTCGCGGCAGGTGAGGACCGCTGGTCCTCACGCTTTCGCAGACACAAAAAAAGCGGGCTTCGGCCCGCTTTTTTTGTTCCCGATGCGACCCGTATGACACGAACAGTCACGCTGCAGCAGGTTGCATGACGTCACGAGGCGGCCCGGAAGACCGCATGGACTGTCCGCCGGACGGATTCGCAGGACATCGTCACCGATGGCACGCACAGGGTGCGCTGCACTGCTAACGTGGCCTCGCCTTCGACCGGGGAGATCCCATGTTCCGTCCTGCCGTCGCTGTTCTTGCCGTCCTGATCGCCAGCGTGATGCCGCAGGCGGCCTCCGCCGCCGAGCCGTTGCCCACGGTCATCGGCGCCTATTACCCCGGCGGCTCCGCCGACCGATATCCGGTGGAAAACATTCCGGCCGAGACGCTGACCCATCTGTTCTACGCGTTCGCCACCATCGACCAGGGTCAGTGCGTCGTCGCGCCGCAGGCCGATGCGCACTTCAAGGCACTGGCCACGCTCAAGCGCGCGCATCCGACGCTGCATACGCTGATCTCGATCGGTGGCTGGAACGCCGGGGGCTTCTCCGATGCGGCGCTGACCGCGGAAAGCCGGCAGCGCTTCGTGGCCTCCTGCGTGGCGATGTTCTTCGAGCGCCACCGCGGCAGCTTCGACGGCGTGGATATTGATTGGGAATTCCCCGTGTATGGCGGGCCGACCGATATCACCGACCGCCCGGAAGATCGTCGCAACATGACCCTGCTGGTGCAGGAGTTCCGGCGCCAGCTCGATGCGCTGGACAAGGCCGACGGCCAGCATCGGCTGGTCACCGCGGCATTGCCTGCTGGTCGGGTGCAGACCGATGGTCCGTATGATCCGGCGCGCAGCTATGAGCTCAAGGAACTTGGCCGCACGCTCGATTTCATCAACCTGATGAGCTACGACATGGGCACCGGCTTCTCGGCGGTGTCCACCTTCAACGCGCCGCTGCACGCGGTGCCGGAGGATCCGCTGGCGCCGGAACTCAAGCGCTGGAACAGCGTGGCCGGGGCGGTGGCGTACTACGAGCAGCAGGGAGTGCCGAAAGAGAAGCTGGTGCTCGGTGTGCCGTTCTACGGCCGTGGCTTCACGCTGGAGGGCGATGCCAACCACGGCCTCTACCAGCGTTACAGCGCGCCGCACCCGGCCGGTGACTGGCGGCAGATCCAGGCCGGCATGCTCGGCCAGCCCGGCTGGGAGCGGCACTGGCACCCGGTCGCGCAGACCCCGTGGCTGTACAACGCCACCGAAAAGGTCTTCGTCAGCTTCGAGGATCCCACCTCGATCGGCCTGCGCGCGAGCTTCGCCAGGGACAGCGGCCTGCGCGGCGTCTTCATGTGGGAGCTGACCGGCGATGACGCGCAGGGCACTCTGCTCAAGGCAATGGTCGCGCCGTTCCAGGGCCATTCCCGGTAGCTCATCGGAAGCGGGTAGTGCGGCTCGGCCGCCATGGCCGGGTCTGAAGTGCTGGAAATGCGCCTGAAGAATTCTGAAAGCCTGCCGCAGCAGGCGTCCAGGGTGATCAGCGCGGTGCACTCCACACGCTGTTCGGGTCGCCATGCCGCGCGCGGCGCAGGCTCGCACGGGCCAGCGTGGCAAATCCGAAGGCCAGTGCCAGTGCCACCGCGTCCACCCAGAACAGCGGCCAGTAGCCGCGTGCGGCGCTCGCCCACGGCCAGTAGCCGGTCAGCGCCCCGTGTACCACCGCCACCAGTGTGGTGCTGATGGCGGCCGCCCAGAGCAGCTCACGGGCGGCTTGGTCGGGGCGACGCAGTGCCGCCCACAGCGCACATGCGGCCCAGGTGGCGAAACAGATCCAGCGGATGCCGTGATCGACTGCCTGCGGCGCGACCTGCTCCAGGATCTGCGCGCCCACGAAGCTCGCCGAAACCGCAACGCACAGCCCGATGCACACGCCCACCGTGGCCCGGGCCATGTTGATCTGCGCGCGCCCCTGTTCCACCTGGCGCCGCTTGCGCCGCGATTCGATCCACAGCAGGTTGCCGGAATAGAACAGGAAGGCGCCGCCCAGGCCGAGCAGGAAGTACAGCCAGACCACCACGCCATTGCCGAACTCGCCGAAATGCAGCGCGTAGGCCGCACTCAGGGTGGCGTGGTTGGCGTCGCGCTGGCCGGGCAGCTGGCTGCTCAGCAGCCGTCCGCTGGCCGCATCCAGGCCGACCGCGCCGAGCGGCCCCAGGGTGCCGCCGGATTCACCGGTGATCTCGATCGTGGCATTGGCATCGCCGGCATGGGCAAGCTTCAGGAAGGCCGGTTCGAAATCGGCCACGCCCTGCGCGCGCGCCACCTCGATGGCACGGGCGTGCAGCATGCGCAGGTTCGTTCCATTGCCGGACGGGCCGCTGGGCTCGCGTACCGGCGCGGTGTCCATCGCGGCCGGCAC
The DNA here is from genome assembly GCF_039673645.1 of Stenotrophomonas sp. TWI700. Taxonomy (NCBI): domain Bacteria; kingdom Pseudomonadati; phylum Pseudomonadota; class Gammaproteobacteria; order Lysobacterales; family Lysobacteraceae; genus Stenotrophomonas; species Stenotrophomonas sp. TWI700. Next base: position 32,416 of record NZ_JBDJMB010000017.1, on the reverse strand, counting down.
CGCCTGCAGCAGCTTGCCGTCGAAGATCAGCGGATTCAGCGCCGCCATCTGCAGGAAGATCAGACAGAGCAGCGCGCCGGTGACCGCGAACATCAGGTGGAAGGGCAGGCTGAGCACACCGATCACGTTGTGTGCGTCCTGCCACATCTGCTTGAGGTTGCGGCCCGGGCGCAGCGCGAACAGATCACCGAACAGCTTGGGCAGGTGGATGACCAGGCCGCTGAGCAGGGCCACGCCATACAGCAGGCTGACGATGCCCATCAGGTAGGTGCCCGCGACCGGCAGGCCGAGGCTGTAGTGCAGTTCGTTGACCAGCTCGGCCAGCCCGGTCTGCGGCGGCGTGATGCTGCCGTCGTAATGGTCCAGCCAGGCATACAGCCAGGTGCCCTTGGCATCCTGCCAATACGCGATCGGCTGCGGATGGTCGCCGCCGGGGAAGGTCATGCCCACATGGGTGCGTGCGGCCGGGTGGCGCTCGAGCACGCCGTCGAGCAGGCGCTGCGCGTCGTCCAGGCTGGCGGCGGGCGTGTCCACCGCATGCGGGGTCTGCCACAGCGGCAGATCGTGGTGGAACAGGGTCAGCGCGCCGGCATAGAACGCCACGAACAGCGCGAAACCGGCGACCAGGCCGACCCACGTATGCAGCGTGGTGAAGGTGCGGAGGGTCAGGGAACTGAATTTCATCGCATCGCTCTCATTGCACCGCGCCGGTCAGGCGCAGCAGCCACAACAGGCCGAATCCAGCCACGGCGGTCGCGCTCATCACCGCCCACGCGCGCGCGCCGGTGCGGAAGCTGAAGGCCCAGATCGCGGCCAGCATCCACAAGGGGATGAAGGCGATCAGGCTGGGCACCAGCGCGTTCTGCCACGGCCCCGGCGGCAGCCAGGCGACCAGACCGGTGGCCGCGGCCGCGACGAAGAACCCCGCCAGGAGGCCGGCGCCCGCGCGGGCCCACATCAGCGCATCACCTGTGCCGGGCGGTGCCACGCGGCCAGCAGCGGGAGCAGGATCGCCACCAGCATCCAGCTGCACAGCATCACCACCACACCGGTCGCGATGCCCAGGTTGGCGATCCACAGCCACAGCGCCGCCACGGCAGCCACCAGGCTGATCTGCCGGCCAAGGCGGCCGGCACGGCGCAGGCGGGGCCAGCGGCAGTGCGGTGAGGCGGCATACAGCGCCAGCGCGGAAAAGGCGGAGCCGGCCAGCGCCAGGCTGCAGAAGCCGAGCGAGGTCAGCGCAACAGTGATCATCGGGAATCCAATCGGCAAACCTGTCCTGGGCAGGACAGTAATCCGCGCATGGTAATCATTGCGGTTTGTGGGCGCCACACGGACGCATTCAGGCGGTCCTGTCCGTTGGCCGCCGCCGGGGCGGCGCATTCATCGGCGGATTGGTTTAAGATCAGGGCAACTCTATCGAGGCAACAAAGGTGGCCCGCGCCCTGCGCCGGTCTAGCGTGTGACATGAGCACTACCACCGCCCACCGCTGAACGCCCCCGACGGCCCCTGACGCAGGCGCCTTCGTGGCGCTTTTTTGTTGCCGCCTCGCCCCCGGATTCTCCAGGCCCCCTTGCGGGCCACCAGACCAAAGCACTCTCATGATCGCGATCACGCTCCCCGACGGCAGCCGCCGTGAATTCGAACATCCCGTCAGTGTCATGGACGTCGCCCAGTCGATCGGCGCCGGCCTGGCCAAGGCCACCATCGCCGGTTCGGTGGATGGCGTGCTGGTCGATGCCAGTGACGTCATCGACCACGATGCCAGCCTGCGCATCATCACCGCCAAGGACGAGGAGGGCGTTGAGATCATCCGCCACTCCGCCGCCCACCTGGTCGGCCATGCGGTCAAGCAGCTGTACCCGGACGTCAAGATGGTGATCGGCCCGGTCATCGCCGAAGGCTTCTACTACGACATCTACTCCGAGCGCCCGTTCACGCCCGAGGACATGGCCGCCGTCGAGAAGCGCATGGGCGAGCTGATCGCGCAGGACTACGACGTCATCAAGAAGGTCACCCCGCGTGCGGAGGTCATCGAGATCTTCAAGGCGCGTGGCGAAGACTACAAGCTGCGCCTGATCGAAGACATGTCGCCGGAGATCCAGGCGATGGGCATGTACTACCACCAGGAATACGTGGACATGTGCCGCGGCCCGCACGTGCCCAACACGCGCTTCCTGAAGGCCTTCAAGCTGACCCGCATTTCCGGTGCCTACTGGCGCGGCGATGCCAAGAACGAGCAGCTGCAGCGCATCTACGGCACCGCCTGGGCCGACAAGAAGCAGCTCGAGGCCTACATCAAGCGCATCGAAGAAGCCGAAATGCGCGACCACCGCCGCATCGGCAAGCAGCAGGAGCTGTTCCACCTGCAGGAAGAGGCGCCGGGCCTGGTGTTCTGGCACCCCAAGGGCTGGGCGCTGTGGCAGGTGGTCGAGCAGCACATGCGCCGTGTGTACCGCGACAGCGGCTACGGCGAAGTGCGCTGCCCGCAGATCCTGGACGTGTCGCTGTGGCAGAAGTCGGGCCACTGGGACAACTACCAGGAAAACATGTTCTTCACCGAATCGGAGAAGCGCACCTACGCGGTCAAGCCGATGAACTGCCCGGGCCACATCCAGGTGTTCAACCAGGGCCTGCACAGCTACCGCGACCTGCCGATCCGCTACGGTGAGTTCGGCTCGTGCCACCGCAACGAGCCGTCCGGCGCGCTGCACGGCATCCTGCGCGTGCGTGGTTTCACCCAGGACGACGGCCACGTGTTCTGCACCGAGTCGCAGATCGAAGCCGAAGTGACGGCCTTCCACCAGCAGGCGCTGGCGGTCTACACCACCTTCGGTTTCGACGAGATCCAGATCAAGATCGCGCTGCGCCCGGAAAAGCGCCTCGGCGATGACGCCACCTGGGACAAGGCCGAAGCCGCGCTGCGTTCGGCGCTGGGCAACTGTGGGGTCGAGTGGCAGGAGCTGCCGGGCGAGGGCGCCTTCTACGGCCCGAAGATCGAGTATCACCTCAAGGACGCCATCGGCCGTACCTGGCAGCTGGGCACGATGCAGGTCGATTTCATGATGCCCGGCCGCCTCGGCGCCGAGTACGTGGACGAAAACAGCCAGAAGAAGCACCCGGTCATGCTGCACCGGGCGATCGTCGGCTCGATGGAGCGGTTCATCGGCATCCTGATCGAGCACCACGCCGGGTCCTTCCCGTCCTGGCTGGCCCCGACCCAGGTGGTGGTGGCCAATATCACCGACGCCCAGGCTGAATACGTCAGCGAAGTGCGGAAAACCCTTGCAGATCAAGGCTTCCGCGTGAACGCCGATTTGCGCAACGAGAAGATCGGATATAAGATTCGCGAGCATACGCTGCAGCGGGTCCCGTACCTGCTGGTGGTTGGCGACCGTGAGAAGGAAAATGGCGCCGTGGCCGTGCGTACGCGCTCTGGCGAAGATCTGGGCAGCATGTCCGTCCAGGCCTTCATCGAGCGGTTGCAGGCAGAACAGTCCGTGTAAGAAAGTCCCGGCCCTGCGGATGCTCCGCGATGGGCCGGTTTGATTCCTCTGGGAGATTGCAATATCAGTACCCCTGACAACAAACAGAACCGCAAGAATCAGGAAATCCGGGTGCCGCGCGTCCGCGTGATCGGCAGCGACGGAGAAATGATTGGTGTGTTGACGCGTGACGAAGCGCTGTCGATGGCCGAAGACGAAGGTCTGGACCTGGTCGAGATTCAGCCGCAGGCTGATCCGCCGGTGTGCAAGATCATGGACTTCGGCAAGTTCAAGTTCGAAGCGCAGAAGAAGGCCAACGAGGCCAAGAAGAAGACCAAGCAGGTCGAGATCAAGGAAGTGAAGTTCCGCCCGGTCACCGATGAAGGTGATTACCAGATCAAGCTGCGCAAGATGCGCGGGTTCCTGGAAGAGGGCGACAAGATCAAGGTCAACATCCGCTTCCGTGGCCGTGAAATGAGCCATCAGGAACTGGGTCGCGAGATGGCCAGCCGGATCGAAGGTGATCTGGGCGAGGACATCGTGATCGAGTCCCGTCCGCGCCTTGAAGGCCGGCAGATGGTGATGATGATCGCGCCGAAGAAGAAGTAACAGGCCGGCCCCAGCCCGAACGGGTGGGGCGTAGAGCCGGGCCATGCCCGGCTGCCGGCGCCGCCGGAGTCGATTGCTTCAGATTCGCGTCAGAAGGCAGGGGCGTCTTTTCAGGCGCCTGTTGCCGTTTGCCGTGGCCGCAGCCTCCTGTGGCCCGCCCGGCGGGCGTTCCACGCCCTGTCGGCACCGGTAAACACCCGCCCAATCAAGCGTTTGCAACTGCCTGGATTCACGGGCATAATGGGCGGCCCCGTTTTGCGGGGGTGCTGTTTTGAACGGTTTCCCGCCCCACAAAGGCACGCTGTTTCAACGGCAAACAGGACCGGCCTGGTTCCCATAGGGGATCCCGGGCTTACAAGCAGGCAAGGGCACGGACGGAAAGTGTGGCAATGCCACCGCCCTGGTCAGTGACAAAACATCATCAAGGACATAGCAATGCCCAAGATCAAGACCAACCGGGCGGCGGCCAAGCGCTTCCGCAAGACCGCGTCCGGCAAGTTCAAGGCTGGCCACGCCAACCGTAGCCACATCCTCACGAAGAAGTCGACCAAGCGGAAGCGCAATCTGCGTCAGACGAACCATGTTCGTGCAGAAGACGCAGGCCGTTTGAACCGTATGCTTCCCTACCTCTGAGGACTGACCCATGGCACGAGTAAAGCGTGGCGTACAGGCGCGTCGCCGCCACAAGAAAATTCTGACCCTGGCGAAGGGTTACTACAACGCTCGCCGCAAGGTCTTCCGCGTTGCCAAGCAGGCCGTGATCAAGGCACAGCAGTACGCCTACATCGGTCGTAAGCAGAAGAAGCGCAACTTCCGTTCGCTGTGGATCACCCGCATCAACGCGGCTGCCCGCATCAACGGCCTGAGCTACAGCCGTTTCATGAACGGCCTGCTCAAGTCCGGCATCACCCTGGACCGTAAGGTTCTGGCTGACATCGCCGTGCATGACGCAGCTGGTTTTGCTGCACTGGCCGAAAAGGCCAAGGGCGCACTGGCGGCATAAGTCCATTCCCCTGCCGTTGCCGTTCACGCGCAACGGCTGTGGGTAAGGCAAATGCATGGGGAAGGGCGCAAGTCCTTCCCCATTCTTTTTTGTGTTGGCGGTGGCCCTCCCGGTGCCATCGATCGACAGCGGTGGCGACGGGGGTCGGCCCGACGCGCATCGCGATGGCATACCGACGCGAGGCTCCGGCTATCCATGAGTGACATCCAATCCCTGACCACGCAGGCACTGGCCGACGTGGCCGCTGCCCAGAGCCCCGATGCGCTGGAAGCCCTGCGCGTGGCCCTGCTGGGCAAGAACGGCAGCATCACCGCACAGCTCAAGCAGCTCGGTGGCCTGCCGGCCGATGAGCGCAAAGCCGCCGGCGAAGCCATCAACCGTGCCCGTGACGCGCTGACCAGCGCGCTGGGTGATCGCAAGACCGTGCTGGAAGACGCTGCGCTGGACGCGCGCCTGGCCGCTGAAGCGATCGACATCACCCTGCCGGGCCGTCGCGATGAGCGCGGTGGCCTGCACCCGGTGACCCGTACCCTGGAGCGCATCACCGAGATCTTCGGCCGCCTCGGTTACGAGCTCTCCGAAGGTCCGGAAATCGAAGACGACTGGCACAACTTCGAAGCGCTGAACTTCCCGCCGCACCATCCGGCGCGTGCGATGCACGACACCTTCTATTTCGGCGACGGCCGCCTGCTGCGCACGCATACCTCCGGTGTGCAGGTGCGCTACATGGGCGAGCACGCACCGCCGCTGCGCATGATCGCGGCCGGCAAGGTGTACCGCAGCGACAGCGACCAGACCCATTCGCCGATGTTCCACCAGGTCGAAGGCCTGCTGGTCGATGAGCACTCCACGTTCGCCGATCTGAAGGGCACGCTGTCCGAGTTCGTACGCGCGTTCTTCGAACAGGATTTCGAAATGCGCTTCCGCCCCAGCTACTTCCCGTTCGTGGAACCCGGTGCGGAAGTGGACATCGCCTGGCAGCAGCCCGACGGCAGTACCCGCTGGCTGGAGGTGCTCGGCTGCGGCATGGTCCATCCGAACGTGCTCCGTAGCGTCGGCGTCGATCCGGAGCGCTATACCGGCTTCGCCTTCGGTATGGGCGTGGAGCGCTTCGCGATGCTGCGTTACGGCGTCAACGACCTGCGTGCGTTCTTCGAAAACGACGTGCGGTTCCTGAAGCAGTTCGCGTAAGCGCGTCAGCGTAGCGCCGGGCCATGCCCGGCTGGACAGGATTCAAGACCATCACGGCCCAGGCGCCTGCGCCGGGCCCACCAGGGTGACACCATGAAATTCTCTGAAAACTGGCTGCGCAGCCACGTCCCGACCACCGTTTCGCGCGATGAACTCAGCGCGGTGCTGACCGCGATCGGTCTGGAAGTGGAAGAGGTCGATGCGCTGGGCGATGGCCTGCAGCATGTCGTCGTAGCCAAGATCATCTCCGCCGAGCGCCATCCCGAAGCCGACCGCCTGCAGATCTGCCAGGTCGATGCGGGGCAGGGCGAGCACCTGCAGATCGTGTGTGGCGCGCCGAACGCACGGCCGGGCCTGGTCGCCCCGCTGGCGATGGTCGGTGCGCAGATCGGCGACCTCAAGATCAAGCCGGCCAAGCTGCGTGGCGTGGAATCCAACGGCATGCTGTGCTCGGCCAAAGAGCTGGGCCTGGACACCGATGCCTCCGGCCTGTTCGAACTGCCGGACGATGCGCCGGTCGGGCAGACCCTGGTCGAGTACCTCGGCCTGCCCGACGCCAGCATCGAGATCAAGCTGACCCCGAACCGCGCCGACTGCTTCAGCATCCGCGGCATCGCCTTCGACGTGGCCGCCGCGTGCGCCAGTGAAGTGGTGCCGTTCGACGCCGCCCCGGTGGCTGCCGTGGGCACGCGTGAGCTGGCGATCCGCCTGGATGCCGGTGCCGAAGCGCCGCGTTATGTCGGTCGCGTGATCGAGGGCGTCAACGCCCGCGCCGCGACCCCACTGTGGATGGCCGAGCGCCTGCGCCGCAGCGGCGTGCGCCCGGTCTCGCTGCTGGTGGATGTCACCCAGTACGTGATGCTCGAGCTGGGCCAGCCGATGCATGCCTTCGATCTGGGCACCCTGCAGGGCAGCATCGGCGTGCGCCGTTCGCGCGCCGGTGAAACCCTGAAACTGCTCGACGGCCGCGACGCCGCGCTGGACGACAGCTTCCTGCTCGTCACCGATGCCGACCGCCCGATCGCGCTGGCCGGCCTGATGGGCGGCTTCGATACGCGCGTCACCGACGACACCACGAACGTATTCCTGGAAGCCGCGCATTTCGCGCCCGCCGCGATCATGGGCCGGGGACGCAAGCTCGGCCTGCACACCGATGCCGGCCACCGCTTCGAGCGCGGCGTCGACCCGGTGCTGCCGCGCACGGCGATTGAGTACGCCACCCGCCTGATCCTGGATCTGGCCGGCGGCACCCCGGCGCCGGTCACCGAGGCCGTGCGTGAGGCCGACCTGCCGGCGACCGCCACCATCGCCCTGCGCCGTGCCCGTATCGCGCGCCTGCTGGGCATCCAGATCGCCGATGCCGATGTGGAGCGCATCCTGCGTGCGCTGGGCATGGACGTGGCCGCGTCCGCCGATGGCTGGCAGGTCACCGCGCCGAGCCGCCGCTTCGATATCGCCATCGAAGAAGACCTGATCGAAGAACTGGCCCGCATCCACGGCTACGAGCGGATTCCGACCACGCTGCCGGGCGGTGCCTCGCGCGTGGCGATGCCGACCGAGACCCGCCTGGACGACCTGAGCGTGCGCCGCCAGCTGGTCGCCCGTGACCTGCAGGAAACCATCAACTACGCCTTCGTCGATGCCGCGCTGCTCGCGCAGTGGCAGCTGGACGACGGTCTGGTCGCGCTGGCCAACCCGCTCTCGGCCGAACTGGCGGTGATGCGCCCGTCGCTGCTGCCAGGCCTGGTCGCAACCCTCGGCCGCAACGCCGCGCGCCAGCTGGGCCGGGTGCGCCTGTTCGAACTGGGCCGCGTGTTCCATCAGCAGGCCGGCGAGGGCCAGCCCGCCCCGCTGGAGACCCAGCGCGTGGCCGCTGCGATCTGTGGCGATGCCGACACCCAGCAATGGGGCCTGCCGACCCGCAAGGTCGATTTCCACGACCTCAAGGGCGACCTGGAATCGCTGGCGGCCGCCAGTGGCGCCGAACTGGAGTTCAAGCCGTCGCAGCGTCCGTATGGCCACCCGGCACGTTCGGCCGAGGTCTACCGTGACGGCGTCAGCCTGGGCTGGATTGGCCAGATCCACCCGCGCCTGGCCAAGGCCATGGATATCGACGTGGACGTGTTCGCCTTCGAGCTGGACCTGGCGCCGCTGGCCACCCGCGCGCTGCCGCGGGCGACCGAGCTGTCGCGGTTCCCGTCGATGCGCCGCGATCTGGCCTTCCTGGTGCCCGAGGCCGCGGCCTGGGCCGACCTGGAAGCCACCCTGCGCCGGGCCGTCGGCCCGCTGCTGCGCGAGGTCACCCTGTTCGACCGGTACGTCGGCCAGGGGGTCGAGCCGGGGTTCAAGAGTCTCGCTATGGGCTTGATTTTGCAGGACAAGTCGCGCACTCTGACGGACCGCGACGTGGATGCGGTGGTGGCCGAGGCGGTCTCTGCCATGGAGCGTGAACATCACGCCCGGATCCGCGGCTGAGCGGGAAGCATGGGGGATAGCAGGCAATGGCATTGACCAAGGCGGAGATGGCCGAGAAGCTGTTCGACGAAGTCGGTCTGAACAAGCGCGAAGCCAAGGAATTTGTCGACGCGTTCTTCGATGTGCTGCGTGAAGCATTGGAACAGGGACGTCAGGTGAAGCTGTCCGGCTTCGGGAATTTCGACCTGCGGCGCAAGAACCAGCGCCCGGGTCGCAACCCCAAGACCGGTGAGGAAATTCCGATTTCCGCCCGTACGGTGGTCACCTTCCGTCCGGGCCAGAAGCTCAAGGAAAGGGTAGAGGCATATGCTGGATCCGGGCAGTAACCGAGAACTTCCGCCGATACCGGCCAAACGCTACTTCACCATCGGTGAAGTCAGCGAGCTGTGCGACGTCAAGCCGCACGTGCTGCGTTACTGGGAAACCGAGTTCCCCAGTCTCGAGCCGGCCAAGCGCCGCGGCAACCGCCGCTACTACCAGCGCCACGACGTGCTGATGGTCCGCCAGATCCGCGGCCTGCTGTACGAGCAGGGCTACACGATCGGCGGCGCGCGCCTGCGCCTGGAAGGTGCCGATGCGCGCGAGGAATCGGCGCTGAGCAACCAGATCATCAAGCAGACGCGGATGGAACTGGAAGAAGTGCTGCAATTGCTGCGCCGCTGAACCATTTTTCACGCAAACCCGTTATACTCGTCGGCCCGCTGAGAGGCGGGGACATTGCCAGCATCATCGGGGCGTAGCGCAGCCTGGTAGCGCATCTGCCTGGGGGGCAGAGGGTCGTCGGTTCAAATCCGGCCGTCCCGACCAATGTTGGTGAGTCGAAGAAGCCTGCGCCGCAATGCGTGGGCTTTTTTGTTGCTTTTGGCGCGCCATCTGGGATGGTAATCCATCGGAAGTCCGGGCTGTCCATTCGTTAGCAGGCTAGTAGTCGGGGCGCTGCCCATTCGCGTCCCGGCTGACCCGGTAGGCCTCCACGGCAGGCGCCACGCTGGCCAGGAGCGATGTCCCCTTGACCAGATTGCTGTCTACGGCAACACCATGGGGTACGTGGAGTGGCGCGTTATCGCGGTGAACGACGGCGGTGCAGTCTCTCTGAAGCATGGTTTCTCTGCAGCGGTCTGACGTTCTGAGAGGCCGAGTCTTGGCATCAGGCTCCAAGACCTCGGCCGAAGGAAATATGCCAATCGCTCAAGGCTGATTCTGGAATGAGACCGTCGCGGTTGCCGATGCCTTTTTATCAGATGCCCTCGCGGCAGTAGCACTGCTTGGGGGGCTACAAACGACGGTGTGCGCAACTGGTGCGGCTCTGACGCCATCGTCATCGATGAGCAACGTTTCGAGCTGGAACGTTGAAACACCTGGATTCTCTGAGCCGCTTACACCGCAGTTCCATGTCAGGTGAATCGGCGAGGTCGTCTCGCTATAGACGTTCTTCGTAAACTGCGAACACGTCCACCCGGAAGGACAGGCCTTGAACACACCAACGACCTTCAGAGGGAACTTTGGATGCCCTTCAAAGTGCACGGTCCAATCCGCCTCCACGTTCTGGGTGGCCTCAAGGGGTGGGATGTTCGTGATCTTAAGCGGCTCGCAGCCCACGCCTTGGGAGTTCAAGTGCCAACCTTTGGCGATACCGTTGACTGCTGCTTCTCGGAAGTAGTCGTTCTGAAGAGCAAGAGCATCCTCGGCATTGGTGTGGAAACCAAGTTCCACGATAATCGAGGGGGCTTGAGCGTGGGTATTCTCGCCTTTGTCAGTGACGCCGACGGGAGTGCCTGCTACTGACCAATTGGAATAGTTGCCAACTGATTGAATTGCTTCCTTCATGTAGCAGAGAACGTTGCTGGCTAGTTCCTGATCCGCGACTCGACCGGTGTGATAGTAGACCCGTGTGCCTCGAGTTGTTGGAGATGTCGATGCGTCGGTGTGAAGGTTGATTGCGGCGGCTGCGCCCACGTGATTCGCAAACAATGGACGACTCCTGATGTCTTCGTCTCTCTCTCGGAGTGAATGCGTGGCGTTTGGAAGCGAGTTCCAGATACTAGTTTCCTGGGGAAGGGTCTGCTGTAGCCAGTACCTCGCAGAAATCTGCCACCACTGCCGCCCGCTAGAAGGGTGGATTGCGACGTCATTGGTTCTTGCCTTTGCGACAGAGGCCCAGCCTTCATCTATGAGCTTCGCTGACAGGTCCCTTGAAAAGTAGGGGGTTACGAAATCTTCAGTCATTCCGTTACTGGGATCGCGCTGTGCCCGCCAGTCGTTGTACTGATAGTTGAAGTAGACCCCGTGCCCACCCGCTACTGCGACGACGGGGAGCGTGGTATCAATCGTGGCCTCTATTTTTTTTTTGCTTTAGCGGTGAGGGCGAAGGGGCGTCCTCGGGAAAATAGGCGCTGATTGGACGCCCATCGTAGCGGTACTCGATGATTGCAATTTCAAGGGCGGGGTCGATGATCTCGAGCGCCGCAGTGGTTAACTGGGACTGAAGGTCCTCAAACTCTGAGCCATTGACCTTTGGCACATAGCCGCGGCTCAATGAAATGGTGAGCTGCCGCTTGGCCGGATCCACCTTGGCAACGACGCTGACGAGCTTGCTCTGTCCATCGATCCGAGACTGCTTGTCCACAATTTGTTGAAGTTCAGCGGTAACAAGGGAGTCAATCTCCGCCCATTTCGCCTTCGACTGCGTGGTGGCCGGAGTGGCCGCCGACGGCGGTGCTGCTGTGGAAACCTGTGACACTACGGCGGCGGTCAAGATCGTTGCTGCGATGCCTTGCTTGATCCTCAAGCCAAATCGCGTCGTTAGACCGATTGCATGCACATGCTTCATCTGCACATCCTCGTGATTGTGAAATAATCCATTTCAAAGTGACAGATAGTCCTATCCATTCCGTCACTTGGCGAAATTAGCGCATAACAAGAATGTGAAAGTGTGAACTCTATCTGCCAGTGCTGGCAAAAGCCGTGGGCACGTCCGGGCCAAGGTCGCACCGAAAAGGTGTCTACGTAGCCATGGGCGTCTCAGCTGGCGATCCCAGTTGTGTGGCATCTCGCTGGGTAACCGAAGCGTCCTTGGATGACAAGTCTCGGCGACGCCAGGCATATCTTGCCGGCAAGGACACTGGTGACTACCGGGACGATCCAATCTTGGCAAGTGCCCGGATTCCATGAAGCTAGGCCCCGGCAGTGGGCACTTGCTGCTGTCGGACGCCCGTACCGCGGAGGATCGGCTGGCCGCCTCGTTGGAATAGATGGTCAGACGCAAGGGAACTGGCCGGTCGAAGTGGTGGCGGAAGGGGCACAGTGAAGCAATGACATAGCCCGGAGCACGGCGATGCCTGGGGGGGAGAGGGTCGTCGGTTCAAATCCGGCCGTCCCGACCAATGTTGGTGATTCGATCAAAGGCTTGTGCAGCGATGCGCAGGCCTTTTTTCTTTTTGTCCGAGTCCATCCTGCGGGCAAGACCGATAGTGTGGTTGGCCGTCCCCCGTCACTGTGAATGCTCTTCTCTGCGAACCCATGTCTGCCGCAATGTGCGGCAACAGCAGTGAAGCACCTTCATATGAGCTTAGGGGAGTTGTTTGAGGTGATACGCCTGCCTGTTTTTGCTTTTTCCGTGGCGCTGATCTGCGCCACGCCCGTTGTTTCCAACGACGCTTGTGCTGCCGTTCCGGACAGGATGACCGTGGAGGCCCAGGCGCGGGTAGATCCGCTCGCCATACAAACGGCAACCGCTCCTCCGGTGCCGCTCCCCACACGGGGCACGCCGGGAGAGCGGCTGACCATCCTCAACGAGCTGCCTGGCGGGTTCAGGGAGCGCTGGACGTTTGAATGGGTCACTCCGAGAGGTGGCGGCGGTGGTGGAGAATGGAAACAAACGCACTATGAGTCGCTTGCACCTGTCACTGGCCTGTATCAACCCGATGAGTTGTGATGTGGGCAGAATGATGCCGGGCGAGTCGTCGCAACGGGTGACAATGCAGGCCACGCCGCCCAGCGGCGCAGCGAGAAGGGATACACGCGTGATCGAGATTCGCCAGGCAACGATGCAGGACCTGCGGGCGCTGGTGGCCATCGACAGCGTCGCCGCACAGGCGCCGGAACGCACTGAGCTGATCCACGCCTGGATCGCAGCGGATGCGTGCCACGTGCTCACCATCGACGCACGCGCTGCCGCGTACGGCGTACTCGACTATCACTTCTTCGGCTGCGGCTTCATCGAGATGCTGATGGTCGATCCAGCGCGCCGCCGCCAAGGGCTGGCCCGGATTCTGATCGAGCACCTGAAATCCGTCTGCGCACACCCCAAGCTGTTTGCATCGACCAATCGTTCCAACACCCGGATGCAGGCCGTGCTTCTGCAGACCGGCTTCGAATCCAGCGGATACATCGACAACCTCGACCCCGATGATCCGGAGCTGGTGTTCTACTGCAGGGTCACCCCGGGCGACGGTTGAGCCTTCGAGGCCGGGCGTGTCCTTGTCGATGCAGGGCGACTGGATGAGCTGCCGTTTGCGCGCGGCGTCGGCTTCGCTGCGGATTGCGTCGTGGGCAAGCCAGACGTTCGCGGTCAGAAGGTCTAATGCGGCTGCCTCAATGCCCGTTCAACGGCAGCGGCCGGTCGATCACCACGTCCTTCATCACCAGGGTCGAGGTCAGCCGCTGCACGCCGGGCAGGGCGGAGAGGTGTTCGTCGTAGAGGTGCCGGAACGCGGCCAGGTCGCGGGTGACCACGTGCAGCAGGTAGTCCGGGTCGCCGAACAGGCGCTGTGCCTGCAGGACCTGCGGCACTTCGGCCACCGCGTGTTCGAAGGCGTCCACCGCGTGGCGGTCGCCGTCGCGCAGGGTGATGAAGACCAGCGCTGAGAACTTCAGGCCCAAGGCGGCGGGATCGAGCTCGGCGCGGTAGCCGCGGATCGCGCCGGACTGCTCCAGGGCACGCACGCGGCGGTGACAGGGCGAGATGCTCAGGCCGATGCGCTCGGCCAGCTCGGTCACGGTGAGGCGGCCGTCTTTCTGCAGCTCGGCAAGAATTCGCTGATCGGTGGCATCCATGCGCAAGAGTTTCCTCCTGCAGGCCGGCGCGGTGCAAGTATTTGGAAGCACATTCCAGAGACGCGGGAATATTCTTCTATCCATCCCGCAGATCGCGGCAAGACCGCCCCTTGGACCCCCATGCAACCCAGCGTCATTGCCGCCTTCTGGGCGGTGTCCATCCTCTTCGTGCTCATCCCCGGTGCGGATTGGGCGCACGCGATCGCCGCAGGTCTGCGCGGGCGGGCGGTGGTGCCGGCGGTGGCCGGATTGCTGTCTGGCCATCTGCTCGCGATCGGGCTGGTCGCCGCGGGCGTCGGTGCGATGCTTGCCCGCGTGCCGGTCGCGCTGCACGTCCTGACCGTGCTGGGTGCGCTGTATCTGCTCTGGTTGGGCATCGGCCTGCTGCGCCACCCGCCGGTGGCTGCGGCCGACGCTGCGGGGGCGGTGACGGGGTGGCGCCATTGGGCGCTCAAGGGCGCCTGCGTCAGCGGGCTCAATCCCAAGGTGCTGCTGCTGTTCCTGGCCCTGCTGCCCCAGTTCATTTCCGCCAGCGCGGCGTGGGCGATGCCCGTGCAGATCATCGCGCTGGGCATGGTCCATCTGGTCAGCTGCGGTGCGGTCTATCTTGCGGTCGGCTATGGCGCCGGTGCCTTGCTGCGCACGCGCCCGCGTGCATCACGCGCCGTCGGCCGTGTCTCTGGCGCGGCGATGATCGTGATCGCCGTGCTGTTGTTGAGCGGAACCGGCACACTCTGACCCCACGTTGTTCTCCACCAGGATGCTTCGCATGACCGAACAGCTCCATCCCTACGCGACGCCGGGCACTGCCCCGGTCCCGGCACCGCGCGTGCGCATTCCACACCTGCAGCAGATGAAGGAGCGCGGCGAGAAGTGGGCCATGCTCACCGCCTACGACATGTACACCGCGGCGATCTTCGAAGACGCCGGCATTCCGGTGCTGCTGATCGGCGACTCGGCGTCGAACAATGTGTTCGGCAACGACTCGCTGCTGCCGGTCACCGTCGACGAGCTGATGCCGCTGGTGCGCGCGGTCAGCCGCTGCACGCGGCGCCCGCTGGTGATCGCCGATCTGCCATTTGGTTCCTACCAGGCCTCGCCGGAGCAGTGCTTCCACACGGCCGTGCGTTTCATGAAGGAGGGCGGCGCCCACGCAGTGAAACTGGAAGGCGGCATCGAGATGGTGCCGCAGGTCCGCAAGCTGGTCAGCTGCGGCATCCCGGTGATGGCGCATATCGGCTTCACGCCGCAGTCGGAGCATCAGCTCGGCGGCTTCCGCGTGCAGGGGCGGGGCGAGGATGGCGCACGGCTGATCGAGGAGGCGCGCGCGCTGGAGGCTGCCGGTGCTTTCGCGGTACTGATGGAAATGGTCCCCGGCACGGTGGCCGCACAGATCACCGCGGCGCTGAAGATTCCCACCGTCGGCATCGGAGCGGGCAGCGACTGCGATGCGCAGGTGCTGGTCTGGCAGGACATGGCAGGGCTGCGCACCGGCAAACTGCCGCGCTTCGTGAAGCAGTACGCGGACATGCACGGGCTGCTGGAAAAGGCCGCGCGTGAGTTCGCGGAAGAGGTGGGCGCAGGCACGTTCCCCGGCCCGGAACACACGTTCTGATCGATACGCGCGCGGCCTGAGGCGCGTTTCCACGGTACCGCCGCGCGGCGGTACCGTGCTCCCCGCGTCATCCAATCGTCATGCAGGCCACGTACCTTCGCCGCACCTGGGGGCGAGGCGGGATCGTGGCCGAACACGCAAAACGGCGTTTGGCGCGCATGTTTCTGGAGCAGGGGCCGGTGCTGAGGGGATTCTTCACCCGCCGCGGTGCGCGTCAAGATGCCGAGGACATGGTGCAGGAAACCTATCTGCGCCTGCTGCGCGCACATGAGGATCAAGGCGAGGCGATCGCCAATCCGGAGGCCTATCTGTTCACCGTCGCGCAGAATCTGGCGCGCGAGCAGGCCGCGCGTCGGCGCTGGTCGATGCTTCCGATCGATGATCTGGAAAACCTCACCACGCTGCTGACCGGCGAAGAAACCGTCGAGGATGCCGCCGAACGCGCGCAGCGCCGCACGCATCTGCAGACGCTGCTGGGCACCTTGCCCGAGCACACCCGTGCGGTGTTGGTGATGCAGTACCGCGATGGACTCAGCTACAAGGAGATCGCCGAGCGGTTGGGCGTGTCCTCCCATATGGTCAAGAAGCACGTGGTGCGCGGCTTGTCCGTGTGCCGCCGCGCGCTGGCCGGTCATGCGGAGGCGTGGTGAGCGAGAGTCCCGTGCCGCGTCCTTCCCTCGCCAACGAAGCCGCGCACTGGCATGCGCTGCAGCGTCAGGGCGGGGTGACCCCTGATCAGCAACGCCAGTTCATGACCTGGCTGGTGACCTCGCCGGCCCACCTGCGCGAGTACATCACGGTGAGCCGCGTGGCCAGCGAGCTCAGCGATGCGCTGCGGGGCATGGCGGTCGACCTGGATGCGCTGATTGCTGCAGGGCCGCCGCCGGCCGACGACAACGTGGTGGCGCTGCCGGTGCGGCGGCGTCCGCCGCAGCCGATGGCGTCGCGTGCGTCACGCCGGCACCTGCCGGGTATCGCCGCGGCCGCCGCGCTGCTGCTGGGCGTGGGTGTGGTCGGCCACATGGCCTGGCCACAGACCCGCCACTACGTCGCGGCGCATGGCGCGCCGCGCAGCTTCGCGCTGCCCGATCACACCGTGGTGCATCTGAACGCGGAGAGCGAACTGTCGATCCGCTTCACCCTGCTGAGCCGCCGCGTGGAGCTGTCGCGCGGGCAGGCCAGCTTTGTGGTCGCCGAGGAACGTCGTCCCTTCGCCATGCATGCGGCAGGGCTGGAGGTGCGCGATATCGGCACGACCTTCGACGTCTCGCTGCGACGCGAGCAGGCGAGGATCGAGGTGGCCGAAGGCAGCGTGCAGGTACGCGGCGACTCGGGCCAGGGCCGTCTGCTCGCTGATCTTCGCGCCGGGCAGAGCGCCCATATCGACTACCGCGACCAGTCCGTCAGCATCCGCCAGCAGCATGCGGACACGATGACCGCATGGTGGCGACGCCGCGTGGTGTTCCAGGACGAGCCACTGCGCGAGGTGGCCGAGCAGTTCAACCGGCTCAACGACGTGCGCCTGCAGGTGGATGACGATGTCGCCGGCGCGCTGCGCCTGACCGGCAACCTGCGTGGCGATGATCTTGCATCGCTGCGTACCTTCCTCGATCAGCAACCCTCGCTGCATACCCGTGTGGTCGACAGGACGATCCGTGTGGGCAGCCGCTCTGCCGCTGGGGCCGCGCAGAAACCGCAGTAATGGCAGTTCCCCGCGTGACCGAGCGGGGCACTGCCAAGGGCTGTCAAAAAAAATTCATCGAAATACCGGTGCCCGATCCTCGCCCTGCGCCCTCGTAGTCCAGGCAAGCGCGAACGATTCCGTCTCGCGACGCTCATACCACCCCACTGGACCTCT
Organism: Stenotrophomonas sp. TWI700; assembly: GCF_039673645.1. Lineage (NCBI taxonomy): Bacteria > Pseudomonadati > Pseudomonadota > Gammaproteobacteria > Lysobacterales > Lysobacteraceae > Stenotrophomonas > Stenotrophomonas sp. TWI700. Next base: position 15,124 of record NZ_JBDJMB010000017.1, on the reverse strand, counting down.
ACGATGCGCCGCATTCTTTTCCTTTCGATCGCTCTTGCCCTGCAGAGCGCTGCCGTCACCGCCACCGCGCAGGAATCGCGTGTTGCCAGCGAGGCGATTCCGGCCCAGCCGCTCGACCGTGCGCTCAATGATCTGTCGCGCCAGACCGGGCTGCAGTTCGTCTACAACGCGCAGCAGGCCGGCAACCCGCGCACCCGCGCCATGCCCGCCGGCCTGGCGCCGCAGCAGGCCCTGGAGCAGCTGCTGGACGGAACCGGCCTGCGCTATCGCTATCTCAACGACACCACGGTGACCATCGAAGCGCGCACTGATGCCGCACCGTCGGGCACGTCCGCCGTGTCCACCGCCGCATCCGCCGTGGCGTTTGAAGCGGAACCCGCGGGCGCCGGCCATGCCGGCCTGCAGCAGCTGGAGCGCATCGACGTGGTCGGCAGCTACAGCCGCAGCCTGGAGCAGGCCGTGGACATCAAGCGCGCCACGATCGGCTTCTCCGATTCGATCGTCGCCACCGACGTGGCCGACTTTCCGGAGCAGAACCTGGCCGAAGCCCTGCAGCGCATGCCCGGCGTGACCATCGAGCGCGACAAGGGCTTGGGCAGTCGCGTCAATGTGCGTGGCCTGCCATCGGAGTACACCCATGTCTCGATCAACAACCTGGCCACCGCGTCGGGCAGTGGTGGGCGTGACATCGAATTCGACATCTTCGCCTCGGAGATCATCCAGCAGGTGACGGTGCTGAAGTCGCCGACCGCGGCGGACGAGGAGGGCGGCATCGCCGGCTCGGTGCAGATCTCCACCGCGCGCCCCTTCGATTACACCGGCCGCAAGCTGGTGGCGTCGGCCGAAGGCGCGCACAACTCGATCTCCGAAGAGGTCGATCCCAAGTTCTCGTTCCTGGCCAGTGATACCTGGGGTGACTGGGGTGGCCTGGTGTCCTTCGCCACGGCCAAGCGCAGCAACCGCACGGACGCGACCTCCGGGATCAACTTCCGCCCGATGTCGCGCTTCCTGGGCGCCTCCGGCACGCGCGGCACGCAGGCTGCCGCGGTGCTGGCCCGCGATGCCGGTGTGGTGGTCAAGAACCGCAACGACACCGATGAAAGCAACCTGATCGTGTTCCAGGACAAGGTCGGTGACCGCGTGTTCGTGAATGACCAGGACAAGTGGGGTGCCACCGCCTCGCTGCAGTACCGCCCGAGCAGCCGTTTCAGCGTGACCTTCGATGCGATGCTCGGCGGCTACGACACCACCGAAGATGAGTACGACGCGGCCGCGTATTCCGCCTCCAGCCGCAGCACGCTGGAGACCATCCATGACTACGACGCCAGCACGCTGTCGCAGTACGGCATCGTGGTGCTGCGCGATGTGTCCTACACCGCCACCCAGCACGAAATGCTGAGCAAGGAGCGGATCAACAAGACCGATTTCAGCCAGTACAGCATGGCGATGGATTGGAAGGGCGATACCTGGGGCGTGGATGCGATGGTCGGCTATTCCGGCGCCGACAAGACCCTGGATGCCAGCAATCTCAAGCACGTGGCCTACGCGCCGTCGCGGTCCCGCTGGACCGGCAAGAGTGGCGAGACGATTCCCAGCGCCAACCCGGCCAGCATCGACATGTACAACGCTTCGGACAAGTACCTGTTCGAGGCCTATGAAACCACGCTGGAGAAGGTCAGCGATGACAAGTACGCCGCCCAGGTGGATGTGACCAAGGCGCTGGAACTGGCCTTCCTGCCGGCCCTGCGCAGCGTCCAGTTCGGTGCGCGCTACACCGACAAATCCAAGCAGCGCGAGTACGGCGAAGCCAAGATCTACGGGCCGGGTGCAGGCAACAACAGCTGGGTCAACAAGCGCACCCTGGCCGACAGCCCGTTGCAGTCGATCGCCGATATCGTGCCGGGCGGTGGCTACTCGGTGAAAGACCTGGACTGGAAGATGGTCTCCAACGACTACGCTCGCAGTGCTTTCCGCTATCCGGGCTTCGCGACGCCGTTTGATCCGGGCCAGTACTACCGGGTCGATGAGAACGTGACCAGCCTGTACGCGATGACCGACATCGGCCTCGATGTGGGCCGCGTGCCGGTCTCGATCAACGCCGGCGTGCGCTACGTGGATACCTCGGTGCAGTCCTCCGGCTTCCACCCGATCCAGCGGGCAGACGGCAGCACCGGCTATACCGACACGCCTGTCTCGCGCAAAGGCAGCTACAACGATCTGCTGCCGAGCCTGAATGCCACTGCCGAGCTCGCCGAAGGCCTGGTGCTGCGCGGCGCGGCCTCCAAGACCTTCATCCGCCCAGCGTTGACCGACATCGCCTACAAGCGCACCGCCAGCTGGAGCTCGTTCCGCTTCACCGATGGCAACCCGGATCTGCAGCCTACCTATGCCAAGCAGTGGGAGCTGGGGCTGGAGAAGTACCTGGATAATGGTGGCCTGCTCGCTACCTCGTACTTCCACAAGAAGATCGACGGCGTGGTGATCAATGCGTTGACCGGCGTGGTGCCGGATGTGGCGGTCTACAACGCCAACGGCTCGCTCAACGGCACCTATGATTTCGACGTGTACCAGCCGATCAACGCCGATGGAACGTACGTGGTGAAAGGCGTCGAGCTGATCGCGCAGCTGCCGCTGAGCATGCTGCACCGCTCGCTGGAAGGCTTCGGCATCAACGCCAACTACACGATGCTGGACAGCTCGCTGGCCGGCGAATCCGACCTGGGCGTGAGTACGCCGATGCCGGGTCTTTCGGAGAAGTCATACAACGTCACCGTGTACTTCGAGGACGCGCGCTTCGACGCGCGCGTGTCGTACAACCACAAGGGCGAGTACGTCGAGTCGATCGGCTACAACATGTACCCGATCTGGCGCGATGACTACGGCCAGGTGGATGTGTCGATCGGCTATCGCCTCACCGACAGCATCAAACTCAGCCTGAAGGGCATCAACCTGACCAACCAGGCGACCACCGGCTACACCATCGATCCCGCCTTCCCGACGATGTACGAACGCTCCGGCCGCCGTATCAGTCTCGGCCTGCGCGCGGACTTCTGAGCCGCCCCTTCGCGGTGCATCCGGAGGCGCGTACGCGTGCCCCGGGTGCGGCCGCCCGTTTGTGAGGAACATCCAATGCGACATTTCTTCTTCCTGCCGCTTGTGGCCGTGCTGGCGTGGCCGGCGGTCTCCCACGCGGCCGACGGCGAGGCCGGCCGCAGCTGGCAGGCCGGTGATCACCATGTCCACAGCGAGTGGAGCGTGGACTGGGATCGCAGCACCCTGCCGCCGACGCCGATCCGTGGCGGCGACTCGTCCTACACCCGCACCCATAACGCGCGTCAGGCGCTCGCCAATGGGCTGGCGTGGATGGTGCATACCGATCACGGCGGGCCGGGACATTCCGCGGTCACCCGGGACCATGCGTGGCCGGCGCTGCTGGACGCCCGGCGCGAAGTGCCCGGACTGATCCAGTTCAACGGCATGGAGTTCGACGTACCGGCGGGCGAACACGCCTCGCTGATCATCGCGCCCGGTCCGCAGGAACGCGATCAGCTGGTCGCGATCGAACGCGATTACAGCCGCAGCGAGCCGCTGCAGGGAAGCCGCGATGATGGGCAGACGATGCTCGAGGCACTGGCCCACATGCGGGCGCTGCCGGCACCCCCGTTGATGTTCATCAATCACCCCTCGCGCACCGCCACCGCGATGGGCCGGTGGGGCGATGTCGAGCCCGATGAGCTGCGTGCCTGGCATGGCGCCGCACCGCAGGTGCTGGTTGGTATGGAAGGCGCGCCGGGCCATCAGGCCACCCGTGTCCATCGCGGCCTGTATCGCAATGCAGACGCACCCACGATGGGCGGCTTTGACCAGATGACCGCAACGGTCGGCGGCATCTGGGACACGCTGCTCTCGGAAGGCCATCGCTTCTGGATCACGGCCAGCTCCGATTCGCACGTCAACCAGCGCGATGGCGGCAGTGACTTCGATCCCGGCCAGTACAGCAAGACCCATGTCTGGGCGCGGCGGGACGCCGATGACATTCTCGATGGCCTCCGCCACGGGCGGATGTTCGCGGTGACCGGCGATGTGATCGATGCGCTGGAGCTGCGGGTGAGTGCGGACGGTCACGATGCACGCACTGCAACGATGGGTGGCACGCTGTCGCTGTCCCCTGGAGCGTCCATGCGCGTGGAACTGCGGGTGCGCGTACCGGCGTCAGCCAATCACGCTGGGCAGCACCCGGTGCTGGATCACGTCGAGTTGATCGTGGGCGGCTCCGGCAGTGGAAATGGGCCTGTGATGCAAACGCGTGTGTTCGGCGCCAGCGACTGGCAGGTGGACGGCGCATGGCGTTCGGTGTCCTGGGTGTTGCCGGTCCCCGCCCGGGGCGGCTTCGTCCGTGCCCGCGGCAGTAGTACTGCGGAGGTGACGCCGCTGCCCGATGTGCCAGGCGAAGATCCGTGGCAGGACCTGTGGTTCTATTCCAATCCCGTCTTTGTCGAGGCCGTGCGCTGAGGGGACCCCGCTTGAGAGGCAGACTTCACGCCGTTCAGCCGAGGCGTTCACGAAGGTGAGACAGCGTGCTGGCTACCGTGGAGTCCTGTCATTCAACCCGATTCGGGGAAAGGATCATCATGATCAAGTGGGCCATCATTTTTGCCGTCATCGGCTTGATCGCCGGTGCCCTCGGTTTCGCCGGTATCGGCGGCGCTGCGATCGGCATCGCCAAGTTCCTGTTCTGGGCCGGCATCATCATCGCCGTGGTGCTGTTCGTGCTGGGCATGACGATCGCCAAGAAGGTGACCTGACCCATCGCATAAACACGCGACGGTTCCAGATAAAGGCCTGCGCGGTTTCGCGCAGGCCTTTTCGTTGGCGAGGCAACAGGTGCCCCGCAAGGCTCAGTTGAAGTACACCGACACGCCCAGCCCGGCCTGGGCATCCGGGCTGTCGTCATCCAGCCCCACATCGAAGGAGGCGTCGAGCTGCACGGTCGGGCTCGCCATCCAGGTGATCCCTGCGCCTGCGATTTTGCTCGAGGGCTCGCCGTCCGTATGGGTGAAGCCCGCTTCCAGATAGGTGCTGACCGTGTCGGTGGCGGCGAAACTCAGGCTGGGCGCCCAGGTGACGCTGTCCTCGCTGCCGCCGCGGGTCACGTTGGCGTACAGCGCGCCGGTCCAGCGGTCGCTGACCTCGTACTCATAGCTGGCGCCCAGCGCGTACTGCGTCGCGCCCTCGCTGAAGTCGCGTGAGCCGGTGGCAAAGGTGGTGGTGGCCAGCAGGGCCACGGCGTGCCTGTCCGATGGCAGGGGCAGGGCGACTTTGAGGCCGATGCCGAGATCCCCGGCCCCACGGCTGCGCGCAGCCGGCGCATCGCGCGGCGCAACGCGCAGGTGGTTCCAGGGCGAAGTGAAGGCCTGCAGCTCAACGTGGCTGGACACCCCGATCCTGAGATTGAGGTCGGCACTGTACTGCGTGCTCAGCACCCCGTCCGCGTCGCGGTCGCGGCTGAAGCTGGGCAGTCCCGCCTCCAGCGCTACGCCACCGCGGGGCAGCGTCGAAGCCGCAAACCCGATGCCCGGGCGATCAAAGGCCAGCTCGGGTGGCGCATCCTCCTGCGCGGATGCGGCAGTGGAAAACAGCAGGGACAGCAGCAGCGCTGTACATCGCATGGAAATACTCCCGGCCGGACCATCACGGCATCAAGGAGCAGCCAGCCTGCTCCTTGGCCGGAATGTAGCACGGTGATTTTCGCGCTTCTGTGCAGATCCCGGAGCAGCGTCCTGCGCCGCGGCGCCAACGCGACAAGGGGGCGCTGCAGCGGTCAGTGTGCCGGCCGGGTCATGGCGATGAGGGCATCGCGCATGCGCACGGTCGCTCCGTCGGGTGTCGCGTCACAGCCGAGCACGCAGGCGCGGAGCAGGAACCCATCGGCGGCGTGCCGGGCGGCGGTCAGCTGCGCATCGCGACGGTCCAGCGGATGGTCGCGCAGCACGGCATCGAGCCATGAACGCCGTGCGGTGACCCATTCGCTGTCGACGTGGTGCGGCCGGCATTCGACGCTGATGGTGCGCCCGATGTCGAACAGCTCGGCGATGTAGGCACGCGAAAACCGGCCGTGGGCCTGGCTGTCGCGCTCCATGCGCTGCTGGATCGCACGGTGGAGATTGGCCACGATCGCATGCGCGGCGAGGTCATCATTGGCTGCTTGCAGCAGCGAGGTATCGGTTGCGTTGTGCATTCGCGCCTCCAGGACACCGGTGGGGGAAAAACGAGGAATCAGCCGCGCGGCAGGACCGGATCACCCTGCCGCAGCAGGGTGTCCAGCAGCGCGACGACGCGCTCGCCCTGGCCCTCGCAGGCCAGTTCGAACGTGGTCTGCCCGTCGAGTGCGGGCAGCGGGGAATGCAGAATCCATTCAAGAACGGCGGCGCGGTCCGGCTCGATCTGCAGGGCCAGATCCGCGACACGACGTACGATTCCCTGACGCATGATCAGAATCCGTAACTGAGGGAGAGGGCGGCGGTATCCATGTGGTCGCCACGGGTCATCGGGCTGTCACGCACGGCATCGGCCAGCGAGGTGCGGCGGATCGAGGCGGTGGCGGTCCAGCGCGGCCCCAGCGGCATCACTGCGGCGATGTCCAGGTAGGGCGACACGCCGCTGCCGGCGGAGTAGTGCGCCAGGCCGCTGCGGGCGGCTTCGCGTTCGCTGACACCGAAGTAGTAATCGTTCAGATCGGCACTGGCGTAGTTCAGGCCCACCGCAGGCATGAAGGTCACGCGGCCGGCCGGGATCGGGTAGGCATAGCGGGCGTCGGCCGAGAAGCCGCCGCCGTGCCCGGTCACTTCTGCCTGCGCATTGGCCTGCAGCACGCCCCATTCGGCCTGGTGCCGCCAGGAGACGCCGAGCATGCCGGACAGGCTGCGGTTGTCGAGCTGGCGCAGCTGCGGGTCGTGGCTGTCGCGGCGCTTGAAGCGCATCACGTAGGGCGAGGCGGTCAGGGCCAGCTCGGACTGCGCCGTCTGGTGCAGGCGATAGCCTACGCTGCCCCCGCGGAAGAAGAACGACCGGCCTTCCCAGCTCACGATCGGGGCGGCCAGGCGATCGGTGTCATAGCCGGCGTAGGGGGCCTTGAGCGCGACGACGGCAATGCCGACGCTGCTTTTCCTGCCCGTCTCGGGGGCATCGGCTGCCTGGGCGGCCGTAGCGGTGAACGCACTGGCCAGGGCCAGGCCAGTCAGGGTGGAAAGCGGACGCGAACAACGGAAACGGACGTGCATGGACCTGCCGAGGGGGAACAACCGGAGTGTCATGGTGGGCGCCCTACATTGTCGGAACGTTACGTCCGGCTGCGCGGTACCATCGCCTCCTTCGTACCCGCAGGCACCGCTCCCATGCGCCTTCTTCTCCTGGAGGATGATCCGGAAATGGCCAGCGCGATCCAGGTCAGCCTGGCGCGCCACGGCATGGTGGTCGACGTGGTCGGCACGATGGCGCAGGCCGATGAAGCGCTCAAGGCCGGCGTCCACCAGATCCTGCTGCTGGACCGGCAGCTGCCCGATGGCGATGGCGCCAGCTTCGTCCGGATCGCGCGCGAGCACGTGCCGAACCTGCCGGTGATCATGCTGACCGCGCGTGCGTCGGTCGCGGACCGGGTCACCGGGCTGGACGTCGGCGCGGACGATTACCTGACCAAGCCGTTCGCCGTCGAAGAGCTGCTCGCGCGGATCCGCGCGATCTCGCGGCGGCCCTCGCAGATCACCTTGCCGGTGTTGTCGCTTGGCCGGCTGCAGTTCGATTTCGTCTCGCGCGAGGCGCGCGTGTCCGAGGTGCTGCTGGCCCTGCCGCGACGGCAGCTGCTGGTGCTGGAGGCGCTGGCGCTGCGCCAGGGGCGCACGGTGGGGCGCGCTTCATTGCTGGAGGCCGTGTACGGTTTCGACGACGCCATCCAGTCCAACGCGCTGGACGCGCATGTCTCCAAGCTGCGCAAGGCGCTGCTGGAAGCGGATGCGGGCGTGGAGATCCACGTCATGCGCGGGATCGGTTATCTGCTCAAGGACACGCCGTGAGATTGCTCAAGCCCGATTCCCTGGCGTTCAACCTGGTGTGGAAGGTCTGCCTGATCCAGGCCGCCACGATCGCGCTGGCATTGAGTGCGATGGTGCTGACCTACGGCGATCGCCGCTCGGCCTACATCGACTGGAAAACCAGCGACCAGATCGCCTCGGCGATCAGCGTCGGTCCCCAGGGACTGGAAGCGGATCTGCTGAAGGTCGCGGCAGTGGTACCACGGCCGCCGGCAACCTTCTGGTTCGCCGCCGCCGATGAGCATGGCCGACGCTTGGTGCATGGCGATGTTCCCGTGCAGTACCGTCAGTTGGTGGCACGGCTGGATCAGATCGAGCAGACCGACATCCGTACCCGCATCAATGCCGATGCGCTCGCCGTGCGCGTGGTGGTCGCCGATCGGCCGGAAGGGCGACTGCACGTGGCGGTGGGGGGCATTCCCGAGCGCAGCATCGTGCGCCAGCTGCTGTTGATCTTCCGCTATCTGGGCGGCTGGATCGCGCTGCCGGTGCTGGTGATCACCCTGGTGGTGGCACCGTGGGTGATCCATCGCGCGCTGCGCGGGGTCAACCGTGTGGCCGCGCAGGCGGCCGCGATCCAGGTCAACGAGCGTGGCAGCGGCCTGGATACCCGCGCGGTACCGCTGGAAATCTACCCGCTGGTGGACGCCTTCAACGCGGCCGTGCGCCGCATCGGTGAAAGCTACGACGCGCAGGATCGCTTCCTGGCTGGTGCGGCGCATGAACTGCGCATGCCGATCGCGATCCTGGCCACGCGCCTGGCTGACCTGCCGCCGGGCGATGCGCGTTCGCGCCTGCAGCTGGACCTGAGCCGCCTGAGCAACATTGCCGAGCAGCTGCTGGATCTGCAGCGGCTGGACCGGCATGGCAGTCAGTCCCAGCGCATCGACCTGTCCGCGCTGACCCGCGAGGTGGCCGCCGATGTGGCGCCGCTGGTGGTGGATGCCGGCTACGGGTTCTCGGTGGATGCACCGGAGCAGCCGATCTGGGTGCGCGGCGACCCGCACGCGCTGCACCGGGTGATCGCCAGCCTGCTGCAGAACGCCATTGCCCACGGCGGCGGGCGGGGCATGATCGCCGTGGCGCTGCACGACGACGGCTGCCTGTCGGTCAGCGATGAGGGCCCGGGCGTGCCGGAGGCCGAGCGGTTGTCCGTGTTCGAGCCGTTCCATCGCTTGCGGCCCAGTGGCAGCGGCAGCGGCCTTGGCCTGCATCTGGCCCGGGAAATCGTGCTGCGCCATGCCGGGACCATCGCCGTGGATGGCGCGCCGGGTGGCGGTGCGCGGTTCCGGGTCGTGCTGCCGGTGGATCCGCGGCCGCAACCGGGGCTGGCCCCGGCATGACCAATGGCAGGTGATCGGGCCCGGCCATCGTGGGACAACTGGTGCGTCCCCTTTCAGGTGCCGGTTCGATGCGCGTACGTTCGCTGTTCCCTGTGATCGCGGTATCCGGCCTGGCCCTGTCCGGCCTGTCCGGGTGTGCCACCTATGACGACGTCGCTTCGCGCCCGCAGTGCGAGGATTCGCCGCAGGTGAAGGACCTGCCGGCGCAGGTCGCCCGCCGTGAAAGCCGCTGCAATGAGTTGAACATCCGGTTCAACGACGATCGTGGCGGCGACAGCAAGCCGCTCGATTTCGGCGGCAAGAACAAGGACGGTTGATCCCGCGTTGGTCAGCGTTTCGCCGGCCCGGCCGGCGGCGCAGCGCAGTAGGCGGCAGGATGCAGGGTTCACTCCTCCATCACCGGGCGTGGGCTGATATGACCCTCGACGATTCTGCCGATGTTGCGTTGCAGTCCGTGACGAGCACCGCGGAACGTGATGATGCGTTGAAGCAGGATGCGTGCGACTCGCCTGTGTGGACATCGCCGGTATCAGGTTTGACGCCAGGTTGTCAGCGCCACTGCCAGGAGGCACGTCATGAAAACACTGTTTTCGATGCGTCACATCGCACTCGCTGCGGCGCTCACCTGTGCCTCCGCCCAGGCCGATGCCTGCACGCGCGTGGTCTACCTGGGCGACAACCAGGACGTCATCACCGCCCGCTCGATGGACTGGAAGAGCGACGTCGCCACCAACCTGTGGGTGTTGCCGAAAGGCATCGCCCGCGACGGCCAGGCCGGTCCGCGTTCGATCCGCTGGACCTCGCGCTACGGCAGCGTGGTCGCCACCGGCTATGACATCTCCACCACCGATGGCCTCAACGAAGCCGGGCTGTCGGCCAACCTGTTGTGGCTCGCCGAATCCGAATACCCGCAACAGCGCGGCAGCAGGCCAGGGCTGGCGATTTCGTTGTGGGCGCAGTATGTGCTCGACAATTTCGCTACCGTCGCCGAGGCCGTCGCCGCGCTCGAACGCGAACCGTTTTCGATCGTGACCGACAAGGTGCCGGGCGAGTCGCGGCTGGCCACGCTGCACCTGTCGCTGTCCGATGCCAGCGGCGACAGTGCCATCGTGGAATACATCCAGGGCAAGCAGGTGATCCACCACGACCGTGCGTACCAGGTCATGACCAACTCGCCGGTGTTCGATCAGCAGCTGGCGCTCAACGCGTACTGGCAGGACATCGGCGGCACCGTCATGTTGCCCGGCACGAACCGCTCGGCCGATCGTTTCGCGCGCGCGAAGTTCTACATCAACGCCATTCCCAAAAGCGAGGATCCGGTGGTGGCGCTGGCCAGTGTGTTCAGCGTGATCCGCAACGTATCCGTGCCCTACGGGATCACCACGCCGGGCGAACCGAACATCTCTTCCACGCGCTGGCGGACCGTGGCCGACCACAAGCGCAGGCTGTATTTCTTCGAATCGGCGATGACCCCCAATACCTTCTGGGTGGACCTCAACAAGGCGGATTTCTCGCGCGACGCGCCGGTGCTGAAACTCGACCTGGGTCCGGACCAGCGCAATGTGTTCGCCGGCGACGCGCTGCCCCGGTTCCAGCCGTCCGAACCGTTCCGGTTCCTCGGCACCGACGGCTGAGCAGAATCAGACTAATCCGATACCGGCAGGCGGCCGCCTGCTCTATTGTTCCTGGCGAGGGAAGGATCCCTCCCGTCGTGAGCTTCCCGCCCAGGCATGCCGCAAAGGAACGATCCACATGGTGATCAAACTGCAACACATCGAGCGCCGCTGGCACGTCCTGCACCCGGCCAAATCCGCACCCATCGCCTTCCGCAGCGGCGCCACCGCCTTCGATTTCGCCGATGCGCTGGCCCGAGAGCACTATGCCGAGACCGGCCACAGCAGCGCGGTCCGCGTGCAGGTGCTGGAAACCTACGTGGACGCGGTCCGCTACGGCTGAGCCTCATCGCCGCCGGGGAGGATGTGACGCGAGGCACGCTGTGCCGGTCAGCTCCGCGTCGGTTACCTAAATAGGGGATGAAATCAGCGACTTCTGGCCTATGTCGCCCGCCGGGACGATCGCCGATCCTGTGCGCCTCCCCACACGGTAACGAGGAATGCATGATGAGCAACAGGAAGCCCACGGGGTCGAACCGCTGGCTTTGGGCCGTGGCGCCCGCACTGATGGCGCTGGCCGGTGCGGCCCAGGCGCAGAACTACGACCGCTATTACGACGACGGCTACAACGGTGGCCCGGTGCGCTGCGAATCGATCAAGAACCGCACCCAGCAGTGCGCGCTGCCCGGTCGTGCACGCCTGGTGCGGCAGATCTCCGGTTCGCCTTGTGTTGAAGGCCAGACCTGGGGTCAGGCGCGCGGTGGTGTCTGGGTGACGCAGGGGTGCCGGGCGGAGTTCGTCGCCGAGCGCGGCCGGCCCTCGCACGGGGGGTGGGGCAACAATGGTGGCGGCTGGAACGACGGCGGCCATGGCAATGGCCGTGGCGAGCTGATCACCTGCGATTCCAACGATCGTCGGCAGCGCCGCTGCAACGTGACCATCCGGCGTGATGCACGCTTGGTCCGGCAGACCTCCAAGACCGCCTGCATCGAAGGGGAAACCTGGGGCTGGGACCGCAGCGGTGTGTGGGTGGCGGGCGGTTGCCGCGGTCAGTTCGCGGTGAATTGATCGGCATTGCCGATCCTGGCGGCCTGCCATCACCGATGACAGGCCGCGTGCCGCGAGCGGTCAGCCCGTGGCGCTGAGCGCCTGGCCACTCTTGACCAGCATCGGCCAGCGCTTGAGCACGGCCTGTCGGATGCCGGCGGCATCGATGCCGGCCTCGGCCAGCAGGTCTTCGCGGCTGGCGTGGTGCTGGAAGCTGTCCGGCAGACCCAGGTGCAGGAACGGCCTGAGCACGTCTTCGGCGTTGAGCAGCTCGGCCACACCGGAGCCGGCACCGCCGGCGACCACGTTGTCCTCAATGGTCACGAAGCCTTCGTGGCGCTGCGCCAGTTCCAGCAGCAGGGCGCGGTCCAACGGCTTGATGAAGCGCATGTTGACCACGGTCAGGCCCAGCTCGCGACCCACCTGTTCGGCGGCGCTCACGGTGCTGCCAAAGGCGAGCAGGGCGATGCGGCTGCCCTGCAGGCGCAGGTCGGCCTTGCCGATCTCCAGCGTGGACAGATTCGTGCCGGCGGCGATACCGGTGCCACTGCCGCGCGGATAGCGCACGGCGGCCGGGCCGGCGTAGCGCAGGCCGGTGGTCAGCATCTGGCGGCACTCGGCCTCATCGGACGGCGCCATCACCACCATGTGCGGCACGCAGCGCAGGAAGCTCAGGTCCAGGTTGCCGGCATGGGTCGCGCCGTCCGGGCCGACCACGCCAGCGCGGTCGATCGCGAACAGCACATCCAGCTCCTGCACGGCCACGTCGTGGACCAGCTGGTCATACGCGCGCTGCAGGAAGGTCGAATAGATCGCCACCACCGGCTTGGCGCCCTGGGTGGCCATGCCGGCGGCCAGGGTGACCGCGTGCTGCTCGGCGATGGCCACGTCGAAATAGCGCTCCGGGAATTCCTTGCTGAAGCGCACCAGGCCCGAGCCTTCGCGCATCGCCGGGGTGATCCCCATCAGCTTCGGCTCGGCGGCCGCGGCATCGCAGAGCCAATCGCTGAAGACGTCGGTGTAGGTCGGCTTCTTGATCCCGCCCTTGGAGACCAGGCCCTTGTCTGGATCGAAGGGGCCCACGGCGTGGTAACCGATCTGGTCGCCTTCGGCGCGCTCGTAACCCTTGCCCTTGGTGGTCATCACGTGCAGCAGCTTCAGGCCCTTCAGGCTCTTGAGCGTCTTCAGCGTGGCGACCAGCGCCGGCACGTCATGGCCGTCGATCGGACCAGTGTAATGGAAGCCCATTTCCTCGAAGAACGTGGAGGGCACGAACATGCCCTTCCAGTGCTCTTCCCAGCGCTTGACGAAGCGCGCGGTCGGGTTGTGCTTCTTGTCGCCGAGGATCTTCTTGCCGCCTTCGCGCAGCGCATTGAGCGTGCGGCTGCCGGTGGCGCGGCCGAGCATCTTGGTCAGCCCGCCGACCGCCTCGGAGATCGACATGTTGTTGTCGTTGAGGATCACCAGCAGGTTCGGTTCGCTGTCCATGCCGCCGGCGTGGTTGAGCGCTTCATACGCCATGCCGGCGGTCATCGCGCCGTCGCCGATCACGGCCACGACCTTGCGGTCATCACCTTCGGCCTGGCGCGCGATCGCCATGCCCAGCGCGGCCGAGATGGACGTGGAGGAATGGCCGACGCCGAAGGTGTCGTACTCGCTTTCCTCGCGCTTCGGGAACGGGGCGACGCCGTCCTTCTGCTTGACCGTGTGGATCTCGTCGCGGCGGCCGGTCAGGATCTTGTGCGGGTAGGTCTGATGGCCGACATCCCAGACCAGCTGATCGACCGGCGTCTGATACAGGTAGTGCAGGGCGACGGTCAGTTCGATCACGCCCAGGCCGGCGCCGAAATGGCCGCCGCTCTTGCCCACCGATTCAATCAGGTAGGCACGCAGTTCATCCGCGATCGCGGGCAGTTCGGATTCATCGAACCTGCGCAGGTCATCCGGTGACTGGATGCGCGCAAGGCGGGGATAGCGGGCGGAGTCGATCATGTTTATCGCGCTTCTTCTGAGCGCCTATTTTCCCCCCCAAATGGGGGTGGGGCAAGCAAACCGCCTTTTCAGTGAGTAAACGGTGACGGTGGCTGCGACAGAACGTCGCAGCGCGCTCAGGCGGAGAGCTTGGAACGCTTGGGAAGCTGCGCCTTCAGAAACGCCATCTGATCGGCCAGGATGTTGCGGTTGGACAGGATCATGTGTTCGATCCAGCTCGGCCGGTAGGGCACCGCAAGCAAGGGCATGCTGGCCTGCTGCGGGGTCCGGTTGCTCTTGCGCGAATTGCAGTGGAAGCAGGCGCTGACCACGTTCTCCCACACGTCCAGGCCGCCCTTGGAGATCGGCATGACGTGGTCGCGGGTCAGCTGGGGGCGATTGAACTGTTGCCCGCAGTACAGGCACAGGTGCGAATCGCGCGCGAACAGCGCGGGATTGGACAGGTTCGGGGTGGGATCGATCGCGCGGGAGCGGGCGTGGCCGCGGGCGGCGATGATCGGGTGCAGGTCCAGGCCACTCTGCAGGCCGGTGGTGCGGCAGATGCCGCCATGGATGTGCAGGCAAGGGTCGCCGAGGGTCCAGGCCACCGCGCCGCGCGCGTAGAGGCAGGAGGCATCCTGCCAATTGATCCAGTCGAGCACGCGCCCGTGGGCGTCCAGGGCCAATAACCGTACCGAGCCGGGCCGATGCAGCGTAACGATTGGCGACACCTCGGCGACCGGGGCGGACGAGGCTCCGGTATCGATCAGACCCAAGCGTGTAGTGTCTGTCTCCATCGGGAAAACAGCTTATACCCGAATCGTTACGAATTGGGTATAGGGGCTTGCGCCCCTACCCGATTCGTAACGATTCGGACAGGCATTCCACCTTAACCCCGCGCCTTCGGCGCGCCCCCTTGAACATCAAGGGGGCTTTTCTCCAGAAGGTGTATCGGGGTGGCGACCAAACGTCGGGCCCAAACCCGGGCGGCCCCCCCGCAAACACCCACCCAACCACCCGTAACCCCCCACCCAGGGTAGGTGGGGCCGGAAACCAAAAAACA
>NZ_JBDJMB010000016.1:0-82396 GCF_039673645.1 Stenotrophomonas sp. TWI700 | reverse complement strand
GGCCGGCTCCACGTAATCCGGACAGAAAGAGCAGCCGGCCAGCGGCCGGCACTACCCCCCGATCCCGGGGTGCCTCAGGCCGTCGCGACGCGCCCACCACCCAGCACCCGCGCCGGCAGCATCAACAGCGCACGCAGGAAGGCAAACAGCGCCGAGAAGGTGATGCCCACCAGGCGGAACGGCAGGCTGACCAGCCACACGAACGGCCACGCCACCAGGGCCAGGAGCGCCAGCGGCCAGCACAGCACGAACAGCAGGCACCACACGCCCAGGGCGAACAGGGTCTTCATCGTCGGTCTCCGTTGGCGGCACCTGCCGCCCGGAGACCACCATCGCGCGCGACGCGGGCGCGCTGCAACGGGTTTGCGACGAAACCGGCAATAAGCCGATGAAGCGGTCGTGCCGGCCACTGGCCGGCTCTGCCCGATAACAGTTTCAATGGTAGTGCCGGCCGCTGGCCGGCTCTGCGCGATGACAGTTCCATGGGAGCCGGCCAGCTGCCGGCACTACCGTAACGTCTTCGGCGCTATTCGAACGAACCCACCGAATCGTGCGACAGGTTGTCGAACCGGGTGTACTCGCCGAAGAACTTGAGCTTGCACGAGCCGGTCGGGCCGCCTCGGTGCTTGCCGATGATGATCTCGGCCAGGCCCTTGTCCGGCGACGTTTCCTTGTTGTAGTAGTCGTCGCGGTAGATGAACACGATCATGTCCGCATCCTGCTCGATAGCGCCGGATTCGCGAAGATCGGCCATCACCGGACGCTTGTCGGTACGCGTTTCCAGCGAGCGGTTGAGCTGGGAAAGCGCGATGACCGGCACGTTGAGTTCCTTGGCCAGGCCCTTCAACGATCGCGAGATCTCCGAGATTTCGGTCGCGCGGTTTTCGCTGTTGCCCGGCACGCTCATCAGCTGCAGGTAGTCGATCACGATCAGGCCCAGGTCGTGCTCGCGCTTGAGGCGGCGGCACTTGGAACGCAGGATCTCCGGCGACACGCCCGGGGTATCGTCGATGAAGATCTTGGTCTCCTTCAGCATCCGGATCGCACCGGTCACGCGGCTCCAGTCTTCATCTTCCAGCTGGCCGGTACGCAGGCGCTGGGCGTTGATGCGGCCGTTGGAGGAAATCAGGCGCATCGCCAGCTGCGAGGCCGACATTTCCATCGAGAACACCGCCACGCCCTTCTTGGACTTGATCGCGGCGTACTCGGCGATGTTCAGCGCGAGCGTGGTCTTGCCCATTGCGGGGCGCGCGGCCAGGATGATCAGATCGGTCGGCTGCAGGCCGGCGGTCATCGCATCGAAATCGGTGTAGCCGGTCGGCAGGCCGGTGATGTTGCCGCCGTTCTCGAAGCGGTTGCGCAGCTCTTCGAAGGCGTCTTTCAACGCGCCGGGCATCGCCACGAAATCGGTGCGGCCGCGTGCGCCCTGCTCGGCGATCGCGAACACGGATTTTTCCGCTGCCGAGAGCAGTTCGCTGCTCTCGCGGCCTTCGGGCTGGAAGCCGTCGTTGACGATGTCCGTACCGACCTGGATCAGCTGCCGCAGCACCGCCTTGTCACGCACGATCTCCGCGTAGGCACTGATGTTGGCGGCCGACGGCGTGGTGCTGGCCAGTTCGATCAGATACGCGCCGTCACCGACCAGCTCCATCTTGCCCTGCGATTCGAACCACTCGCCCAGGGTCACCGCATCGAACGGACGGTCGCGCTCGGACAGCTCGCGGATCGCGCGGTAGATCATCTGGTGATCGCGGCGGTAGAAGTCGGTTTCGGTCAGCTGGTCGTTGACCCGGTCATAGCTCTCCGGAGCCAGCATCAGCCCGCCCAGCACCGCCTGTTCGGCCTCGATCGAATGCGGCGGCACGCGCAGGGCGTCGATGCGCATCTCATCGCGATCAAAGCGGTCACCGCGGTCTTTGCGGTCGGAACGGAAGCCAGAACGGGCGGACATGGGGGGCGTACTTCCTGCAATGTGAGGCGTGGGACATGGTAGGCACGCGGGGAGCCCCGCAGCCATGCACAAACCTGTGGATAAACAGTGGATGAGCTGGGGATACCGGCGCCTGCCGGTACGATCGGCCGGGGCCGTCGCATCGCGTGCGACGGACGCCCTTGCGACGTCCGTCCACGCCATTATCGCAGAAGCATGACCCGCTCGCGGTGGATCAGTGCGTGCCGCCGTGGGTACCGACCCAGGCAATGAACCTGTCCACGAAGCCCTGCAGGAAGTCCTTGGTGCCCTCGTTGCTGATCGTGCCGTTTTCGTCGATCAGCCCTTCCTTGAAGTGCAGGAAGGCCTCGGGCTGGCCCAGCACCGGCATGTCCAGGTAGGCCAGGATGTTGCGCAGGTGCTGCTGGGCCAGCGCGGTGCCGATCACGCCGATCGAGGCGCCGATCACCGCTGCCGGCTTCCCGGCGAAGGCACTGTCGCCATACGGGCGCGAGCCGAGGTCGATGGCGTTCTTGAGCACGCCCGGGACCGAGCGGTTGTATTCGGGGGTGACGAACAGCACCGCATCCGCGTCGCGGATCTGCTGCTTCAGGCGGACGCCCTGGCTGGGGTAGTCCTTGTCGAAATCCTGATTGTACAGCGGCAGGTCGCCGATCTCCACGTAGGAGAACACCGCCTTGCCGACCGCCAGTTTCTCCAGCGCGCGGGCCAGCACCTTGTTGTGGGAGCCCTTTCGCAGGCTTCCGACCAGTACGGCGATCTTGTATTCGGCCATCACGTCATCTCCGTTCGGGGGAAAGGACCAGCCTAGGCGGGCCAACCTTCGGCAACGGTGAAGGCGGCGTCAGCCACGCATGGCGTGGCTCTACAGCCGACACCACATACCGTAGAGCCACCCCATGGGTGGCTGCCTTCCCTCCAGGCGTACCCGCCCGCGTGGCGCTATGCGCGTGTCACTTCGGCGCGTGCGTTGCGCCAATGCGCCTGCCAGGCCTGGAACATCAGCACGTTCCACAGATGGGTGTGCCATTTGCGCTCGCCCTGCTTGAACTGCTGCCACAGCGGGGCGACCGCCTCGACGTTGAACACGCCCTCCTCGGCCAGCCGCGCCGGATCCAGGAGTTCATCGGCCCAGCCGCGCAGGTCGCCTTTCAGCCACGCGCTGACCGGGGCCCCGAAGCCGCGCTTGGGGCGGTGCACCATGTCCTGCGGCACGTAGCGGCCCAGCACGCGCTTGAGCAGGTACTTGCTGACCCCGTCGCGCTGTTTCATCGCCATCGGTAGCGACCAGGCGAACTCGGCCACGCGCCAGTCCAGCAGCGGCGCACGCGCCTCCAGGCTGACCGCCATGCTGGTGCGGTCCACCTTGCACAGCAGGTCGTCGGGCAGATAGGTGCTGAAATCGGCCAGCATCATCGCGTCGGCCGGTGAGCCGGCGCCGTGCAGCGGATCGGCCAGGTCGTAGAAACTGCCGGCCGCCTGTGCACCGCGAACGGCGGCCACAGGATCGCGCCAGCGCGAAATACGGTTGCGGTAGACATCACCAATGCCACGCGCGCCGGACTCGGCCAACAGCGCAGCCAGGCCGCCGGTGCGCGAGGCCTCGCCCTGCGTGTGCGCATGGCGGGCCATCCAGCGCCGCAGCGGCGCCGGCACCTTGCCGAGCAGGCGCCAGTTGCGCATCGCCCGCTGGTAACGGGTGTAGCCGAAGAACAGTTCATCGCCGCCATCGCCCGACAGCGCCACCGTCACGCCCTGCCGCGCCAGCTTGGCGACCAGCGCCGTGGGCACCTGCGAGGCATCGGCGAAGGGTTCGTCGAACATCGCCGGCAGGCTGGGCACCACCGCGAGCGCGTCGGCACCGCTGACATACAGCTCGGTGTGATCGCAGCCCAGGTGCTGGGCCAGCGACTTCGCCAGCGGCGCCTCGTCATGGTCCGAACCGGTGAAGCCGATGCTGAAACTGTGCACCGGCTGGCTCGACTGCGCCTGCATCAAGGCGGCCACCACCGAGGAATCGGTACCGCCGGAAAGGAACACGCCGACCGGCACGTCGGCCACCATGCGCAGCGCGACCGCGTCGCGCAGCACGGCATCCAGGCGCTCTTCGGCCTCGGCATCGTTGCCGGTGAAGGGTGCGGCCAGCGCCTGCTGCATGCGCTCGCGCGCATTCCAGAACGGCTGCTGCAGCTGGTCCGGGCGATGCGCGGCGGCGCCGGCGGCGACGGCCTCGGCGTCCAGCCGCAGCACACGGCCGGGCATCAGCTTGAAGCAGCGCTCATGGATGCAGTGCGGCGCCGGGATGTAGTCCAGCCGCAGCAACAGGGTCAGCGCATCGCGGTCGACCTCGTTGTCGAAGGCCGGGTGCTGCCACAGCGCCTTGAGCTCGGAGCCGAACACCAGTGTTTCACCGGCCCAGCCGTAGTACAGCGGTTTCTTGCCGACGCGGTCACGGGCCAGCCACAGGCAGCGCTCGGCGCGGTCCCACAGGGCGATGGCGAACATGCCATTGCTGCGCTGCAGGGTCTCGTCGAAGCCCCACTCGGTGATGGCGGCGAGCAGCACTTCGGTATCCGAATGGCCGCGGAAGCCATGCCCCAGGGCGTCCAGCTCGGCGCGCAGTTCGGCGAAGTTGTAGACCTCGCCGTTGTAGGCCAGCACGTAGCGACCATCGGCCGAGGTCATCGGCTGATGGCCCAGCGGCGACAGGTCCAGGATGCTCAGCCGGCGATGCGCCAGCGCGATGCCGGCCGAGGCATCGGCCCACACCCCGCTGTCATCCGGGCCGCGGTGCACCAATGCGTCGCCCATGCGCCGCGCCTGTTCTTCCAGTGCTGCCTGCTCTCTTGCCGGAGCGGGCAGCAGCATGCCTGCCAATCCACACATGTATCAAGGGTCCTGCGCCAGCGCGAGGGCGGCGTTCAATACCGCATTGTCGCTTGGAAGCACGCACAATGCTGCCCCCGCCAGCGGCGTGTAGGTATCGGCGCCGCATACCCGCCGGATCGGCAGGTGCCCCAGCCCCGCCTCCACCAGCGCGGTGATCACGCCCTCGCCCACCCCGGCGCTGTGCCGGCCCTCATCGACCACCAGCACGCGCTGGGCATCGGCGGCCTGCGCGGCGATGAAACCCGCATTGAGCGGCACCAGCCAGCGCAGGTCGACGACCCGCACCTGCCAGCCCAGCTGCTGCTCGATCGCCCGTGCCGCGCGCAGGCTCATCGGCACGCCGTTGCCATAGGTGAAAATGACCAGGTCACTGGCCTCCGGCGCGTAGACCCGGCCCTCGCCGAGCACCAGTGCCTGGTCGGCGGCCGGATACCGGAACAGCCACTGGCCATCGCCGGGCGCGTGCAGGTCCTTGGTCATGTACAACGCGATCGGCTCGAGGAACACCGCGACGCGGCCATCGACGGTCGCCAGCGCCGCCAACGTGCGCAGCATCATCGCCGCATCGTCGCCGCGCGAAGGACAGCCGACCACCAGGCCGGGGATGTCGCGCAGCGCGGCGATCGAGTTGTCGTTGTGGAAATGCCCGCCGAAGCCCTTCTGGTACCCCAGCCCGGCAATCCGCACCAGCATCGGGTTGCGGTACTGGTCATTGGAGAAGAACTGCAGCGAGCAGGCCTCGCCCCGCAACTGGTCCGCCGCATTGTGCAGATACGCCAGGTACTGGATCTCGGGGATCGGCAGCATGCCCAGGTTGGCCAGACCCTGCGCCATGCCCAGGATCATGGTTTCATCGAGCAGGGTATTGAACACACGGCGCGGCCCGAAGGCCTTGAGCAGGCCCTTGCTGACCGTATACACCCCACCCTTCTGCGCGACGTCCTCACCGAACAGCAGCGTGGACGGGTACTTGGCCATCAGATCGTGCAATGCCTGGTTGATCTGGATCGCCAGATGGCGCGGCGGCTGTGTTTCGGGCAGCTGCGCCTCACCACCAAACGCGACGGCACGTGCCTCATTGGCAGCCACCCGCGTGGCTTCGGCATGGACCGCCGCCGGCGAGTATGGCGCCAGTGGTGCGATCACTTCCGCGAGATCGGTCAGTTTCGGGCGTCGATCCGCCTCGGCGGCCGCAGCGAAACAGCGCGCGCGCACGCGCTCGTACAGATCGAGCACCTGCCCGGCCGTCATCCAGCCGGACGCCATCGCGATCGCCGCCGAGCGCAGCAGCGGGTCGCTGGCCTCGGCCGCGCACAGCTCCGGCAACGGCCGCCATTCGATTTCGAAATCCGTACCGGCGTGGCCCATCAAACGCGTGGTGCGCAGGTGCAGGAAGGTCGGGCGCCGCGTCTGCCGGCAATGTGCCAGCGCGCGCTCCACCTGCGCATGCCCCTCGACCAGATCCAGACCGTCAGCGAAGAAGTAATCCAGGCCCGGGCGGTGCGCGAAGCTCTGCGCGATCCAGCCATCGGGTGTCTTGACCGAAATGCCGATGCCGTTGTCCTCGCAGACGAACAGGATCGGCGCGGGAAGGCGCTGGTAGGCGGCCCACGACGCCGTGTTGAACGCGGTCTGCGCGGTGGCGTGGTTGGCCGAGGCATCGCCGAAGGAACAGATCACCACGCTGTCGTCGGGAATCGGCAGGGTGTGGCCGATGCGCCGCCCGCTTTCGATGGCCAGCGCCGTGCCCAGCGCCTTGGGCAGGTGCGACGCGATCGTCGAGGTCTGCGGCAGCACCCACAGCGGCTTGCTGCCCCACACCTTGTGGCGCCCACCGCTGGCCGGATCGTCGCGACTGGCCGCGAACGAAAGCGCTGCGTCCATCACCGGGTCCATGCCCGGCAGCTTGCGGAAGCGCTCGGCCATGAAACCGCCGGAACGGTAGTGCAGGAACGCCGGATCGGTGTGCCGGGCCAGGCGTGCCACCAGCGCATTGCCCTCGTGGCCGGACGAACCGATCGTATAAAAGACCTTGTTCTGGACGCGCAGCACACGCGCCATCAGGTCGAGATGGCGGCTGATCAGCTGCGACTCGAACAGCTCGGCAAAGCCCTGCGCATCCAGCGTGCTGCCGGGCAGGATCGGCGCATCGGGTGCCGGCGTCGGCGCAGGATCGCCGCGCCACTGCTGCACGAAATCGATGAAATTGGCATCGCAGATCTCAGCCCGGTTGAGGCCTTTCATGCGTGCGGGAATCGGATCGGGAACCACGGCAAACATGCATCACCCTCCGTGACGTGTTGCGGGTGTGGACAACCGGATGACCTCAGTTGGACTGCGCGAACAGGGCCTGCACCTCCGGCAGCGGTGTGGGCATGGGCACGAACCGCGGCTGCACGCGCCCGTCGTCGCGCTGCGCCAGCGGCACCTTGGCGTTGGGATTCGACGTCATCGCACCCTCTTGGCCATGCATCGCGGGCGGCCTGCCCGCGATGCCGAGTCTGGCCTCAGCGCATCGCCTTTGCCAAGCGCGGGTGCAGCATCACCGCTGCGTGGCGCGGCGCTGCTGCCATTGCTGGCGCGACTGGCCCCAGATCTCGATCGGCTTGCCGCCATGCGGCGGCGGCAGTTCGCCCATCCGCAGCAGCGAACTGCCCAGCTTGCGCGCGACCACCTTGGAGTTCTCGTTGGCGGCATCGATGGTGTGGATGATCTCTTCCCAGCCGAGCGTGTCGAACGCCCAATCCATGCTGGCCACCGCCGCTTCGGGCGCATAGCCCCGGCCCCAGCTCTCGCGGCGGATGCTCCAGCCGACCTCGGTGCCCGGCCAGTCCAGCGGCTGCCACGGGCCCATGCGGCCGACCCAGTCGCCGCTGCTTTTTTCGATCACCGAGAACATCGAAAACCCATACAGGTGCCAACTGCCGACCAGGCAGCTGAAGCTGCGCCAGGCCTGCGACGGCGGCTGCACGCCACCGAGGTGCTGCATCACCTCCGGGTCCGAGCAGAAGCGCAGGAAGGCATCGAAATCTTCTACGCGCGGTGGGCGCAGGATCAGACGGTCGGTCTCCAGCTGGAGGTCGAAAATGCTCATGGCGTTCTCTGTGATTGCAGGTATCCCGCGATGATCCTAGAACACCGATCGGCGTGCTGTGCCGCTGACCCCATAACGCAACACGCCGGCGAATGCCGGCGTGCTGGTGGTGCATTCGAGCTGCAGGCACTTACTGCCTGTTCGCATCCAGTGCGGCGGTCTGGGTGACCAGCTGGCCGTCGATCACCGGCAGGCGATCGCTGCTCGGCTTGTTGTCCATCTTCACGGTCTTCTCGGCGCCGTCGTAACGGTAGGTCACGTTGTAACCGGTGACCGCATTGGTGGTGCCCATCGGGATGCGGTTGCCCGGCTTGCTGGCCATACGCATGGTGCCGGTGGTGCCGTCTTCATTGCGGTAGGTCACGTTGTAGCCGGTGACGCGGGTCGACTCGGAGGTCGCGGTTTCGGTATGGCACTGGCGCTCGGTACGGTTGACCACGCGGCCACCGACGTGGCGCTTGTCGACCTGGTTGCCGATCATGCCGCCGGCGACGGCACCGGCAGCAGTGGCAGCCTTGCGGCCGTTGCCGCCACCCACCTGGTTGCCCAGCAGACCGCCGATCACGGCACCGGCGACAGTACCGCCGACATTGCCGTCGCGCTCGGGCAGACGTTCCTGGACCACCACGTCCTGGCAGACTTCATGCGGCGTCTGCGTGCTGGACGTCTCGCGCACCGGCTCGGTGCCGATCACGGTGGCGTAGGCCTTTTCTTTCTTGGTCAGCGGGTCGACCTTGACGATGTCGGCGTACTCGAGCTTGCCGGCCTTGTCTTCGATGGCCAGCTGATCAGTGCGCGCGCCGTCATCGGCCAGCGGCGTGGTGTCCAGAGTGGGCCGGGTCTGTCCAGCGATCACCGCATCGGGCGAGGCACTGCCGCCCTTCATGAAGGCAGCGGTGGCGATTCCGCCGACCAGCAGCGCACCCGCAGCGACCAACGCAGTAGTAGTTGTACTTTTCATAACCGGCTCCCTGCGGACGATCCGCAACGTTCTTGAGTGAATTCCAGCACGGCCACCCTGAACGGAATCTCCACGGATCGTGAACATCCGGCTGCCCATTCAGGTTCGGTGAGCCTTGGGCTCGTGATAGCGTTTACAGCATCTGCCCAGGAGTGCCCCATGTCCAATCCCATACTGTTGCCGGTGCTGGAATGGGCGCGTCGGCTGCGCTACCCCACCCTGTTCAAGATCACCGCCGCGCTGTTCGCCGTGACCCTGGTGATTCCGGACCCGCTGCCGTTCGTGGATGAAATCCTGTTCGGCCTGGGCACGCTGCTGCTGGCCAACTGGAAACGACGTGGCGACAAGACACCGCCGCCACTGCCGGCCAAGCGCCGCGCGTGAGGTTGATCGACAGCCACTGCCACCTGGATGCGGGCGAGTTCGATGCGGATCGCCCTGAAGTGATCGCGCGCGCCCGCGCGGCCGGAGTGCGGGCGCAGGTGGTGCCGGCGGTCACGGCCGCCAGTTGGCCCGGGCTGCGCGACGCCTGCCGGCTCGCCGACGGGCTGCACCCCGCCTACGGGCTGCACCCCATGTTCCTGGACCAGCACCGCCCCGAGCACCTGGAGGAGCTGCGGGCGTGGCTCGAACGCGAACGCCCCTGCGCGGTTGGGGAATGCGGGCTGGACTTCTTCGTGGAGGGTCTGGATGCGGACGCCCAGCTGCACTACTTCCTGGGCCAGCTGCGGCTGGCGCGCGACTTCGAGCTGCCGGTGATCGTGCATGCGCGCCGCGCGGTGGATGCGGTGATCGCGGCGCTCAAGCAGATCGGCGGGCTGCGCGGCGTGGTCCACAGCTTCTCCGGCAGCCCCGAGCAGGCACGGCAGCTGCACCAGCTGGGCTTCCTGATCGGGCTGGGCGGCCCGTTGACCTATGACCGCGCCCAGCGCCTGCACCGGCTGGTGGCCGGCATGCCCCTGGAGCAGCTGCTGCTGGAAACCGACGCGCCGGATCAGCCGGATGCGGGCATCCGCGGCCAGCGCAATGAGCCGGCGCGATTGCCGATGATCCTGGCGGCGGTGGCACGCCTGCGCGGGGAACCGGCCGAGGCGATTGCCGCGCAGACCACGGCCAATGCCGAGGCGTTGTTCGGCCTCTGAGTGGCGGGCGGGTCCGCCCGGGTCAAGCGTCCGCGGACGTGGCGGCCTTCTTTGGCTTCATCAACATCTCCAGCGCCTTGCCAACCGCCGCGAACGCGAACGCACCGGTGATATGCGTGGCCGCACCCAGCCCGGCGCCGCAGTCCAGCTTCAGCGCCGCATCCGCACCGAGGTTCGGGCGGATGCCACATACGCTGCCGTCAGCCTGCGGGTACTTCACGTTTTCCAGCGAGTACACCGCCGGCACGCCGAAGTAACGCGAGGCGTTCTTGGGGAAGTTGAAGTCGCTGCGCAGCTTCTTGCGGATCAGCGCCATCATCGCGTCGTGCTCGGTGCGCGAGACATCGCGGATCCGCACCAGGGTCGGATCGGTGCGGCCCCCGGCCGCGCCCACGGTCAGGATCGGCAGCTTGCGCCGACGGCACCAGGCAATGGTCTCGACCTTGACCCGGAAGCTGTCGCAGGCGTCGATCACCAGATCGAAATCGCGGTCCAGCAGCTCGACCATGTTGGTCACGGTCAGGAACGAGGCGATCGCATCGACGCTGATGTCCGGGTTGATCGCCCGGCAGCGCTCGGCCATCGCCTCGGCCTTGTTGCGGCCGTACTGCCCGGCCAGCGCCGGCAGCTGGCGGTTGGTGTTGGACACGCAGATGTCATCGGCATCTATCAGGGTCAGGTGCCCGACCGCCGTGCGCGCCAGCGCCTCGACCACCCACGAGCCGACGCCGCCCATGCCCACCACCGCCACCCGGCGGCTGGCGAGCAGATCCACGGTGCCTACCCCATACAACCGGTCGATGCCGGCAAATCGTTCGCGCAGTACGTCGTTCATGTGCTTATTTTAATGCGCCCAGGCCCGGCCGGGACGCGCCGTGGACAGGACGCGTCGTACCATCGCCGCAGCCACCCTCAAGGAAGCCCTCACCATGAACGACCCCGTGACCCCGCAGCGCCGCCCGTCCGCCGCGTACCGCTACCTGTTCGTCGGCCTGCTTGGCCTGGTGATCGGCCTGATCGCCACGGTGATGGTCTCGCGCGCGATCCAGGCCCGCCAGGACCCCTTCCCGGATTCGCTCATGCACGTGATGAACCGCCAGGTGGAGCTGCTGCAGGCGGCGCAGGCGCAGAACCGCTGCAGCCTGGCCGACACCGTGCCGCGCCTGCAGACCCTGCGCTCGCTGTCGAATGACCTGGACCTGGCCTTTCCCGGCCTGAAGGACAGCCAGGGCTTCCAAACGCACGCCAGCGCCCTGCGCGCCACCCTCAACGAGGCGCTGGCGGCACCGCCGAGCGACTGCCCGGGCATGGCCACGCTGGTCGAGAAGATCCAGACCGACTGCAAGGCCTGCCACCAGGATTTCCGCTGATTCATCTTCCAGCCACGCTGGCGGCCCGGGATTGGCACGCTGTTCACGCAGCACAGGACACGATCTGCTCCATGCGCACCAGACGCATTCGACCACCCCTCTGGCCAGGAGATACACCATGAAGATTCAACTGATTGCCGCCGCTGCCGTTGCCACCGTCGCCCTGGCTGGCTGTGCCACCACCTCGCCGGGTTACGGCAGCAGTGGTTACAACAACGGTTACGGCAATTCCGGCGGCAACTACAACACCAACCGCTGTGCCGACTGCGGCATCGTGACCCGCATCAACCAGGTCGCTTCGGGCCGCAGCGCGCCGAGCGCCACCGGTGCAGTCCTGGGTGGCATCGTCGGCGCGGTCGCCGGCCATGAAATCTCCGACCACACCGGTGGCAGCCGCGGCAACAAGAACATCGCGGCCGCCGCAGGCGCAGTCGGTGGCGCGCTGGCTGGCAACCAGATCCAGAAGAACGTCACCAGCGATACCTTCGACATCACCGTGCGCATGGACGATGGCCGTACCGTCGTCGTCAACCAGCGCGATCTGGGCGGTATCCGCGAGAACACCTACGTCCGCGTGGTCAACGGCAAGGTGATCCTGCGCTGATCAGCGCAACGTCACCCGCAAGCATGAAAAAGGGCCCGCGCAAGCGGGCCCTTTCGTGTGTCAACCAGGCAGGACCCGGTCTGCGCTCAGAGCGGCTTCACCTTGTCGGCCTGCAGGCCCTTCTGACCGGTGACCACTTCGAACTCGACCGCTTGACCTTCCTTCAGGCTCTTGAAGCCCTGGGATTCGATCGCGCGGAAGTGCACGAACACATCTTCGCCGCTCTCACGGCTGATGAATCCGAAACCCTTCGCGTCGTTGAACCACTTGACGGTGCCCTTCTCAGCCATCTCAGCTACTCCCTAACTGTCTTGTTGTTGGATACACCCGTACAGGCGGCTGACAGCAAGGGGGAAGCGAGGTGCAACGATGCAGCGGATCTGGAAGATCTACCATCATCAGGCCACGATCCACGGTGACCTTGCCAAGCTCAGCGTCTGCAACTTAACCCGAGCAAAACGAAAAAGCAACTGGCCAAAACCTTCGGATGTCAACCCCATTTCAGGAACCATACTGGACAGCATGGACCATTCATTCATCTTGTACCTGCTAGCCGTCGTTCTGGTGCTGGTCGGCATCGCCGGCGTCATCCTCCCCGCCCTGCCCGGCATTCCCCTGGTGTTCGCCGGATTGCTGCTGGCCGCGTGGGCGGACGATTTCGTCCATGTCGGCTGGTTGCCCCTGACGGTGCTTGGCCTGCTGACGCTGCTCTCCTTCGCGGTCGACATCCTGGCCACCGTGGTCGGGGCACAGCGGGTCGGGGCCAGCCGCAAGGCGCTGTGGGGCACCTTCCTGGGCAGCATCGTCGGGGTGTTCTTCATGCCGATCGGGCTGTTCGTGGGGCCGTTGGCCGGCGCCCTGCTGGGCGAGTACTGGCATACCCGCGAGCTCGGGCGTTCGACCAAAGTGGGCCTGGCGACGTGGCTGGGCATCCTGCTGGGATTCGCCTTGAAGCTCGCGCTGGTGATCGCGATGCTCGGGCTGTTCGCCTTCGCCTGGTTCTTCTGACGGCACCGCAGCAGTGCAGCTTCACGCCCTGAGCACACCACTGACCGGCATAAAACCGGTCAGATCGATGGATGTCGCGCGCTGGCGGGAAACCCGGACAGCGGCGACACTGTGCGGTTAGACCCATTCATCCTTGTCACGCGGCCTGCTCCCATGACCCTGCTCCATTCCCGTTCCGCCCTGTTCACCGCCCTGGCCCTGGCCTGCGCGGCGCTGCCTGCTGCTGCCCAGGAGGCCGCGCCCACCCCGGCCTCGCCGGAGGCCTGTGCCCTGGTGGACACTGACGCAGCGCGCCTGGCCTGCTACGACAAGCTGTTCGGGCGTACGCCCGAGGTCACCCTGGCCGCCGATGCCGCTGCCAGCGCCGCCAAGCAGGAGCGCCGGGAAGAACGTCAGGCCTCCCGCAGTGCCGACGCCGACGCGCCCGCGACGCAGCGGGTCAAGCAGCGCCTCGGCGAAGTGTTCAAGAACGACGGCCATGAAGACGCGCTGGCCAATGCCGGCAAGGGCTCGCTGCTCGACAGCCGTTGGGAGCTCGCGCAGGACTCCAAGCTCGGCGCCTTCCAGCTGCGCGCCTACAAGCCGGTCTACCTGCTGCCCGCGTTCTGGACCAGCGACAAGAACCAGATGCCGCAGTCGCCCAATCCGGTCAACACGGTCACCACCTCGCAGCAGCTGGACAGTGCGGAACTGAAGTTCCAGCTCAGCTTCAAGACCAAGATCGTGGAAAACCTGTTCGGCGACAACGGCGACATCTGGGCCGGCTATACGCAGAGCTCGCGCTGGCAGGCCTACAACGCCGACAACTCGCGCCCGTTCCGTGAGACCAACTACGAGCCGGAAGTGATGATGATGTTCCGCAACGGCTACTCGATCGGCGGCTGGCGCGGACGCATGAGCGGGATCAGCGTCAACCACATGTCCAACGGCCGCGCCGATCCCCTGTCGCGCAGCTGGAACCGGGTGATCGCCACCGTCGGCCTGGACCGCGAAAACTGGGCGCTGGTGCTGCGCCCGTGGTATCGCATCCCGGAAGACCGCAAGGACGACAACAACCCGGACATCTCCGATTACATGGGCCGCGGTGATGCCACCCTGACCTGGAACAAGAACGGTCACGAAGTCTCGCTGATGGCGCGTCACTCGCTGCGCGGCGGCGACCGCTCGCACGGCGCCCTGCAGCTCGATTACGGCTTCCCGATCAGCAACCTGCTGCGCGGCCACGTGCAGATCTTCGATGGCTACGGCGAGAGCATGATCGACTACAACCACAAGGCCACGTATGTCGGCCTGGGTGTGTCGCTGCTGGAGTGGTATTGATGGCGGTGACGATCTGGCACAACCCGCGCTGCAGCAATTCACGCGGGGCGCTGGAACTCCTGCGTGAGCACGGCATCGAGCCGGTGGTGATCGAGTATCTGAAGACGCCGCCGGACCGTCCGACGCTGGCTGCGTTGATCACGCGCATGGGTATCGCTCCGCGTGAATTGCTGCGCAGCAAGGAACCGGCCTATGGTTCGCTCGGGCTGGACGACGCCGCCCTGTCCGATGCGGCGCTGATCGAGGCGATGGTCGCCCACCCGGAATTGATCAACCGCCCGATCGTGGAGACCCCGCGCGGGGCACGCCTGTGCCGACCGCCGGAGACGGTGCTGGAGATCCTGCCGGCGTAAGGCCGCGCCTCAGCTGCCTCCGCAGCGGCTGGTACATCGGTTGTTATCCTCGCCACAGGTCAGCGCGGGCAGCCGGTTGCGGCAGTAGTCGCGGCTGGCCTGGCATGATTTACGCAGGTCCGGGTTGTCGATCTTGTCGCACTTCGCGTCGCGCTGGGTCGCCACCCCGGCGCCACAGCTGTCGCCGCTGCCAAATCCCGTCCGGCTGGTCATGCAACTGTCGTACTGGCGTTGGCACTGCTGCATGCACTGGTTGGCAGCGGTGACGTCGCGCAGACTGGGCGGGTTGGCGTGGAAATCGCCATCACTGCTGCAGGCGGAGAGCAGCAGGGTCAGCAGCAGCGCGGACAGCATCCTTGGCATCGTCGTACTCCGTGTCGAAAGCACCCGGTCATCGCCGCGTGCGTACATGCCCGGAATGTAGCATTCCTCGCGTGCCGGGCTAAGACCCGGGCGGCCAGCGCTGCCGCAACCGCCTCTTCCATTACGCCGGCTCCCGCACTCACACTACCCTTGCCCTTTCACCTGGATGCCAGCGGATGGCCCGACCAAGACGCTCGTTCTTCGCTTACGCCTCCGCCTTGCTGGGCCTGCTCAGCCTGATGGGCGTGGCCTGCTTCCACTTTCCGGATCTGCTGACCAGCCGCGAGTTCCGCGCGGTCTACAACGAACAGTTCGCGCGCCACCTGCTGCTGGTCGGGTTGGCCGCCGCCTTCATGCTGGGCACGATGGCGATCCTGCGCGACCGCAACAAGCGGATCGCCACGGTCGGCGTCGGCAGCGCGACCCTGGCAGTGCTGCTGGGGGGTACCAATGTCCAGTTCGATTCCATCGGGCAGACACCCTACTCGCTGGGTCTGGACTGGTTCGTGCTGTCGCTGTTCTTCTCGGCACTGGTGTTCGTGCCGCTGGAGCGCTACCTCGGCAAACACGTGCTCTCGCCGCTACGGCCAGGCTGGCGTACCGATGTCGGCTATTTCTTCATGAGCCACGTGCTCGTGCAGTTCATCCTGATCCTGGTCACCGCCTCGACCTCGACCATTGCCGGGCTGGCCGCGTTTCCTGCGCTCAAGACGCTGATCCAATCGATGCCGGTGTGGCTGCAGTTCCTGATCGCCGTATTCGTCGCGGACATGGCCCAGGCGCTGCTGCACCGCGCGTATCACAACACCCCATGGCTCTGGCGCTTCCACGCGGTGCACCACTCCAGCCGGCACATGGACTGGCTGGCCGGCTCGCGCATCCATTTCGTCGAAATCGTCATGACCCGCAGCTGCGTGCTGCTGCCACTGCTCATACTCGGATTCTCTACCCCGGCGATCAACGCCTACGTGATCCTGGTGGGTCTGCAGGCGGTGCTGGCCCATGCCAACCTGGGCATCCGTTTCGGGTGGCTCGAGTACCTGCTGGTGCTGCCGCGCTACCACCACTGGCATCACGCGCGGCAGCAGGAGTACGTCGACGTCAACTACGCCATCCACCTGCCGCTGGTGGACATGCTGATGGGCACCTTCAAACTGCCCCGCGATCAACGGCAATGGCCGCAGGAATACGGCGTCATGAAACTGGAGACCGTACCAAAGGGCCTGCTCAACCAGCATCTGATGCCGTTCCGTGCGCGTCGCACCTTCGACGAGTACGTCGACTGACGCCACTCAGCGCCAGTCGGTGATGCCCTCGCGACGGTAGACCTCGGCGAACGCCGGGCGGGCTTTCAGACGATCGGCGTAGGCCTTCAATGCCGGCCAGGTGTCACTGGGCGCGGGCATGTTGCGCGACCAGCGCATCAGCATCACCAGCATGAAATCGACCACGCTCAACGACTCGCCCAGCACATACGGGCCGCGCGTGGACAGGTGCCCGGCCAGATGCTGCCAGGCGCCTTCCAGCCGCTCGCGCGCCCGCTGGCGGGTCGCGTCCACATGCTCGGGGCCGGCCATTTCCTGCGGGTAGAACCACGCCCGATACGCCGGTTGCACGGTATTGGCGCACCAGAACATCCAGCGGTAGGCCTCGGCGCGGTCGGCGGTCCCCGGTGCTGGCAGCAGGCCCGCGTCCGGATGGCGGTCGGCCAGATGCAGCGCGATCGCTGCCGCTTCGGTCAACACCTGCCCCTCCAGCACCAGCGTCGGCACCAGGCCCGCGGGATTCAAGGCGAGATACGCTGCATCCTTGTGCTCGCGCTTGTCGAAATCCAGCAGCACCAGATCGTGCTCGATCTGCAGTTCCAGCAACAGCCAGTGCACGACCAGGGCGGCGGTACTTGGTGATCCATACAGCGTGGTGCGCATGCGCGGGGCCTAGTGAGGGAGGCGCACAGTATGCGCCCGCGCTCCGTGCCATCCCATGGGTACAGAGCACCGGCGGTGGGGACGCGTTCTGTCTCTGCCACTGCGCCGCGGACGCTCGCAGAATGCCTCCTCTGCCCCGCCGTGCGCCCAGGATCCTCCCATGCCCGATTCGTCCGCCCTGCTCGCCTTCGGTCTGATTTCGCTGGGCATGGTGCTGACGCCCGGGCCGAACATGCTCTATCTGATCTCGCGCTCGATCTGCCAGGGCCGCAGCGCCGGGCTGATCTCGCTGGGCGGTGTCGCGCTGGGTTTTCTGGTGTACCTGGCGTGCGCGGCACTGGGCATCACCGCGCTGCTGATGGCAGTGCCGCATGCCTACGACGTGCTGCGTCTCGCCGGGGCGGCGTATCTGCTGTACCTGGCCTGGCAGGCGCTGCGCCCCGGCGGACGCTCGCCATTCCAGCTGCGCACGCTGGACCACGACAGCCCGCGCAGATTGTTCGGCGTGGGCCTGTTCACCGCGCTGCTCAATCCGAAGATCGCCGTGATGTATCTCTCGCTGCTGCCGCAGTTCATCCAGCCCCACGGGCATGGCAGCGTGATGGTGCAATCGGTGGTGTTGGGGCTGGTGCAGATCGCGACCAGTGTCAGTGTCAACGCACTGATCGTACTGGCCGCCGGCAGTATCGCCACCTTCCTGGCCGGGCGCCCGCGCTGGCAGACGGTGCAGCGCGGCCTGATGGGCACGGTGCTCGGCGCGCTGGCGGTGCGCATGCTGGTGGACGCGCGCCGCTGAGGGGATGCGCGCCAGCCACGAAAAACGGCGCCCTGGGGCGCCGTTCTCGTTTCCAGCGTTGCCGAGACCGGAGGCCTCAGGCGACGACGACCGGAATCTTGCCGATGCGGGCCTGCCATTCGCGCGGGCCGGTCTGGTGCACGGACTCGCCGGTGGAATCCACCGCCACGGTTACCGGCATGTCCTGCACGGTGAACTCGTAGATCGCTTCCATGCCCAGGTCGGCGAAGCCCACCACCTTGGCGGCCTTG
Organism: Stenotrophomonas sp. TWI700; assembly: GCF_039673645.1. NCBI lineage: Bacteria > Pseudomonadati > Pseudomonadota > Gammaproteobacteria > Lysobacterales > Lysobacteraceae > Stenotrophomonas > Stenotrophomonas sp. TWI700. The sequence continues at coordinate 64,366 of NZ_JBDJMB010000016.1, read as the reverse complement.
ATCGCCTTGGAGACCAGGTACGCCGAGCCGCCGACCGCCATCAGATACGCCGACTTGTTGTCACGGATCGCCTCAATCGCCGCCGGGCCGCGCTCGGCCTTGCCGACCATGCCCAGCAGGCCGGTCTGTTCCAGCACCTGGCGGGTGAACTTGTCCATGCGGGTCGCGGTGGTCGGGCCGGCCGGGCCCACCACTTCGTCGCGCACCGGATCGACCGGGCCGACGTAGTAGATGAAGCGACCCTTGAGGTCGACCGGCAGCGGCTCGCCCTTGTCCAGCATTTCCACCATGCGCTTGTGCGCGGCGTCGCGGCCGGTCAGCAGCTTGCCGTTGAGCAGCAGCGTCTGGCCCGGCTTCCAGCTGGCGACGTCTTCCGGGGTGATCGTATCCAGATCGACGCGGGTGCCCTTGGAGGCGTCATAGGTGATCTGCGGCCAGTCTTCCAGCGACGGCGGATCCAGCATCACCGGGCCGCTGCCATCCAGGGTGAAGTGCGCATGGCGGGTGGCCGCGCAGTTCGGGATCATCGCCACCGGCAGGTTGGCGGCGTGGGTCGGGAAATCCTTGACCTTGATGTCCAGCACCGTGGTCAGGCCGCCCAGGCCCTGCGCGCCGATGCCCAGCGCGTTGACCTTGTCGAACAGCTCCAGGCGCAGCTCTTCGGCACGGTTGGAGGCGCCACGTGCCTTCAGCTCGTTGATGTCGATCGGCTCCATCAGCGACTCCTTGGCCAGCAGCATCGCCTTCTCTGCGGTGCCACCGATGCCGATCCCGAGCATGCCCGGCGGACACCAGCCGGCGCCCATGGTCGGCACGGTCTTCAGCACCCAGTCCACGATCGAGTCGGACGGGTTGAGCATGGCGAATTTGCTCTTGGCTTCCGAACCACCGCCCTTGGCCGCCACGATCACCTCGACGGTGTCGCCCGGCACGACCTTGACGTTGACCACGCCCGGGGTGTTGTCCCTGGTGTTGACGCGCTTGCCAGCCGGATCCGCCAGCACCGAGGCGCGCAGCTTGTTGTCCGGGTAGTTGTAGGCACGGCGCACGCCTTCGTTGGCCATGTCTTCCACGCCCATCGTGGCGTCGTCCCAGCGCACGTTCATGCCGATTTCCAGGAACACGGTGACGATGCCGGTGTCCTGGCAGATCGGCCGGTGGCCTTCGGCACACATGCGCGAGTTGATCAGGATCTGCGCCATCGCTTCCTTCGCGGCCGGCGACTCTTCGCGCTCGTAGGCAGCGTTGAGGCTCTTGATGTAATCGACCGGGTGGTAGTACGAAATGTACTGCAGCGCGTCGGCGATGGACTGGATGAGGTCTTCCTGCTTGATCGATGTCACGACTTGCTCGCTTGCTGGAGGCTGGCGGGGGTTGAACCGCCGATTTTAACAAGGACCGCCCGGCGGCGTTGAGAATCGCTCGCGGCCGCGGCTTTTGGTGCACAGTGGCCGCCCAGCCTTGTCACAGCGGCCCGCCCTGCCGCGTCCTCCCGGCATGACCCCGACCGATACCTTCCAGACCCACCGCCCCCGCCTGTTCGCCCTGGCCTACCGCCTGCTGGGCAGCCGCAGCGACGCCGAGGACATCGTCCAGGACGCCTGGCTGCGCTGGCAGGGCACCGACATCGCCGCGATCCGTGATCCGGAGGGCTGGCTGGTCACCGCGACCACCCGGCTCGGTTTGGACCGGCTGCGCGCGATGCGCAGCGCGCGCCTGGAGTACGTCGGGCCCTGGCTGCCCGAACCGCTGGAGATCGCCCTGGATCCGGACCCGCTGCAGGACCCGGCCCAGCGGCATGCGCTGGCCGACGAGGTCTCGGTGGCCTTCCTGGCGCTGCTGGAGCAGCTCAAGCCGGACGAGCGTGCCGCCTTCCTGCTCAAGGACGTGTTCGACTACGACTACCCGGATATCGCGCCCCTGCTGGAGCACTCGCCCGCCAACTGCCGGCAGCTGGTGCACCGGGCGCGCCAGCGGCTGCAGACCGGCGCCCCGCGCTTCACTGTCTCGCCCGCGCAGCACCGCGACCTGCTGGCACGCTTCATGGACGCCTCGCAGCAGGGTGATCTGGCCGCGATCCGCTCGCTGCTCGATGCCAATGCCGAGATGATCTCCGACGGCGGTGGCCGCGTGACCGCGGCGATCCGTCCCCTGCTGGGGGCCGAGCGCATCGCCCAGCTGTACTGGGCGATCGCGCGCCGCAACGGGCAGCATCCGGCCCGGCTCGGCCAGGTCAACGGCGAGCCGGCGATCCTGCGTTTCGCCGGCGACCAGCTGCACTCGGTCACGATGATCACGGTCGATGCGGGGCGCATCGTGCGCGTGCTCAGCGTGCTCAATCCGGAAAAACTCACGGCCCTTGTCACAGCGCGCGACGCTGGCGCGTCCTCCTGATGAAGACGGCCGCTGCGGCCGTCATGGAGTCCGTCATGTCTGCTTCCCCCCGTGTTCCCTACACCCGCCTCGCCGCCGAAGCCTTCAAGGGCCTGCTGGCCACCAGCAAGGCCGTGCACGACAGCTCGATCGATCCGGTGCTGATGGAACTGGTGTTCCTGCGTGTCTCGCAGATCAATGGCTGCGGTTACTGCATGGACATGCACGGCACCACCCTGCGCAAGGGCGGGATCGAACCACGCAAGCTGGATACGCTGCCGGCCTGGCACGAAAGCCGCTTCTTCGATGCGCGCGAGCGCGCCGCGCTGGGCTGGGCCGAAGCGCTGACCCGGTTGAGCAGTGCGGCCCCCTCCGACGCCGCCTACGAGGCGCTGGCGCCACACTTCGACGAGAAAGGCATCAGCGACCTGAGCATGGGCATCGCGGTGATCAATGCCTGGAACCGCCTCGGCGCCGGGCTGCTGCCGCCGCTGCCGTAAGGGTCGGGTCGTGCCGGCCGCTGGCCGGCTCCAAGAGATCTTCGTGCTTTACCGGGTAGTGCCGGCCGCTGGCCGGCTCCGCACGATGCTGGATGCGACCTGGAGCCGGCCAGCGGCCGGCACTACCGGGCCTTCTCGATCCAGCGTTCGATGCCGCGGCGGTCGCGCGCCTGCAGCAGCTTGGGCGCCATCGCCTGCAGCACGGACAGGTCGCTGTCGCGCACCGCGCGGCGCACTTCCAGCAGCGTGCCCGGGTGCAGGCTGAATTCCGTCAGGCCCAGCGCCAGCAGCAGGCGCGTCATCATCGGGTCGCCCGCGATTTCGCCGCAGACCGCTACCGGGATGTCGTAGGCCTGGCCGGTGCGCAGGATATGCGCCAGCAGTCGCACCACCGCCGGGTGCAGCGGCGAATACAGCTCGCCCACGGCTTCGTTGTTGCGGTCGGCGGCGAGCAGGTACTGGACCAGATCGTTGGTACCGATCGAGAGGAAGTCGACCAGGTCGATGAAGCTCTCCAGCGCGATCGCCGCGGCCGGGACTTCGATCATCGCGCCGAACGGGATGTGCTCGGCGACCTCGTGGCCCTCGGCGCGCAACAGCTCGGCCTGCTTGTGCAGGCGCCGGCGCACGGCGAGGATTTCCTCGCGGGTGCTGACCATCGGGATCAGGATGCGCAGCTTGCCGTAGGCCGACGCACGCAGGATCGCGCGCAGCTGGGTGTCGGCCACTTTCGGCCGGGCCAGCGACAGGCGCACGCCGCGCAGGCCCAGCGCGGGATTTTCTTCATTGCTCAGGGTCAGCCCGGTGCGGTCGGCCTTGTCCGCGCCCAGGTCCAGGGTGCGGATGGTGACCGGCCGCCCGCTCATGCCGAGCGCGGCATCGCGGTAGGTCTCGAACTGTTCCTGCTCGTCCGGCAGCTCGTTGCGCTGCAGGAACAGGAATTCGGTGCGGTACAGGCCCAGCCCGTGTGCGCCCAGCGCATGCGCCTGGGTGACGTCCTCGCTGGATTCGGCATTGGCCAGCAGGGCGATGTCGACGTTGTCGCGGGTGCGGCTCGGCTTGGTGCGCAGGCGGCCGAGCTCGCGCTGTTCGCGCGCGTGTTCGCGCAGCCGCACGCGGTAATCGCGCAGGTCCGGTGCCTGCGGGTTGATGGTGACCGTGCCGTCGCTGCCGTCCATGATCAGCACGTCGCCGTCGGCGACCTTCTGCAGCACGTTGGGGACGTTGACGATCAAGGGCAGGTGCAAGCTGCGCGCCAGGATCGCGCTGTGCGACAGCGCGCTGCCGCCGGCGGTGACGATGCCGACCACGCCGTGGGCCTGCAGCTGGGCCAGCTCGGAGGGCGCGATGTTGTCGCAGATCAGGATCTCGCCGGCCATGCCTTTGACGTCCGGCGGGCGCTTCTGCAGGAAGGCATGGATGCGCCCGATCACATGGTCCAGGTCGTCCATGCGGCTCTTCAGGTAGGCATCGTCCATGCCATCGAAGACCTTGGCCAGCCGATCGCGCTGCACGCGCAGGGCGTAGCCGGCGCTGTACGGGCCATTGCGGATCAGCTCGTCCAGCCCGAACAGCAGCTCCGGGTCATCGAGCAGCAGGGCATGCAGGTCGAGGAACTCGCCGACCTCCTGGTTGAGCGCGCCATGCAGGCGCTGCCGCAGATCGTGCATTTCGCCGCGTGCCGCTTCCACGGCCACATGCAGGCGCGCCAGTTCGGCGTCGATCCTGGACGGCGGAATGCGCTGCTCGGCGACTTCCAGGGCGTGCGGCAGGCGCACCCGGGCACGGCCCAGGGCGTTGCCGCGCGAGGCACCGTGGCCGGACAACAGCATCGCCCCGGACGCGGTCCGGGCCGGTGCGGAAGATCCCGATCGCGGCTGCCCCCCCATGCTCAGTTGTCCTCGTCGAAACGCCGTTCGAACAGGGACACCACCGCGTCCATCGCGGCGGCTTCGTCTTCGCCGTCGATGCGCACGGTGACCGGGGTGCCCTGGCCGGCGGCCAGCAGCATGACGCCCATGATGCTCTTGGCATTGATCTCACGGCCTTTGGCGGCCATGGTCACGTTGCAGCGGAACGGCGCCAGCTCCTGCACCAGCTTGGCAGTGGCGCGGGCATGCAGGCCCAGGCGGTTGGATACGGTGAGTTCACGTTCAAGCATCGTCGACAATCGCTCCATTGCGAGTGCCCGCCGCGGCTGTGGCAGGCAGTTGATCCAGTCCCTGTTCCGGATAATTCATCACCCGCATCAACATCGGCAGGCTCAGCGCCGAAACCCGGCGTGCCGGGGTGCCCAGACGCGCCAGTTGCCCGGCCAGATTGCTGGGGCTGGCGCCGTACAGGTCGGTCAGGATCAGCACGCCCTGTCCACTGTCCACCCGGCGCAAAGCGGCCGAGGCGAGCGGGAGCAGGACGTCCATATCTGCGTCGAACGGTACTTCGAAAGCTTCGGTCTTCAGCGGCAGGTGCCGCAGCAGCCGTGTCGCCACGTCCAGCAGGGCCGTGCCGACACCGGGATGAGTTACGAGGAGAATGCCACAGGTCATTCCCGAACGTTAACAGGTCAACATGAATTGGCGATAGCACGCGTGAAAGACTGCTGTGTTCCGCGGTTCAGCGTGCCGATGGCCTGTCCCGGGTCGGGACAGGGCAGGGCGGTCCGGAAGCGACGGATTCAGTCCAGTTCCCGGTGGAAGGTGGCCACTTCGGGCCAGCCCTGGTCGCGGGCATGGCGGGCCATGCGCTCGGCCATGTAGACCGAGCGGTGCTTGCCGCCGGTGCAGCCGAAGGCGACGGTGACATAGCTGCGGGTGTCATTGCCCAGCCGCGGCAGCCAGGTATCCAGGAAATCGACGAGCTGGGCGGCGTAGCGCTGTACATCGGGCTGTTCGTCCAGATGCTCGCGCACGCCGGCATCGCGGCCGGACAGCGGGCGCAGCTCCGGGTCCCAGTGCGGATTGGGCAGTACGCGCACGTCGAACACGAAGTCGGCTTCGGCCGGGACGCCGCGCTTGTAGGCGAACGATTCGAACAGCAGCGACAGTTTGTTGCCGTGGGCGAGCGCGAATTCGGTCACGACCTTGCGGCGCAGCTGGTGCACGTTGAGGCTGGTGGTATCGATCACCGCATCGGCGGCGCGGCGCAGCGGCGCGGTCAGTTCGCGTTCGCGGGCGATCGCTTCGGGCAGCGACAGGCCGAGCTGGCTCAGCGGATGGCGGCGACGGGTATCGGCGTAGCGCTTGAGCAGGCTTTCATCGGTGGCATCGAAGAACAGCAGCTGCGCATCCAGGCCGGCGGCCTTGGCGTCTTCCCGCCAGTGCGAGAGCTGGGTCAGGTCGCTCTGCGCGCGTACGTCGATGCCGACCGCGAGCCGTCGCGGGGCTTCGCGGCCCGGATCGCCGAGCAGGCTGCGCACGAAATCCGGCAGCAGGTCGATCGGCAGGTTGTCCGAGCAGTAGTAGTCGAGGTCTTCGAAGGTCTTCAGCGCGACCGTCTTGCCGGAACCGGACAGGCCACTGACGATGATCAGGGTGGCGGCGGTCGGGGCGGAGGCGGGGGCGGGGGTGTTCATGGCGTGCGGCGTTCCAACATGTTGCTGTGGCGGGCGATGAACATCGCGGCCGGGTCGATGCCCTTGGTCCGCAGGATGTGCAGGCGCGTGGCGGCTTCGGTCAGCACGGCCAGGTTGCGGCCGGGCATCACCGGCAGGGTGATCAGCGGTACGTCCAGGTCCAGCACGTGGCGGGTACCCGAGTCGCCGGTCAGGCGTTCATAGCCGTAGGGGGTGGGCTCGGTCATCGGCTTGGTCAGGTGGACGATCAGCCGAAGGTATTTGTTCTTCTTTACAGCCGTGTCACCGAACATCTCGCGCACGTTGAGCACGCCCAGGCCACGGACTTCCAGCAGGTCCTGCAGCAGCTCCGGGCAGGTGCCGTCGAGCACGTCCGGGGCGATCTGGGTGAACTCGGGGGCATCGTCGGCGACCAGCCGGTGGCCGCGGCTGAGCAGTTCCAGCGCCAGCTCGCTCTTGCCCGAGCCCGCTTCGCCGGTGATCAGCACGCCGATCGAGTAGATCTCCATGAACACGCCATGCAGGATTACCCGCGGCGCGAGCGTGCGCGCCAGGTGGTAGGACAGGTGGTTGAGCAGCTCATGACCGCGCTTGGGCGAGATCCACAGTGGCGTCTGCGATTCGTCCGCGGCCGCGCGCAGGTCTTCCGGGCAGGACTGGTTGCGGGTGATCACCAGCGCCAGCGGATGCGACTGCATGATCCGCTCAATGGTCTCCCAGCGCTGGCGCGAGTCCAGCGAGTCCAGCCAGGACAGCTCTTCGGTGCCCAGGATCTGCACTTTGTTCGGGTAGATCGCGTTGAGGTAACCGGCCAGCGAGGGGCGGCGCGAGACCTTGTTGCCGGCTTCCAGCTCACGGCGCTCGCCTTTCTGCCCCGCGATCCAGCGCAGGGCGAGACGGTCGCGCTGCTGTTCGAACAGTTCGCGCGCGGTGATGCTGGTATTCATGCGGCACTCGCCGGCGGGGGAAATTCGATGACCCGACGCAGTTCGTCGCCGTCGCGCGCTTCGCGCAGCGCCTGGCGGATGGCCGGCTCGGAGAACAGCTCGGCCAGCTCGGACAGCAGCATCAGGTGTTGATGGGTGTAATGCGCCGGAACGGCAATCGCGAAGACCAGGTCCACCGGCTCATCGCCGCCGAACTCGACCGGCGACTCCAGCCGCAGCAGCGCGCCGCGGGGGCGTTCGAGCAGGGGCGCACGGCCGTGCGGGATGGCGATGCCATGGCCGATGGCGGTGCTGCCCAGCGTCTCGCGCTGGCACAGGTTCTGGTACAGCAGCTCGGCGTTGGCTTCGCGGCAGGCCAGCAGACGGGCTGCGGCCTTCAGCACGCTGTCGCGATCGGCGGCCGGCAGCACTTGCGTGCGGACGGCCGCCAGAAGATCAGTCAGAGGCATGTCGGGGTGGAAACGAGGGCATCAGCCCTCATTGTCGCCCACCGGCAGCGGTTGCGGTGCGTGCTGCTGCTTTTTCTCTTTGTGCTTGATGACCAGGCGGTCGAGCTTGTCGGCCAGGATGTCGATCGCGGCGTACATGGTGGGGCCGCTGGCGTCCGCGTGCAGAGTCTGCCCGGGAACATTCACACTCGCATCGGCATGGTGCTCCGGCTTGCGGATCGACAGTTGCACGCGAACCTCGCAGTGCTGGTCGAAGTGCTTCCTCAGCCGTTCCAGCTTGGTCTCCACGTACTCGTTCAGAGCCGGGGTGATCTCAAGGTGGTCCTTGCCAAACGTCTCGATGTGCATCGGGTTTCTCCTTTGTTCGGATGTGCCAATGAACCTTCCCGCCGGGCGCGGTGGAGCGTCAGACGATTCTTACCCTTTCGTGCGAGGCGGAAATGTTCATGGCTTCACGATACTTCGCCACGGTGCGTCGCGCCACCGGTATTCCCGAGGTCTTGAGCAGGTCAGCCAGCTTGGCGTCAGAAAGCGGCTTGCGCGGGTTCTCGTCATCGATCAGGCGGCGCAGCATCGCCTGGATGGCGGTACTGGAGGCTTCGCCACCGCTGTCGGTATCGATGCCCGAGGCGAAGAACCCGCGCAGCGGCAGGGTCCCGCGCGGCGTGCGCACGTACTTGCGGGCGATCGCCCGGGAAATGGTCGATTCGTGCAGGCCGAGCTCGCCGGCCACTTCACGCAGGGTCAGCGGGCGCAGCGCCTGTTCGCCGAACTCCAGGAAGGCGGCCTGCTGGTCGAGCAGGCAGCGCATGACCCGCAGCAGGGTCTCGCCGCGGGCCTCCAGGCCCTTGAGCAGCCAGCGCGCCTCCTGCAGGTGGGCGCGCATGTAACCGGCGTCGGCCTCCCCGCAGCGGCGGATCATCTGTTCATAGCCCCGGTGGATGACCACCCGGGGCCCGGCATGGCCGGCCAGGGCCGCGCGCCAGACGCCGTTCTGGCGCCAGACCACGCAGTCCGGCACCACGTAGCTGTCGTGGGAGAGCTCGCCGATCTGGGTGCCCGGGCGCGGGTCCAGCGAGCGCAGCAGCTGCACGGCGACCTCGACCTCGGCCACCGGCTCGCGCAGTTCGTGGGCGATGCCCGCCACGCCGCTGCGCGGCAGGCGCTCCAGCGGCCCATCGGCGATCCGCCGGGCCAGGGCCAGCCCGGGGGTGTCGGCGGGCAGCACCAGCAGCTGCAGGTCCAGGCATTCACCCAGCGAGCGCGCACCGACCCCGACCGGGTCGAAACGCTGGATCTGGTGCAGCACGGTCAGGATCTCGGCCTCGTCGGCCTGGATGCCCGGGCGCAGGGTCTCGGCGATGGCCGCCAGCGGCTCGCGCAGGTAGCCGTCGTCTTCGAAGGCATCGATCAGGGCCGCGCCGATGCTGCGGTCCCGGGCCGAGAGGTGGGACAGGTGCAGCTGCCAGAGCAGGTGGTCGGCCAGCGATTCGGTCTCGGCCACGCGCTCGGCGGCGCTGCCGTTGTCGTCATCGTCGAACGAGCCGCCGCTGCTGCCGCTGGTCCAGTCGCCTTCGCCGGGCGACCAGTCATCGCTGGCCGAGACCTGGTGCTCGCCATCGGCGTGGGTATCGCTGGGAGCGGGCGGGGGTGTGTCCTCGCCGGGGCCGGCCTCAAGCGCCGGTTCAGCGTTCTCGGCCCAGTCCAGCAGCGGGTTGGTCTCCACCGCCTCGTTGATTTCCAGCTCCAGCTCGGCGCTGGACATCTGCAACAGCTTGATGGCCTGACGCAGCTGCGGCGTCATGACCAGGTGTTGCCCCATCGATGTCTGCAGCCGTGCTTTCATGCCTGTGCCGAACGGAAGGAAGGCGTTGCGGCGGCCGCTGGATCAGAGCTTGAAGGTGTCCCCAAGGTAGACGCGGCGGACGTCGGCGTTGGCCAGGATCTCGTCCGGCGCGCCCTGTGCCAGCACGCTGCCCTCGTTGAGGATATACGCGCGGTCGCAGATTCCCAAGGTCTCGCGGACATTGTGGTCGGTGATCAGCACCCCGATCCCGCGCTGCTTGAGGTGGGTAACGATGCGCTGGATTTCACCGACCGAGATCGGGTCGACGCCGGCGAACGGTTCATCGAGCAGGATCAGGCGCGGCTTGGCCGCCAGCGCGCGGGCGATTTCACAGCGGCGGCGCTCACCACCGGACAGGCTCGCGCCCAGCTGGTCGGCCACGTGGTTGATCTGCAGCTCGTCCAGCAGGCTGGCCAGTTCCTTTTCGCGGCCGGCCTTGTCCAGGTCCTCGCGCAGTTCAAGCACCAGGCGCAGGTTGTCGGCCACGGTCAGCTTGCGGAACACCGAGGGTTCCTGCGGCAGGTAGCCCACGCCCTGCTTGGCGCGGGTGTACATCGGGTCGCTGGTGATGTCCTTGCCGTCCAGCACGATGCTGCCGGCGTCGGTCTCGACCAGGCCGACGATCATGTAGAAGCAGGTGGTCTTGCCGGCACCGTTGGGGCCGAGCAGGCCGACCACTTCACCGGCCTCCAGGGTCAGCCCGAAATCCTTGACGACTTCACGCTGCTTGTAGCGCTTGCGCAGGCCTTTGGCGACGAGCATTACTTCTTGCTCCCGGGGGTCGGTACGGTGGTCTTGGCGGCCGGCGTGGCCGGCGCCGCGGTCTTGTTCTTGGGCTGGATCACGGTGCGCACGCGGGTGCCGTCGCCACCGCTGTTCATCTCGCCGGTGCGGGTGTTGTACGTCATCTTCTGGCCGGCATTGGTGCCGCGCGCGCTCTTGACCTGGTAGTTGCCGGTCATGGTCAGCACTTCGGCCTTGATGTCGTAATCGATGCGGTCGGCGCTGGCGTCCATCCAGCTGCCGTCATCGAGCTGCTGCTTGAGCTTGGCCTGCTTGCCGGTGAACACGGCGCGCACCGCTTCGCCGTCCTTCATGTAGATCTCGGCATCGGCGCTGCGCAGATCGAGCGTGCCCTGGGTGACCACCACGCCCTGGGACAGCGTGGTCTTGCCATCGCCCACCAGCGTGCCCGACTGGGTGCCGGCATCGATGGTCATCGGTTCATTGCGGTCGGTGGACTTCGCGCTGGCCGCGAACGCGGGGGCGAGAAGACTGATCGCGCATGCGGCTGCAAATAGGATCTTCATTGAATGGGTCTGTCCTGCCAGAGTAGGGGTCGTGACCAGCGGTAAGCCTGGCCGGTGAATCGGGGTTCCTGTGCAGCCGGCGCCGGTCGGTGGACGTCGCCGGGGCTGCCGTGGCTCAGCGCTGGGGCGTGTAACGGCCCTTGGCCTGGCTCAGGAAATGGTAGGTCTTGGTTTTGGAATCCAGCTCGAAACCAACGCCGGACTGGCTCATGCCCGGGCGGGTCATGGTGACCAGGGCATCGGTCTTGGCGCGGCTTTCGTTCGGGAACACATCCAGGTGATCGGTGCGGAAGGTGGTGGGCGGCACGCTGGCGATCTTCGGGCTGTCGCCGCTGACGTTGCCGACCAGCTTCAGCTGATCGCCCTTCGCGCTGACCCAGCCGGTATCACTGCGCAGTTCCCAGTGATTGCCGTCCTGATCGGGCAGCAGGAACAGGGGCGTGGTGATGTTCATCGTCTCATCGCTGCGCGCACGTTCCAGCAGCGGGGCGCGCAGGGTGGTGGATTCCTTGCCCTGTTCGTCCAGCGCCACGATCTGGAAATCATGCAGCACGTAATCCTTGGTGGCGTCGTCCCCCACCTCGGCCGTGCCTTTGTCGCGATCATGCAGCGCCAGCCAGCCGGTGAAGGCGGCAGCCACCAGCAGACCGATGCCGAGAGCGCTACGCATGTTCATGCGCCGAACCTCGCCAGCACCGCATCCACATGGCCCTGCGCGGCCAGCAGCACATCGCAGAGCTCGCGCGCCGCGCCCTGGCCGCCGTCGCTGCGGGTCTGCCAGTGCACGCGTTCGGCGATCCACGGGTGGGCGTTGGCCGGGGCGACCGCCAGGCCGACCGCGCACAGCGGCGCCAGGTCGGGCAGGTCATCGCCCATGAAGGCCACCTGGTCCAGGCCGATGCCGTGCTGCCCGCACAGCGCCTTGACGCTGGCCAGCTTGTCGCCGACCGCGATCTGGGTATCGATGCCCAGGTCCGCGCCGCGCCGGAGCGCGGACTGGCTGTTGCGCGCGGTGATCAGCACCGGGTGGATACCATGCTGCTGCAGTAGTTTCAGGCCGAGTCCGTCCTGCACGTAATACGCCTTGCTCTCGTTGCCGTCCTTGTCGTAGTAGAGCCGACCGTCGGTGAGCGTGCCGTCCACGTCGAAGCAGGCCAGCCGGATACGGCCGGCGGCGGCATGCAGGTGGGACGGAAAACCGGGCAACGGGGAGTAAGGCATCGTCTGGGGGGAGCTCAGCTGAATGGAGGAAGACAACTGTGGTTTAAACCACCCGGGCCCGCAACAGGTCATGAATGTTGAGCGCGCCGACCAGGTGGCCCTCGGCATCGACCACCAGCAGGCCGGTGATCTTGTGGGCTTCCATCAGCTGCGCCGCCTCGGCCGCCAGCTGATCGGCGCCGATCGTGCGCGGGCCACGGGTCATCACATCGGCGATCCGCGCGCTGCGCACGTCCAGGTCGGTATCCAGCGCGCGGCGCAGGTCGCCATCGGTGAACAGGCCGATCAGACGGTTGTCCGCATCCACCACGGCGGTCATGCCCAGGCGCTTGCGGCTCATTTCCACCAGGGCCTCGCTGAGGCTGGCATCGACGCCGACCCGCGGCAGCTCATCGCCGCTGTGCATGACGTCGGTGATGTGCAGCAGCAGGCGGCGGCCCAGGCTGCCGGCCGGGTGCGAGCGGGCGAAATCGTCGGCGGTGAAGCCGCGGGCATCCAGCAGGGCCACGGCCAGCGCATCGCCCATGGCCAGCGAGGCGGTGGTGCTGGAGGTCGGGGCCAGGGCCAGCGGGCAGGCCTCGGCCGGCACGCTGACATCCAGATGAACGTCGGCCGCGCTGGCCAGGCTGGACTGCGGCCGGCCGGTCATCGCGATCAGGCGGTTGCCCTGGCGCTTGAGCACCGGCAGCAGCATCAGCAGCTCGTCGGACTCGCCCGAGTAGGACAGCGCCAGCACCACGTCGGCGCTGGTGATCATGCCCAGGTCGCCATGCCCGGCTTCACCCGGATGCACGTAGAAGGCCGGGGTCCCGGTCGAGGCCAGCGTGGCGGCGATCTTGCGCGCCACATGGCCGGACTTGCCCATCCCGGTGGCGACCACGCGGCCCTTGCTCTGCAGCATCAGCTGGCAGGCCTGGCTGAACGCTTCGCCCAGCCGGTCGGCGACCGCGCCCAGCGCATCGCGCTCGATCTCGAACACGCGGCGGCCGCTGGCGACCAGTGCCGCCGCGTCGGCCGGATGGGGGAGTTGGGGCGAGACAGCCATGCGAGCGCCACGTGGAAGAGTAGAATGAGCGCTCATTTTATTAGGAAAGCCCGTTGGACGCCGAGACCATCCGCAATCTGATCGAAACCGGCCTGCCTGGCGCCCGCGCGGACGTGCAGGGTGACGACGGCGTGCACTTCGAGGCCACCGTGGTCTGCGACGCCTTTGCCGGCAAAATGCCGCTGGCGCGCCACCGCATGGTCTACGCGACTCTGGGCGATCTGATGGGCGGGGCGATCCACGCGCTGGCGCTGAAGACCGTCACCCCGGCCGAAGCCGGCTAGTCAGCCGAGTGATGGTTGGCTATACCTCACCGATTCAATCAGCCGACCAACGGTCGGCTCTACCTCATTCCAAGTAGATTCCATGGCCAAGATCGTAGTGACCGGCGGCAAGCCGCTGCACGGTGAAGTGAACATTTCCGGCGCCAAGAACGCTGTCCTCCCCATCCTGTGCGCGACCCTGCTGGCCGATGCGCCGGTGGAGATCACCAACGTGCCGCACCTGCACGACGTGGTCACCACCGTGAAGCTGCTCGGCGAGCTGGGTGCCAAGGTCACCATCGACCAGGGCACCCTGTCGCGCGGCAGTGCGATCGTGGTCGACCCGCGTTCGGTGGACCAGCACGTGGCGCCCTACGAGCTGGTCAAGACCATGCGCGCCTCGATCCTGGTGCTGGGCCCGCTGCTGGCCCGCTTCGGCGCGGCCGAAGTGTCGCTGCCGGGCGGCTGCGCGATCGGCTCGCGTCCGGTTGACCAGCACATCAAGGGCCTGCAAGCCCTGGGGGCGGAAATCACCGTCGAGAACGGCTTCATCAAGGCCCAGGCCAAGCGCCTGAAGGGTGCGCACTTCACCTTCGACATGGTCAGTGTCACCGGCACCGAGAACGTGCTGATGGCCGCCGTGCTGGCCGAAGGCACCACCGTGCTGGACAACGCGGCGATGGAACCGGAAGTCACCGACCTGGCGCACTGCCTGATCGCGCTCGGCGCGAAGATCGAAGGCCTCGGCACCGCCCGCCTGGTGATCGAAGGCGTGGAGAAGCTCTCCGGCGGCCGTCATGAAGTGCTCCCCGACCGCATCGAAACCGGCACCTTCCTGGTGGCCGCGGCGATGACCGGTGGCAAGGTCACGGTCAACCGCGCGCGCCCGAACACCATGGATGCGGTGCTGGCCAAGCTGGTCGAGGCCGGTGCGAAGATCGAGACCACCGAAGACAGCATCACCCTGGACATGGAAGGCAAACGCCCGCGCGCGGTCAATCTGACCACCGCGCCGTACCCGGCGTTCCCGACCGACATGCAGGCGCAGTTCATGGCGCTCAACTGCGTGGCCGACGGTGTGGGCGTGATCAACGAGACGATCTTCGAGAACCGTTTCATGCACGTCAACGAACTGCTGCGCCTGGGCGCGGACATCCAGGTCGAAGGGCATACCGCGATCGTGCGCGGTGCCGAGCAGCTCAGCGGCGCGCCGGTGATGGCGACCGATCTGCGCGCCTCGGCCTCGCTGATCCTGGCGGGCCTGATGGCCGAGGGGGATACCACCATCGACCGCATCTACCACCTCGACCGCGGCTACGAGAACATCGAAGAGAAACTGTCTTCGCTGGGCGCCACCATCCGGCGTGTCGCGGCATGATCCTGCGCGGCCGGTTCACCCGCCGCCGCAAGGCGCTGCTGGTCCTGGTGCTGATCGTGCTGGCATGGCTGGGTTATGCCTGGTACGCCGGCATCGCGATCACCCAGGGCATCCAACAGGAAGACATGGACTGGAACGCGGACGGCACGGTCAGCCGTACCGAGGTGTTCCAGTCGTTCTATGCGGTCGGCGTGGAGAAGAAGGTCGACGGCAACCGCCACTGCAGCACCTACTACTGGCGCGACACGCGCCAGCAGATCCGGGTCGACTGCAGGACGGTGTTCGGCGAAGCCAAGCCGGAATGAAAAAACGCCCGCGCAAGCGGGCGTTTTTCTTGGTCAGTTCATGCCCTTGATCGTCAGATCCAGCGCATCCTTGCCGCTCTCACGCTGCAGCAGGCGCGCCGGCACCGGGAACTCCGGCACGATCCAGGCGATCAGTTCCTTGTTGCCATCCACGCGCGACACCTTGGTCGCGTCGTAGGACTTGCCTCCCACCGTGATCTTTTCCTTGCCGACCACCTTGTAGGACATCGGCTTGATCCGGCCTTCGTCGACCATGCGGTAATTCAGCGGCTTGCCGGCGGCCAGATCGCGCGCGATCGCCAGGTTGATCAGCAGGGCATCCATGTCACCGGCCTTGAGCGCGACCGGACCACGGCGGTCCGGCTTGACGTCGCCGGTCCAGGTGGCCTGGTTGCTGCTCCAGTTGTAGGTGGCATCCACGTTGCGCTTCTTGACCAGCAGCACCGAACGGTCGTTGCTGCTCAGCGGGCGCAGGCGGCCGTTGGCTTCCTCGAACACGGTGTTCTGGCTGAGGTCGGCCAGCTGGTTCTTGACGTTGAGGCTGTAACGCCACTTGTTGGCGCCTTCGCTGGTGAGGGTCATGGTGCCGTTGGCCTGCATGCCCATGTAGCTGGCCTGGTAATCGGCCTTGAACGGCTGCAGTGCCATCGCAGGCAGGCTCACCACGGCGAGCGCGCCAGCGGCGATCCAGGTCAGCGGACGGTTCAGTGTGGTCATGCTCAGACTCCTTGGTATTCGATCAGGCGCAGATCAATCCGATCTTCGCCGTCTTCGCGTTGCAGGATGCGCACCGGCGTGGGGACACCGTTGGCGATCCAGAGGATGGTTTCGTCATTGCCGCCGTTGGTGCGGTACACCCGCAGCGCGTTGTAGGACAGATCGCCGACCGGCACGTTTTCGGTGTCCGGCGCGGCCTGGTAGTCGTGCTGGCGGACGCGGCCCACGTCCACATAGCGGTAATGCATCTGCCCGCCGGGGCGGGCGTCGCGCATGATCGCCAGGTTCAGCAGCAGCGCGCTCTGGTCGCCGGGCTGCAGCGGAATCGGCTGGCGGCGTTCCTTCTTCAGGTCGCCCAGCCACTGCGCGGTGCCGGCCTTCCAGTCATAGGTGCCGGTGACCTTCTTGCCGAGGAACAGGCCTTTGCGCACCGTGCTCTGGCTCAGCGGCACATAGATGCCGTTGCGGTTCTCGAAGACGGTGCTCTGTTCCAGGTTCAGCCCGAGCACGCTGGCAAAGCCGCTGCGGCCGATCACCTGCATGTCCACGCGCCACTGGTCGCCGCCGGTGTGGGTGACGCGCATGGTCGCATCGCCGGCCTGCTTGCCCTTGTAGAGGGCTTGGTAGGTGGCGGTGAACGGCTGCAGCGGCGGCGCCTCCCAGTCCATGGCGGGCAACGCGGGCAGCGGTGGCGTGGGCGTCTCCTGCGCGTGGGCAAGAGCAGCGGTGCACAGCAGGGATGCCATCAGCAGCACGGGCTTGAACACAGGCGTTCTCATGCGGGCCGGTCGGGGGAGGAGGGGGAAAGAATGCCAGCGCCGGGATCAGCGGCGCGTGTGCGCGGCGCTTATCGGTTCAGCTGTCCGGCGCAATCTAGGCGCAGCGGGCTAAACAGGGGGTGACCATCGAGCTGGAGCTGACCTGCCTGTTCAGTTACGCGGCCGCTGACCAGCAGGGCCAGGCTGGCAATCAGCAGTGGATGCTCCACCGCCAGCACCCGCAGGGCCAGCGTTTCGGCGGTGTCGCCGGCGTGCACCGGCACCCGGGCCTGGGCCAGCACGGTGCCGGCATCCAGTTCGGGCACCACGAAGTGCACGCTGGCACCGTGCTCGGCATCACCGGCCTCGAGCGCGCGGGCATGGGTGTGCAGGCCCTTGTACAGCGGCAGCAGCGACGGATGGATATTGACCAGGCGCCCGTCGAAACGCGCCACGAAGGCCGGGCCGAGGATGCGCATGTAGCCGGCGCAGACGATCCAGTCCGGGGCGAAGGCCTCCAGCGCCTCGG
This sequence comes from Stenotrophomonas sp. TWI700, assembly GCF_039673645.1. Taxonomy (NCBI): domain Bacteria; kingdom Pseudomonadati; phylum Pseudomonadota; class Gammaproteobacteria; order Lysobacterales; family Lysobacteraceae; genus Stenotrophomonas; species Stenotrophomonas sp. TWI700. The sequence goes on along the minus strand of NZ_JBDJMB010000016.1, from coordinate 47,154 downwards.
CCATCGCCGCGTCGAAGGCGGCGCGGTCAAGGAAGTCCCTGGGCGAGCGTGCCCAGCGCTGCTCCGGGCCGACCTTGAGCAGGGCCGAGGCCTCGGGTTTGTCCGAGAGCACGGCCACAACCTGCGCATCCAGCCGCTGCGCGGCGATGGCGTCGAGGATGGCCTGCAGATTGCTGCCCCGGCCGGAGGCGAGTACGGCGATACGGCTGCTCATGCGGTTTCGAAGGCCGCCTTGACCGCCGGGCGTGACAGCACCACCAGGGTGAACACCCCGAGCGCGGTGCCGAACGGCATGAAGATGCAGGCGATGCCGGCCACGACCATGCACAGCAGGTAGCGTCGGCGCTGCGCCAGGCAGCGCCCGGCGTAGGCCATGTAGCCGGCCAGGACCAGTCCGGCCGCGCAGCCGAGGCCGCCGATCAGCACGAACACCCAGCCGATCAGGCGCGGATCGAACGGCGGCGGCGCCTCACCGGGCGCCAGCGGCGTCGGCGCGGCGAACATCACCGCCAGCCCCATCAGCAGGTAGATCAGCGGGAACAGCGAGAACAGGGCGGTCAGGCCGGCCACCACATAGTGGAAGACCGACAGCAGCTGCAGCTGCGAGGTGTCACCCGCGGTGGCCGGCAGGGCCGTCGCCGCTGCGACGGGCAGCGACGGCGGTTGAGCAGCAGCCTCCGGGCGGGGCTCCATGACCGGGCTCAGCCGATCTTGACGCGTTCAGCGCCGTCGGCGGTGGTCACTTGACCGATGGTCCAGTGCTCCAGGCCCTGCGCGGCCACGGCCGCACTGACCGCGGCGACCTCGTCGGCGGCCACGATCAGCACGAAGCCGATGCCGCAGTTGAAGGTGCGCCACATTTCGCTGTCGGCCACGGCGCCTTCCTTCTGCAGCCACTGGAACACCGGCGGCAGGGTCCATGCATCGGCCTGGATGTCCAGGCCCAGGCCCTCGGGCACCACGCGGATGATGTTCTCGGTCAGGCCGCCACCGGTGATGTGGGCCATGCCGTGGATCGCCGCGCCGTGGGTCTTCAGCAGCGCCAGGATCGGCTTGACGTACAGGCGGGTCGGCGCCATCAGCGCATCGACCAGCTTGACCCCGCCCTCCAGCTCCAGCTCGGCCGGCTGGCCGGCGCGGTCGTAGATGCGGCGCACCAGCGAGTAGCCGTTGGAGTGCGGGCCGGAGGAGGCGATGCCGATCAGCACGTCGCCGGCCGCCACGCTGGCGCCGTCCTTCAGTTCGCTTTTCTCGACGCCGGCGACGGTGAAGCCGGCCAGGTCGTACTCGCCCGGGGCATACATGTCCGGCATTTCCGCGGTTTCACCGCCGATCAGCGCGCAACCGGCCTCGGTGCAGCCGTTGGCGATGCCGCCCACGACCGCCGCAGCGGTGTCGATGTCCAGCTTGCCGGTGGCGAAATAATCCAGGAAGAACAGCGGCTCGGCGCCTTGGACCAGCACGTCGTTCACGCACATGGCGACCAGATCGATGCCGATCGTGTCGTGGCGGCCCAGCTGTTGTGCAAGCTTCAGCTTGGTGCCCACGCCGTCCGTACCCGAGACCAGGACCGGCTCGCGGTACTTGTTGGATAGGTCGAACAGGGCGCCGAAGCCGCCCAGCCCGCCCATGACTTCCGGGCGGAAACTGCGCTTCACCAGCGGCTTGATGCGCTCGACCAGCGCATTGCCCGCGTCGATGTCGACACCGGCGTCGCGGTAGGTCAGGGGAGAGGGATGGGACGGGGAATTGGTCACGGGCGTCGGCGCTGCGCTGGGGTGAAAGCGCGATTTTAACAGGCCACGTTGGCGCGCAGGCCCTATTCGGGCAACAATTCCCCCCGGATACGCTCAATGGAAGTCCTGATGCGCCGCAGCCTCTTTTTCATGATGTTCCTCGCGCTGTGCCTGCCGGTGGCCTCGATGGCCCAGAGCGGCCTGCGCACCGAAGGCGATGTGGCCAGTGCCAGTGGCGCTTACGAGGCCGAGGTCCCGGTCAACAGCCAGGCCGATTCGGACCGCAACGGTGCCCTGGCCAGGGCGCTGGGCAACGTGCTGGCCAAACTCTCGGGCGACCGCAGCGTGATGAGCCGCCCGGGGGTGATGCAGGCCCTGCGCAATGCCAAGGATTACGTGGCCAGCTATGACTACCGCCAGGACCAGAGCACCTCGGCCGGTGGCGCGCCGAGCTACCGCACGATCCTGGTCGCCCGGTTCCGCGAGGATGACGTTGACGGCCTGATCTCGGCCCTCGGCCTGCCGCTGTGGCCGCAGCCGCGTCCCAAGCCGGTGATCTGGCTGGCCATCGACGACGGCTCCGGCCCGCGCCTGGTGACCGTCCAGCAGGCCAATGCGGCCCGCCCGCTGCTGAATCGCGCCATCGAGCGCGGCTACAAGCTCGGCCTGCCCTCGGGCAGCGCGGCCGAGCAGGCGCTGGTCGGCGCGATCTGGCGCCAGGACACCGCGTCTGTCGCCCGTGCCTCGGCGCGCTACGCCCCGCCGATGCAGCTGATCGGCAAGCTGTACCGGCAGGGCAGCGGCTGGGTCGCCGACTGGGTGTTCGTCGACGGTGGCAAAGAGCTGAACAAGTGGACGACCAAGGACAGCGATGCCCGTCGCGCCATGGCCAGTGGCGCCGACGGTGCCGCCGATGCGCTGGTGCGCCGGTACGCCAAGGCCGGTGCCGCCACCGGTGCCGCCGGCACGTACACCATCGTGGTGCTGGGCCTGAACAGCGCCGAGGACTACATGCGCCTGGCCGCCGGCCTGCGTGAGACCGCCGTGGTCCGCAACGTCACCCCGGTGCGTGCCTCGGGCGACCGCCTGGAGCTGTCGCTGGAGATGACCACCGGCCTGGCCGGCCTGAACCGCATGCTGGGCGACAACGGCGTGATCGCGCCGACCGCGCCGCTGCCGGTGCCGATCGATGAAACCAGTCCCTCGGCCCTGCCGCCGCCTGCCAGCAACGAGTACCGCCTGCGATGATCCTCACCCCCGAAGCAGAAATCGCGCAGTTCCTCCGACGGTTGAAATTCGTACTGGTGGCGCTTTTCGCCGGCTGGGTGATCTGGCTGCTCGGCCCGATCCTGACCCCATTCGTGCTGGCGTTGGCGCTGGCATGGCTGGGCGACCCGCTGGTCGACCGGATCGAGGCCACCGGCCGCTCGCGCAACACCGGCGTGGTGCTGGTGTTCGTGGCCATGATCCTGCTGATCACCGCCGCGCTGCTGATCCTGGTGCCGATGATCGAGCGCCAGATCGCCACCCTGGTGGCGGCGATCCCGCAGGCACAGCAGTGGCTGATGGAAAAAGGCATCCCGTGGTTCGAGCAGAAGACCGGGCTGGAGATCATGCAGTGGATGGACCCGGACCGCCTGATCGAATGGGTGCGCAGTCACTGGCAGCAGGCCGGCGGGTTCGCCAAGACCTTCTTCGGCTACGTGCAGCGCTCGGGCTTCACCATGGTGACCTGGGTGGTCAACATCCTGCTGCTGCCGATCCTGGCGTTCTACTTCCTGCGCGACTGGGACAAGCTGGTCGAGCGCGTGGCCTCGATGATCCCGCGCAACCACGTCGGCACCATCACCAAGCTGGCGCGTGAGTCGGACGAGGTGCTGGGTGCGTTCATCCGTGGCCAGTTCCTGGTGATGATCGCGCTGGGCGTGGTGTACGCCGCCGGCCTGTCGCTGGTCGGCCTGAAGCTGGGCCTGTTGATCGGCCTGGTCGCCGGCCTGATCAGCTTCATCCCATACCTGGGCGCGACCACCGGCATCGTGATGGCGGTGGCGGCCGCGCTGGTGCAGGCGCAGGGCTTCGATCTGAAGCTGCTGATCCTGGTCGGCGTGGTGTTCACCGTGGGCCAGCTGCTGGAAAGCTACGTGCTGACCCCGCGCATCGTCGGCGACAAGATCGGCCTGCACCCGGTGGCAGTGATCTTCGCGGTGATGGCCGGTGGCCAGCTGTTCGGCTTCCTCGGCATGCTGCTGGCGCTGCCGGTGGCCGCGGTCAGCAACGTGCTGCTGCGTTACGCGCACCAGCGCTATCGCCAGAGTGATCTGTACGCCGGTGAAAAGTCGGCGATCGTGCTCGATGCCTATGCCGACAAGCCCGAGATCGTGGTCGTGGGCAATCCGAAGGGACCCGACGCGCAGTGAGTGTCGTCCCGCAGTTGCCGCTTGCCCTGCGCTACCCGCAGGACGAGCGGCTGGAGACCTTCATCGGTGCGCCGGACGGCGCGCTGGCGCAGCTGCGCGCCATTGCCGTGGGCGCCGCGCACGACTGGGTGTACCTGGAAGGCGCGCCGGGCACCGGCAAGACCCATCAGGCGCTGGCGATGTGCTCGCTGGCCGAACAGGCCGGCCGCCAGCCGACCTACCTGCCGCTGAAGGCGGTGGTCGGGCGCACGCGCGCCGCGCTGGAATCGCTGGAAGGCCGCGACTTGGTCGCGCTGGATGGGCTGGACGCGGTGGCCGGGCAGCGCGACGACGAAGTGGCGCTGTTCGATTTCCACAACCGTGCGCGCGCGACGGGGATCACCCTGCTGTACACCGCGCAGCACGCACCGGACCAGCTCGGGCTGGTGTTGCCGGACCTGCGTTCACGCCTGCAGCAGTGCGTGCGCGTGGTGCTGCAGCCGCTGGACGACGAAGGCCGTGCGGCGGTGCTGCGCGAGCGCGCGGCGCGACGTGGCCTGGCGATCGATGAGGCGGCGATCGAATGGCTGCTGACCCGCACCGGTCGTGAACTGGGCAGCCTGGTCAGCCTGCTGGACTGGCTGGACCGCGAATCACTGGCGGCGCAACGCCGCATCACCGTGCCGTTCCTGCGCCAGGTTCTGGAAGACGGTCCGCACCTGTTGTAAGGGCGGGGTCAGGCGTTCAGTTCCGCATCCAGCTGCGCCAGGCGTTCGGGCGTGCCCACATCGGTCCATCGCCCGCGATGGTGCTGGCCGGTCACGCGGCCCTGCGCCATGGCGTGCCGCAGTAGCGGGGCCAGGCCGAATTGCGGCGGGGTTGCGGCGGCGCCGACGGTCGCGCCGATCACCGCGCGCCACCCGTCGATGATCGCCGGGCGGTACACGCCCACACCGGCATAGGTGAGTCGCGCGCTGTCGCCGTCATCGCTGACGCGACCATCGGCGTGCAGGATGAAATCGCCGCGCGGGTGCTGCGCGGGATTGTCGACCAGCACCAGATGCGCGTCACCGGTGGGCATGCGCGGCAGCGTGGCGAGCTCCACATCCGTCCACACATCGCCGTTGATCACCAGGAACGGTGCCTCGCCGAGGATCGGCAGCGCGTTGAGAATGCCGCCGCCGGTTTCCAGCGGCACCGCGCCTTCGTCGACGAAGTGCAGCCTCAGGCCCCAGCGCGCACCGTCGCCGAGCGCGGGCGCGAACTGGTCGCCGAGCCACGCGGTATTGATCACCACCTCATCGATGCCGGCCGCTGCGAGCCGTTCCAGGTGCCAGACGATCAGCGGCTTGCCGCCGGCGACCAGCAGCGGCTTGGGCGTGTGCAGGGTCAGCGGGCGCATGCGCTCGCCCTTGCCGGCCGAGAAGATCATCGCTTTCATGGGCGCGCCAGCACCGGCTCGGCGATGCGGGCCAGGGCCGGTTTGATCCGCAGCTCGAACAGATCGTGCAGTGGTGCCAGTTCGGGATGGCGGGGCAGCACCTCGTCGAGATACTGGATGAAACGGGGGGCGTCCTCGAAGTAATGGCCCTTGCCGTCGCGGTCGCGCAGGCGCACGAACAGGCCGAGGATCTTCAGGTGCCGCTGCACGCCCATCCAGTCGGCGTCACGCAGGAACTGCGGCCATGGCCGTACCGGCAGACCGGCCGCCAGCGCCTGTGCGTGATAGCGCGCCAACCACGCGTCTACGCGCGCGATCGGCCAGCTCAGGAACGCGTCCTTGAACAGGCTGACCGGGTCGTACGCGATCGGCCCGCGCACCAGATCCTGGAAGTCCAGCACCGCCGGGCCACCGTCGATCGGCATCAGGTTGCGCGGCATGAAATCGCGGTGGGTCAGCACCTGCGGCTGCTGCAGCGCATTGTCCATCAGCAGGCGATGCATGCGCTGCAGGTTCTCGATCTCGCCGCAGTCCAGCTCCAGGCCGAGGTGACGCTGCAGGAACCATTCGTCGAACAGGCCGGCGTCGCGCTGCAGCAGCGCCTCGCCGAAGCTGCCCATGCCCTCCGGCACCGGGATCGACTGCAGCCGGATCAGCTGTGCGAACGCGGCCTCGAACCAGGCATCGGCGTTGTCGTTGTCGATATGGCGGGCCAGGGTGGGGCCGCCCAGGTCTTCCAGCAGCAGGAAACCGTTGTCCTCATCGCGCGCCAGTACCTGCGGCACGCGCACGCCATGGGGCTCGAGCAGGTCGTGCATGCGCAGCCACGGCCGCACGTCCTCCAGCCCGGGCGGGGAGTCCATCACGATGTGGCTGCCGCGCGCGCTGGTGGCGCGCCAGTAGCTGCGGTAACCGGCATCGACCGAGGCACGGTCGAGCGCGGTGGCCGGGTCGCCGAGGGCGGCGCAGGTCCACTGCCGGCGGAGTTCGGCGCGCAGCGGATCGGAAGCAGGATCGTTCATGGACGGGTACGTCGAAGCGGCGCCGGGGGGCGCGCGGGAAAGAAGAGAGGGGCGGTGCTCAGCGCTTGCTGCTGAACAGCCGAAGCACGGCCAGGACCACGACCGCGCCGAGGATGGCGCCGATGAACCCGGCGGGCTCGCCGCGCGCATACCAGCCCATGTACTGGCCGAACCAGCCGGCCAGCAGGGCGCCGACGATGCCGAGCACGATGGTCAGCAGGCAGCCCATGCGGTTGTTGCCGGGCATGAAGAAACGCCCGAGCAGACCGACGACGAAGCCGACCAGGATGATGTAGAGCCAGCTGGTGCTGCCAAACAGTCCGTTCATGCCAAAGACGTCAGTAGAGGGTGGACGCAGCCTAGCAAGGCCAGGCTGCGTCCGCCAACGTCAGCAGCAGCCGTGGCCGCCGTGACGGGTGCCGCTGTCGGCGGCGACCGGCGAACCGCTGGTCTCGCCACGCAGGCTGGCCGCGTAATGCTCGCTGATCACCTTGGACACGCACGAGGTCACGCGCTTGCCCATCGGGATGTGCAGGAACTCGTTCGGGCCGTGTGCATTGGAGTGCGGGCCGAGCACGCCGGTGATCATGAACTGCGCGCCCGGGAACTTCTCGCCGAGCATGCCCATGAACGGGATCGAGCCGCCTTCGCCCATGTACATCGCCGGCTTGCCGAAGAAGGTCTGGCTGGCATCGTCGATCGCCTGGGTCAGCCACGGCGCCATCGCCGGGGCGTTCCAGCCGCTGGAGGCCTTTTCCAGGTCCAGCTTAACTTCCGCACCGTTCGGCGGATCGCGCAGCAGGGCTTCCTTGAGCAGCTCGCCGCAGGCCTTGCCGTCCGCGGTCGGCGGCAGGCGCAGCGACAGCTTCACCGCGGTATGCGGGCGCAGCACGTTGCCGGCAGACGCCAGCGGCGGCAGGCCGTCCACACCGGTGACCGACAGCGCCGGGCGCCAGGTGCGGTTGAGCACCAGTTCGGCCAGGTCGTCGTTCATCGGGCGCAGGCCGTCGACCATCGGGAATTTCTCGAAGATCGCGGTGTCCACCACTTCGGCGGCACGCTTGGCCTGTTCCTGGCGCTCGGCCGGGATCTCGACGTTCATGCCGTCGATCAGGATGCGGCCGGTGTTCTCGTCCTCGATGCGCGAGATCAGCTGGCGCAGCAGGCGGAAGCTGGACGGGATCACGCCGGAGGCATCGCCGGAATGCACGCCTTCGTTGAGCACCTTGACCGAGAAGTTGCCGCCGGTCAGGCCGCGCAGCGAGGTGGTGCACCACAGCTGGTCATAGTTGGCGCAGCCCGAATCCAGGCAGACCACCAGCGACGGCTTGCCGATGCGGTCGGCCAGGTGGTCGACGTAGGCGGGCAGGTCGTAGCTGCCGGATTCTTCGCAGGCTTCGATCAGGATCACGCAGCGCGCGTGCGGCAGGCCCTGTTCCTGCAGCGCCAGCACGGCGGCCAGCGAACCGAACATCGCATAGCCGTCATCGGCGCCGCCGCGGCCATACAGCTTGTCGCCGCGCAGCACCGGGATCCACGGGCCGAGATCGTCGTCCCAGCCGGTCATTTCCGGCTGCTTGTCCAGGTGGCCGTAGAGCAGGATGGTGTCGTCGCCGGTCTCGGCGCCGGAGGCCGGGATTTCCAGCAGCAGCAGCGGGGTGCGGCCTTCCAGGCGCACGACCTCGACGGTCAGGCCCGGCAGCTTCTGGGCCCTGGCCCAGGTTTCCATCAGGGTGACGGCCTGTTCCATGTAGCCGTTGGCGACCCAATCGGCGTCGAACATCGGCGATTTGTTGGGGATACGGATGTAATCGACCAATTGCGGGACGATCTCGTTGTCCCACTTTTCACTGACGAATTGGCCGAGCTTGGCGCTGTCCATCTGAACTCCGGAGTGCTTTTGACAAGTCCCGCCATTCTACGCCTGCGCTGGGGTAGGTATTTCCCTACACCACGTCGGGTGTTAGGCCTGCTGTGTGAAGGTGCCGTGGACGATAGGCTGTGTGTATGTGGCGAGGGACGCTGGAACCTTCGACAGGATTGCCGGCAGGGGCCGGTTCCGAGCCACAAGGAGTTACACAGTGGGACCTTGGTTTTCGTGCAGGGCGCTGGTGCTGGGACTGCTGTTGAGCGGAATGGCCTTCGCGGCCGATCGGATCAACATCAATACGGCGGATGCGTCGACGCTGCAGCAGGGATTGGCGAACGTGGGGCCGATGAAGGCCGAAGCGATCGTCGCGTACCGGCGACAACACGGACCCTTCGAACGCGTCGAGGACCTGGCGCGGGTGAAGGGGATAGGGACAGCGACCGTCGAACGGAATCGACAACGGATGACGACCGGCGCCAGGCAGGCACCGGTCGAGGCACCGCCCAGGAGGGCAGCGCCGGCCTCCGTACCGAGGCGCTGAACAACAGGACGGGTCGGGACAGGCAGGACGCCGGTCACTGGTCGCCACGGCAGGAGGCCGCGGCGGCACCGACAGCTGCAGGACGCAGCACGCACGGAAGCGGCGCGGAAGGATTGGCGCGGACCCACCAGGACGGTGGCATCCAGACCCCGGGAAGGGCTGAGATGGCGGAAGCATATACGGCCGAGTGCACGGAGCATGGCCGGCACCCAGACTGGGCAGGATGCACAGGGGGAAGGCGGGATGCCGACAAGGATGTATCGATTGCCCGGTCTGCACAGGGATGTGTGGCCGGGCAATTACTTTTTGTCCGCCCTTGTTTTCGCGAACGCATGCAGGCACTTCGTGTAGCGTGGCGGCATCTCTTCGAATGGATGCACGACATGGCAGTACGCAGCACGCTGTTGAGTCTGGCGCTCGGGACGCTGCTGGCGACCGGGATGCTTCCCGCCACCGCCGCCAACACTGCGCCGACGGCCACCAGGACCACCGAGGCCCCACGCGGCCCGACCGATCTCAAGCCCGGCGAATTCCTCTGGCACCCCGAGATCTCCCCGGCCGGTCCGATCGTGCTGGTGGTCAGCCTGGATGAGCAGCGCGCCTACGTGTACCGCAACGGCATCGCGATCGGCATGAGCACGATCAGCTCGGGCAAGACCGGGCATGAAACGCCGACCGGTGTGTTCACGATCCTGCAGAAGGACAAGGACCACAAATCCAACCTCTACAACAGCGCGCCGATGCCGTACATGCAGCGCCTGACCTGGGATGGCATCGCGCTGCACGGCGGCAGCCTGCCCGGGCATCCGGCCTCGCACGGCTGCGTGCGGCTGCCACAGGCGTTCGCGCAGAAACTGTTCGGTGAGACCCATCGCGGCGATACCGTGGTGGTGGCCGATGCCAAGAGCGCACCGATGACGCTGGCCTATCCGGCGGTGCTGGCGCCGGTCAGCAGCACCGGCAAACCGCTGGTCGAGAGCACCGACGCACCCGCGCATTACTGGAACGATGCGGCGGCCCCGGCCGGCCAGGTGGGCATCCTGGTCAGCCTGCACGACCAGCGCCTGTACGTACTGCGCGACGGCGTGCTGATCGGTGAGTCGCGGCTGGAAGCCAAAGCCCTGCCGGCCTTCGAGGGGACGACCCTGTTCGTGATGGGCCAGGGTTACCAGGACAACCCCAGCCCGCTGGACCCGCACCGCCCGCTGCACCGCTGGACCGCCTATCCGCTGCTGGGCCAGACCGCCGCCAATGCGACGCCGGACCTGCTCGCCACGCCGAGCCTGCCGATGGCGCTGCCGCCGGAATTCGCCGAGCAGCTGTACAGCGTGCTGGTGCCAGGCACCACGCTGCTGGTCACCAGCCTGCCGGCGGTACGCCCCGTGGCCGATGAACAGAACCTGCAGCCCGTCTTGGAATCGGACGCCGGTGGGTCCACTTTGTAAGGGTTGCCTCCGGTTGGCGTGCTGCCCATGTCCGTTGTGAAATTGCTGCCTGCCGCGTTCTGCGGCCTGATCGCGTCCGCCACGGCCGGCGCGGCCAGCCCTGCGCCGGCCCCCACCGCCAGCCCGGTGCAGATGGCCGAGATGCTGGCCAAGGCCGCGCCGGCCGCGGACAAGCACGTGCTGCAGTTGGCGGCCCGTGCGATGCACTGCGCGCTGCGTCGTCCGGAACTCGGCATCGACCCGGGCAAACTGAGCGTGATCGATTACTCCCGGCCCTCGACCGAACCGCGCATGTGGATTTTCGATCTCACGCGCCAGCGGCTGCTGTTCGAGGAGTGGGTCGCGCATGGCCGCAACAGCGGTGACAACCGTACCCAGCATTTCTCCAACAAGGACGGCAGCTTCATGTCCAGCCTGGGCGCGTTCACCGCCAAGGAAACCTACATGGGCGGCAACGGCTATTCGCTGCGGCTGGAAGGGCTGGAACCGGGCTTCAATGACCATGCCCGCGACCGCGCGATCGTCATCCACGGCGCGCCGTACGTGAATCCCGCGATCGCGCGCCTGCAGGGGCGCCTGGGCCGCAGCCTGGGCTGCCCGGCGGTGCGTCTGTCCGTGGCCCGGCCGCTGATCGACAGCCTGCGCGGCGGCACGATGGTGTTCGCGTATTACCCGGACAAGGATTGGCTGGCGCGTTCGCGCCTGCTCGAACCCGATTGCGGCGGCGTGTCCTGACCGCACTGCGGTGCGCCGCTCAGGCACACTACGCGGATGTCGACCGATACCGTCCTGGGCGCGGCCAGCCGCGTCATTCCCTCCTTCGAGTACCGCCGCGAACGCTGGCGCAATGGCCTCGGCTGGACCCGCGAGATCCTGCGCCTGCCCGACAACGACGACTGGCAGGTACGCCTGTCGATCGCCGAGATCGAGCAGGACGCCGCGTTCTCCGCGTTTCCCGGCATCGACCGCGAACTGGTGCTGCTGCGTGGCGAAGGCCTGCGCCTGCGCTTTGCCGATGGCGCCGTGCACACACTGATGCCGCCGCATGAGCGCCTGCGCTTCGCCGGTGAAGCGCAGGTCATCGGCGAACTGATCGATGGCGTGACCCACGATTTCAATCTGATGTGGCGGCGCGATGCCGTGCAGGCCGAGCTGCTGCACCGGCCGCTGGTGGGCAGCATGTTCTTCTTCACCGAGCCCGAGGCGGCGTGGGCGATCCATCTGCTTGCCGGTCAGGCCGAATTCGAGGGCGAGCCGTCGCTGGCACCGCTGGCCGCCGGTGATACCGCCTGGTTGGCGGCCGGTGAGCGCCGTCGGTTTGCATTGCACGGCGGCGGGGAATTGCTGGCGATCCGCGTGAGCGCGGGCGGCCGCGCTGCGTGAGCAGCGGCACGCAACCTCAGTAAACGTCGCGCCGGTAGCGACCGGCCACGATCAACGCTTCTTTGCCATCGCGGCCCAGCGCCTGCTCGATCACCGCGTCCACCGCCGGGGCCATGCCCTGCAGGCTGCCGCAGACCAGGATCGTGGCCCCGTCATGCACCCACTGCTGCAGTTCGCCGATGTGCGCCTGCAGACGGTCCTGGATGTAGTGATGCTCGCCACCATCGCGACTGAACACCGTATCCAGCCGCGCGATCCAGCCATCGCGCTGCCAGGCGCGCAGGTCGTCGCCGAAGAAGAAATCGTGCGCGGCCGTGCGTTCGCCGAACAGCAGCCAGTTGCGGCGCGCGCCGGCGCTGATCCGCTCGCGCAGGTGGGCGCGCAGGCCGGCGATGCCGGTGCCGTTGCCGATCAGGATCAGCGGCGTCGCGGTGGCCACACCGTGGAAATTCGGGTTGCTGCGGAAGCGCAGATCGATCCGACTCTCCAGCGCGGCGTGATCGCACAGCCACCCGCTGCCCAGCCCCGGCGTCCCATCCGGACGCAGCTGGCGGCGCAGCAGCAGCTGCACCTGGCCTTCGGCAGGCAGGCTGGCGATCGAGTACTCGCGGTGCGGAAGCGGACGGAGTGTGGCCACCAGCGCGGCCGTGTCGGCCGATGCCGGAATTTCGTCGGCATCCGGGAGGTGCGCGCGCGCGAGATGCGCACGCAGCGGCCGTCCATCGATGTCCGCATCGCCCTCCCACGCGGTATCCCGCAGCCAGGCCTCGACCTCGGCCGGTGCATGCTGCGGTCCGATCTCGACCACGTCGCCGGCCTGCCACACCGGCAGCACGCCGTCGGCCGGCACCAGCGTGATGCGGTAGGTCGGCGCGCCCGGGCTGCCCGGGTTTTCCAGGTGCCGCGCCTGCAGTTGCCAAGGCAGATAGTCGGCCGGCGCCCAGTCCGGCAGTTCGGTGGCTTCACCGCCCAGCTGGCCGAGCAGTTGCTGCCAGTGGCGCAGTGCGCCGGGATCGGCGTTGTCCACCTCGACCGTGTCGAACAGCGGATGCGCGCCGTGCTGGCGCAGCCACGCATCGAGCTGGTGGCCGAACGCGCAGAAGTGCCCGTAGCTGCGGTCGCCCAGCGCCAGCACGCCGTACTGCAGCTGTGGCAGGGCCAGCGCCTGCGGCATCACGTTGCGCAGGAAGGGCAGCGCATGATCCGGCGCATCGCCTTCGCCGGTGGTGCTGACCACGAACAACACCTGCCCGCTGCGCTGCAGAAGCTCGGCCGTCACCGCATGCAGCGCGCGGATGCGGACCGGTAGCCCGGCAGCGCGCAAGGCGTCTGCACTGCGTTCGCAAAGCTGCTGCGCGAAACCGGTCTGGCTCGCCCAGACCAGCAGGATCGGGGCGGGTCCGTCATCGGCCACGCGCGCCTCGCGCGGTCGTCCACGCCACCAGATCAGCGTGCAGAACGCCGCATACAGCACCAGGCTGCCGGCGGCCCAGCGCCACTGCGCGGCCAGGGGGGCGCTCTGCCACCACGCTTCACCCAGATGCAGGCGGAGCAGCGCCCAGGCGACGGCCGCCAGCACCAGCATCGCCGCCAGGTTGCCCAGCCACGCACGGGAAGGACGCAGGCTCATGCCGCGTCCACGCGGTCGTCGGGGAGCAGGTGCTCGAATGCGGGACTCATGTGTTCCTCGATGCCGTGCGTCCCCCGGCTGACAAAGCGTGCGGCCAGCGCATGGGTGCGCGCGAATGCCATGCCGTCGTCGGCGCCCATCACCGTCAATGCGGTGGCCCAGGCATCGGCCTGCATGGCGCTGTCGGCCACCACGGTGACCGCGGCCGCGGCGCGTGTGACCGGCGCACCGATGCGCGGATCCAGGGTATGGCTGTACTGCTCACCGCCGTGCTCGAAATGGTGCCAACGATCACCGGAGGTGGCGACCGCACGCTCCGTCAGCGCGAGCACGCGCGGCGGATGGTCTGCCTGTGCATCGTCTTCCGGAGCGGATTCCACCAGCACGCGCCACGGCTGACCGTCGGGCTTGCGGCCGAACCCGTGCAGCTCGCCGCCGACGTCCACCAGCGCTGCGTGCACGCCGTTCTGGCGCAGCCATGCGCTGACCTGGTCGACCCCAAAGCCCTTGGCAATCGCCGAGAGATCCAGCGCCAGCCCACCGGGTTGCCGCAGGCGACCGGGCTGCCACTGCAGGCGTTGCCAGCCACACCGCGCACGGGTCGCGGCGAGGGCGGCCGCATCGGGAATCTGCCGGGCCTGGGCCTGCGCGCCGAATCCCCACAGCGCCACCAACGGGCCGACGGTCGGATCAAAGGCGCCGCCACTGCGCTGTGCGATCTCCAGCGCGCACTGCATCACCGTGTCGAACAACGGCGGCAACGCCTGCCATTCACCGGCGGGCGCCCGGTTGAAACGCGCGATATCGCTGTCGGCTTCCCACGTGCTCATCTGCGCCACGATGGCGTCCAGCTGCGCCTGGATGCCGGCGTGCAGCGGATGCAGGTTGCGGCTGCGCGCCACGGCCAGCTTTACCTGCCAGGTGGTGCCCATGGTGTGGCCGCCGAGGCTGGCGATGTCGAGATCCGGGTTGTTCATGGAGGTGGGCACGTCGGGGCCTAGTAAGCCCGATGGCCGGACTGCGTCGGGTGAAAAGCCCCCGTCGTGTCCACGGGGGCGGGTGAGGTGGAGGGCGCGTGCAGCGCCCGCGCCGCAGGCGGTTACTCCGGCAGCACTTCCAGCGTGGCCACGTAGCTCAGGCGACGCTTCCTGGCTTCCTTGATCGAGGTCTTGCTGTCCTCGGTGCCGGTTTCCAGCCAGTACATGCCCGCTTCCGGCCAGGTGACGGCGAACTCGCCCTTGGCATCGGTGCTGACCTTGATCTCGTCCTGCGCGTTGCGGTAACGGGTACCGCCGCGGGTGATCTCGAGTGCCAGGCCGGCGGTCGGCTTGCCGTCGACCAGCACGCGGAAGCGCGCGGCTTCACCGGCGACCAGATCGTTCGGGTGGGCCAGCGCGATCATCTCGATGCCCTGGTTGGTCGGCTTGAGCGCGGTGTCGTTCGGGGTGCCGTTGGTGACGAAGGTTTCCACGCGGCCGACCGACTGCGAGACCTGCAGGTTCTTCGCGTTCTTCGGCACCTCGGTGGCGAAGGTGGCCGGGGTACCACGCCAGCGCTTGGGCTTGCCGTCTTCTTCCCAGTTGGCCGACAGGCCGTTGTTGATCGTGGCCAGGCGGTAGGTGCCCTGCTGGGTCAGCTCGACATCGAACACGCTGCGGAACTTGCCGGTCGCCGCGTTCTGCGGCTGCACGGTGCTGCCATCGGGCGCGGTGATGACCAGGTTGTCCAGGCGCAGCGGCACGTGGTTGAAGTAGAACAAGTCGTTGGAGACCGCCGCATCGACGGTGATCCACGGGTGGGTGCCCGCGATCACGGTCTGCGAGGGCTGCAGCCAGGCCTTGTGGGCCAGGGCGGAGAACGGAAGTGCGGCGGCCATGGCGGCGGCGACGACGAGCGTGCGCTTCATCGAAAAACTCCAGGTGGATGGGGTATCAGGGCTTGGCGGACAGGGTGACCAGACCGAGTTCGGTCGCGCCCTGGGCCTTGCCCGTCTGTGCGGCCGTGACCGGCCAGGTGAAGGGGATCTTGAGCAGCTCGCGGCCGCCGACTTCGCGCACCGCTTCCACCACGAGGGTGTAGTTGCCCGGGGCGAGTGCCTTGAGCGCCGGCTGCTTGTCGTTGAACGACAGCGCATGCTTGCCGACCGGGCGGGTCGGACCGGTCACGCCGTCCACCGGCACCTCCAGGGTGCGGCCGCTCTTGCGCCACCACTGGCGCAGGTCAGGCAGCCACTTGGTGCCATGGCCTTCGCTGTTGCCGGTCTGCTGGTACCAGACCGACAGGTTGGCGGCGACCTTCTGGTCGGCACCTTCCAGCCACACGGCCACATACGGGCGGTGGTACTCGGCCACGTTGAGCTTGGGCACCTCGACATTGATGTCCAGGGTGGTGGCGTAGGCCGGCGAGGTGGCCAGCAGGCCGCTCAGGGCGATGGTCAGGGTGACGCGCATGGTGCGGCTCCGGGAAGGGAAGGTCAGTGGATGAGGATCAGGGCGATCAGCAGCGGGATCAGCAGGCCCAGGCCGACCAGCGGCCAGGTCATGCGGCGCTGGCGGGCATGCAGGTGCAGCAGGAACAGGCCGGTGATGCAGAACACCAGGCAGGCCACGGCGAAGGTATCCAGGAACCAGCCCCAGGCTGGCCCGGCATTGCGCCCTTTGTGCAGATCGTTGAAATAGGACACCCAGCCGCGCGCGGTGGATTCGTACTCCACGGCGCCCGATTCGCGGTCGATGCTCAGCCAGGCATCGGCCCCCGGGCTGGGCAGGGACAGGTAGATTTCGCCATCGGACCATTCGGCCGGGCGGCGCCCGATCGAGATGCCGAGCTGCGCATCCAGCCAGCGGGTGGCCACGCGGGGAATCGGTGCGTTGCCATCGGCGCGGTCGCCGAGCTTGCCGAGCAGGTCGGCAGGCAGCGCCAGCTGGCGACTGACCACCTCCGGCTTGGCTTCGATCCTGGACGCGTGGTTCAAGGTGATGCCGGTCGCGGCGAACAGCAGCATGCCGATCAGGCACACCGCGGAGCTGATCCAGTGCCACTGGTGCAGCATGCGCAGCCAGAAGCCGCGGCGTTGTTGTTGCACGCTGGAAGAGGGAGCGCTGGTGGCCACGGTCGCAGGAGGAAGTGCTGAGGGGCGAATTACACCATTGATGAGAATGATTCGCAATTTGTGGGCAAAAAAAGGCAGCGGACCGTTGCCGGCGCGCTGCCCGAGGTCAAGTCCGGTGCCTCAGAACCTGGCGTTCACTGAAATCCAGTAGCTGCGACGCTGGTCCTTGGTGGCGTAGTCGTCCACGCAGTTGAATTCGCTGTCGCTGATCAGCACGCAGGACTGCGAGACGAAGTCCTTGTCGAACAGGTTGTTGACCCGCGCGTTGACCGTCAGCCAGGTGTTGATGTCCCAGCTGCCACCCAGGTGGAAGATCGTGTAGTCCTCGTAGTAGCGGGTCTGCGAGCTGCTCACGCCGCCGACGTTGCTGACCAGCGTGTCGCGGTAGCGGTCGTAGCGGCCTTCGCCGATCAGCGACAGACTGACCGCCTCGCTGATCTGCCAGTTCAGGCTCGCATTGGCCATGTGCCTGGCCGGGTTGCCGGTGATGGGCAGGCCCTTGCCGGTGCCGCTGGTCTGCTCACTCCTGGTCCAGGTGTAGTTGCCGCGCAGCTGGAGGGTGTCGAGCAGATCGACCTGGGCGGCCGCTTCCACGCCGCGGGTTTCGGCCTTGTCGATGTTCACGCTCTGGCCGAAGGTGCTGTAGCCCAGCTCGGCCCAGCCCGGGCCGATGTCCACGCAGTAGCTGCCATCGTCCGGGGCGACTTCGCAGTTGGCGAAGGTGCCGCCGCTGGCGATCTTGTCGTCGAACGTGTTGAGGAAGCCGGTGACGTTGAAACCCCAGCGATCGCCCTCGTAGTACGCGGCGATTTCGTAGTTGGTGCTGGTTTCCGGCTTCAGGTTGGGCGAGCCGACCAGCGGGGTCACGCCCTGGCCGCCGAAGCCGACGATGCCGGGGAACAGCTGGTCCGGACGCGGGGTCTTGTAGCCGGTGCTCACGCCGCCCTTGAGGGTCCAGGCATCGTTGGCGTTCCATACCAGGTAGGCACGCGGGCTGACGTGGCTGCCGAAGATGTTGTGGTCGTCATAGCGCACGCCGACGGTGGCGGTCAGGGTGTCGGTCAGCGACCAGTTGTCCTCGGCGAACAGCGCCCACATGCGGTGCTGCTGCTTGACGTTGGTCTTGTAGCCGTTGCCGTCCATGCCGAACACGCCATCGACCATGTCGGTGTCGTTGTACTGGCCGCCGACGGTCAGCTTGTGCGCGCCGAAGGTCAGGTCGAGCATCGTGTCCAGCACGTTGCCTTTCAGTTCCATGGTGCGCAGCGGGCGCGGCAGGAACGCCTGCAGGCGCGCCAGCTCGGCGGCGTTGAGCGCGCCCAGCCCGTTGCGCGCGCCGGCCGCGCAGTTGGCGGCGGCGCCGGTGCGGCGGCACACGTCGTTCCACAGGGCCTGCAGATCCGCGCGCTCGTCCAGCGTCAGCGGCAGCGAGCGGCCGAGGTTGTTGCTGGTGATGTGGGTCAGCGTGGTCTGCCAGGTGCCGAATTCATAGCGGCCCTGGTGGGTCAGCGCCAACTGGTCACGCTCGTAACGCTGGTAGGCGGTGTAGCCCACGCGCGGCTGCACCACGCGGCGGCTGACGGTGCCGGTGCCATTCGGGTTGGGGATCGTCGCGCTGCCGACGCGCCACAGGCTGGCCAGGCTGTCCAGGGTGCCGGTCTGGCCTTCGCTGTTGTCGTACTTCTGGCGCGACACGTCGTAGTCCAGCCACAGCTCGTGGTCGTCGTTGACGATGAAGTTCAGGCGCAGGCCGGTGTTCCAGTTGGTGTTGGCCACCGCCTTGCCGCCGCCACCGAAGCCGATGCTGCGCGACCACATCGTGCCGTCGGGCAGCTGGAGGTCGTCCCACTCCGGGTTGGAGGCGTTGGCGTCGTAGTAGCTGCCGCGCACCGACAGGCCCAGTCGGTCCTTGATCAACGGGCCGCTCAGGTAGACATCGGTGCTGCGCGCGTCACCGAACTGGTCGTCCTGCTGCAGGGTGAAGCCCTGGGTGACCGCGCCATGCCACTCGGTCTGGTTGCGACGGGTGATGATGTTGATCACCCCGCCCATCGCATCCGAGCCGTACAGGGTCGACATCGGGCCGCGCACCACTTCGATGCGTTCGATCGCATCCAGCGGCGGCATGTACGAGAACTGGCCGCCGCCGAAGTTGTTCGGATACAGGTTGCCGGCGTTGCTCTGGCGGCGACCGTCGATCAGCACCAGGGTGTAGTCCGACGGCATGCCCCGCATGGAGATGGTGGCGCGGCCGTTCTTGTCGGTCGGCTCCATGCCCACGTCGATGCCTTCCACGTCGCGCAGCGCATCCACCAGGCTGGTGTACGGGCGCTTGCTCAGTTCTTCGCGGCTGATCACGCTGATGCTGGCCGGGGCATCGGCGATTTTCTGCTCGAAGCCGGCGGCGGTGACCACCACCTTGTCCAGCGTGGTCGGACCGGCGGCGTCGCCGTTGGCGAAGGCCGGGGCGCTCAGCGCACCGAGCAGGGCGAGGGACAGGGTGCAGCGGGACAGGGACGTGCGACGACGATGGCGCTGGGCCATGGGGGCAACCTCGGAAAGGAGAAAACGGACGCGACGTGGCAGGCCGCAGGGCGGCAGCACGCGCAGGTATCAGGGACGCCCGGGGCGGGCGGAACACGCAGGACCGGAGGCGGGCGCGATGGCGCCGCCGGGGGGACGAATCAGCCCTGCGGTGGGGCTTGGCCGCGCTGGACGCGCAGGCCGGGTGCGGCAGGCAGCGGCGTGGCCGGTGCCGAATCGATGGCGGGCACGATCCGCGGCGGCTGTGCCACCAGGGTGGCCATCAGCGAATCCAGGGATTCCACGACCGGCGGCAGTGAAGGCGGCTGCGGCGGCGTCGCGGCAGGGCGCGCGCTGGCGACCCGGCGCGGCTTGGCCGGGGCTTCTTCCTGCGGGGTGGTCTCGCCACCGCCGGCCGGGCGCTCGTCCATCGGCATCTGCAGGACCATGACGGTGCTGCCGGGGGCTGCCCGTTCCAGCACCGGTAGGCCGGTAAAGAGCATCGCCAGCACTGCCAGCCACGCCAGCACCACGGGCAGCGCAGGGCGTTGCCCGCGCATGGCCGTGGCGAAGCTGCGATGGCGGTGAGGGTGGCGCAAAAGAGGGTCCGGTAGCGGCGGACCGGATGTCCGGTGCGCAACGCGCCGAGATTGTAGTGAGATATGTTCCCAAGCGCAAATGGGAATGATTTGCGATTGCGGCGACCTACGGAGCCGGGCTCAGATCTCGCTCCAGCGTCGCAGGAGGTTGTGATACACGCCGGTCAGCTGCAGTACGGCCGCGCTGTCGGCACCGGTGGTGCGCAGCGTTTCGATCGCACTGTCCATCTCGAGCAGCGTGCGCCGCGCACTGTCATCGCGCACCATGCTCTGCACCCAGAAGAATGAGGCCAGCCGCGACCCACGGGTGACCGGGTTGACGCGGTGCAGGCTGCTCGAGGGATACAGCACCAGATCGCCGGCGGGGAGCTTCACCTCGTGCTCGCCGTAGGTATCGCTGATCACCAGCTCGCCGCCGTCATAGTCGTCCGGCGCGGTGAGGAACAGCGTGCACGATACGTCCGAACGCAGATGACTGCGCTGTCCGTCCAGCGGGGTGATCATCACCGCCCCATCCACGTGGAAGCCGTACTCGCCGCCGCCCTGGTAGCGGTTGAAGCGGGGCGGCAGAATCCGCAGCGGCAATGCCGCCGCGAAGAACAGCGGATGCCGGTCGAGGGCGCCCAGCACGATCCGGCCCAGCTCGGCCTTCAGGGGCGAGGCGTCGGGCAGTTGTTCATTGCGCTTGACCTGTGCGCCCTGCACGCCGACGGTCTCGCGCCCATCGGCCCATGCCGCCTCGGCCAGCGCGCGCTGGAGGTGGGCCAGTTCATCGGCGCTCAGTACGTCGGGAACATGCAGCAACATGACAGGGTCCTTGTGCGACGCAGGGGAGGGCTCCCCTGCGCCGGCCGGTGGTCAGAAGCGGACGTCCGCACTGAACAGGACGGTGCGCGGGGCACCCGGGGTGTAACGGTAGCCGCTCTTGTTGATCGCAGCCACGTACTGCTTGTCGAACAGGTTGTAGGCGTTCAAGCGCAGCACCAGATGCTCGTTGATCGCATACGAAGCCACCGCATCGTAGACCGTGTAGGACTTGGTGAACGCCGGGGTACCGACCGCACCGTCCGTGCCGCGATGCATCTGGCCGGCGTAGCGCACGCCGCCGCCGATCGTCAGGCCGAATGGGAAGGCATAGCTGGTCCAGCTGGTGAAGGTGTCGCCCGGGGTGTAGGTCAGGTTGCGGGTGCCGTCGGCGGCGACGTTGGCGCCTTCGTCCACCTCGGTATCCAGATGGCTGTAGCCCGCCGACACCGACCAGTTGTCGGTGATGCGGCCCACGGTGGAGACCTCGATGCCCTGCACCGACTTCTTGCCGGTCTGGGTCGGGTTGCCTGCATCGTCCAGGACCTGCGTGTTGATCTCGTTGCTGACCTCGGTCTTGAACAGCGCCACGTTGAAGGCGAGTGCGTCATCGAGGAAGGCCCACTTGGTCCCCACTTCGATGGTCCTGGCCTTCTGCGGATCCAGGCTCGGGTTGTCGGCGCTGCTGGCGGAGCTGCTCAGCTGGAAGTTGCTGCCGCCCGGCGGCTGCTGGGAGAGGGCGTAGTTGGCGTACAGGCTGACGATGTCATCGACCTTGTAGACCGCGCCGAGCTTCCAGTTGAGCAGGGTGTCCGAATGTTCCAGCGAGGGATTGGCGATCACCGTGCCGACCGGGTTGGCGCCACAGGCCGGACCACGGCCGCCGCACACCGACGCACTCTGGTACTCGGTCGTGTAGTGGTCCGCGCGCAGGCCCGCGGTGACCAGCAGGCTTTCGCCGAAGTTGAGGGTGTCGAACAGATAGACCGAGGAGGTGGTGGTCTTGCCGTGGCTATCGGCGCCGTTGTGTGCCCAGGTCAGTCCGGTCGCGTTCCAGTCCGGGGCATACAGGTTGGCCGGCGACCAGGTGGTGCCACCGGTGGCGGCCTGGCCGAAGCTCTTGAGCTCCTCGCGGGTGAATTCCAGGCCGGCGCTCAGGTTGTGCACGATCGCCCCGGTGGTGATGTCCGCGCGCAGGTTGAGCTGGTCGGTCAGGATCGTGTTCTGCTGGTCCTTGAAGGTCGGCAGGCTGCGCGCGATGGTGTAGCTGGCTGGATCGGCCGGGTTGGTGAAGCGGATGTTGCCGGTCGGTGCGCCATTGGCACCGCGCGTGCCGGTACCCATGAACGCGGTCAGCAGGTAATCCTGGTCGGTGCGGCCCCAGCGGGCGGTGTTGGTCACGCGCACGGCGTCGTTGACGTCGTGCTCGATGCGGAACGTCGCCATCTTCGCGGTGACATCGTCGTGGTCGGCGCGGGTACCGTAGAAATTCTCCGGATCGACCGGCTGCCCGGCCAGCCGCTCCAGGCTGGGCTGCGGCGTCCAGCCCGGCAGGCCCAGGGTCGGCACGCCGCCGTCGGGCACGTTGTCCTGGTCCACGTAGAGCAGGTTGAGGAAATAACGGGTGCTGGTGCCGAGGCCGAACGCCAACGACGGTGCGATGCCCCAGCGGCGGTTGATGACGTGGTCGCGGCCGGGCTGGTCGCTGTCCTGCCACATCGCATTCACGCGCAGCGCACTGGTCGCGCCGAGCGCCTGGTTCCAATCGGCGGTGCCGCGCTGCTGGCTGTCGGTACCGGCCGAGACCGTGCCCGATACGGCGTTGTGCAGGTTGGCCTGTTTGCTGACCATGTTGATCGCACCCGTGGGTGCCGAACGGCCGTTGTCGGTGCCGGCCGGGCCCTTGGCCACCTCCACCTGCTCGGTATTGAACACATCCCGCGAGATCGAGCCGAGGTCGCGCACGCCATCGACGAAGATGCTGCTGGAGGTGTCGAAGCCGCGCATGAAGATGCTGTCACCGGTGTTGGTGTTGCCGTTCTCACCCACGTAGAACGTACCCACCCCCGGGCTGTTGCGCAGCGCATCGGTCAGCGTGGTCGCACCCTGCTGGTTGAACAGGTCGCTGGTGATCACCTGGATCGTCTGCGGGGTGTCCTGCAGCGACTGGGTGAACTTCGGGGAAGCGACCTTGTCGGCCTTGAAGCCGCGCACGCCGCGCACATCGATCTGATCCAGGGTCTGCGGCGTGTTGCCGCTGGACTGTGCGTGCGCGATGACTGGCAGGACAGCCAGGCTCAGCCCGGTGACCAGGCCGGCAGTGGCGCGGCCGGCAGCGGTGCGCGGAAAGGAAGAATGCTTGCGGCTCTTGATCATGGTGTGGACGATCCGGGAAGGGAAAGACAGGCGGAGCGGTGTGCGCGGGGCACAGCGACAGGCAATGGAGAAGCGGGCACGCGAAGCCGTTCGCACTGCGCACAGGCGCAGGCACGGAACGCCCCACGCGGTGCGCGGGGCAGGGATCAGGCGTCGGGAGGCGCGTGGCCGGGGTTGAGCCGCAGCGAAGGTTCCAGCCGCTGCCGCCGCAGCGCATCGGACGGCCACAACGGGACCAGGGCCGTCCAGGCGGTACGCCGCTGACGCAGGGGCACGCCGACATGGCCGAGTTCGGGATCGGGGCCGGACTCGGCGGCCGGCAAGGGCTCTACCGCCGGGAGTTCGGGCAGCGGCGTATCCGGGGCGGTCGCCGTCGGCGAGAGGTCCCAGGCGAGCGAGGTCTTTGCCGGCGCGTTGCCTGGCTCAGCGCCGACCGGCGTTCCGCTCAGCCCGCGGCACGCCAGCAGCACCACGCAGAGCGTGGCCCACAGGGCGAGAGCACCAAGAAGAGAGCGGTGGGCGGACACGGGCTACCGGACAGGCGCGACCGGTTGGCCGCAATGCCTATCGTAATAGGAACAATTCGCGTTTTCAAAACGCCGGCGTTCAGCCCGGGTCAGTCGCGGTCGTCGCGGGCCCAGACGGCGTCGTGTTCCCGCTTGACCGGGAACTTCGCCACCGGTGAGTAGGCCGGGGCGCACAGCGCGGCTCCGTCGCGGATGTCGAAGCGGGCCCCGTGCAGGACGCACTCGATGCTGGCCTCGCCGGTATCGAAGGTGCCCGAGGACAGCTCGAACTCGTCGTGGGTGCACTGGTCTTCCAGCGCGTACAGCTCGCCGTCCAGGTTGAACACCACGATCGGCGTGCCGGTCACTTCATCGAAGGTGCTCTTCATTTCGCCGGGCAGCAGCTCGGCGCTGGCGCAGACGAAGGTCCAGGTTTCGCTCACGCGGGCACCACCAGCGGCTTTTCCAGGATCTCGAAGCGCAGATCGTCGCGCTTGGGAATGCCGAAGCGCTCGTCGCCGTAGGGAAAGGGCTTCTTGATCCCCGTGCGCTGGTAGCCCCGGCGCTCATAGAAGGCGATCAGCTCGTCGCGGATGTCGATCACCGTCATCTGCATGACCGATACCCCCCACTCGCGTGCGGCGTGGGCCTCGGCCGCCAGCATCACCTGCTTGCCGATGCCGCCGCCCTGCTGGGCCGGATCCACCGAGAACATGCCGAAGTAGCCCTTGCCGTGGTCATCGGCCACGTGCGCGCAGGCCAGCAGCTGGCCATCGCGCTCGGCGAGCAGGATGGTGCTGCGCGGGCGCTCGAGGTCAGCCTGCAGGCCCTGCGCGTCGATGCGGGCGCCATCGAGGATGTCGGCCTCGGTGGTCCAGCCGGCGCGGCTGGCATCGCCCCGGTAGGCGGAGGTGACAAGGGTGATCAGGGCGGGGATGTCGGCCGGCGTGGCGGCGCGGTAGGTCAGGGTCCTCATGCCGACATTCTAGGCGCGGCAGGCCGACACGGGGAGGGGGAGTCGTGCTGCGACAGCCACCCCTGATGGGTGACGGTAGTGCCGAGCCATGCTCGGCAGCCTCCGACATTTCAACCCCCCGTATCCAATCACCACGCACCACTAACCGAACGATAAAAAAGAAACGTCAGAGAATACCTACATTCTGAGACGCAGTTATCGAAATTTACAGCGCCGCTTGTAAGAATCATTAAAATACGCCCGACATTTTGATGAAGCGCTTGACCCATCGCGCAGCGTCATTCATAACTGCGCAACATCGGGTCGCCGGTATCCGCGCTGTTGATTACAGAAATGTATCCGCATCAGCGAAGTCCCAAGATGTCCCCCGCACCGCTCAGGTTTCCATCCAGGAAGGAAGGAGTACAGGGATGTTGAGTTTGATCATGGCTGGTGGCCGCCACGTGTCGTGGCTGCTGATCGTCTGCGCCGCGCTCCCGCTTGTCGCGCACGCGCAAGAGGTCGAGAAGAAGTGGACCAGCATGGCGTCATTCGGTCAGACGCGCAGCACGGAGAAGGCGGTCCAGGCCGATATTGAGAAAGCGTTTGAATCCTACCAGGCTGCGGGGCCGTTCAGCTGGTACGTCAAGAGCCAGGCATTCGATTGGCAACTACAGCGCCACCGGCCAGTCGCTGCAACAGGCCATCTGGCTGGACAGCTATCTGGTTGCGCTGATCAGTTCGCCAAGTGCTGGCGTGCCGGAAGTGGCGTACATCCAGCCGGATCACCTGGGCACGCCGCGCGTAGTGATCGACCCGGTGCGTGATGTTGCGATCTGGGAGTGGAGCAGCAAAAGCGAGGTGTTTGGCAATCAGGCGCCCAATGCCGATCCTGACGGTGATGGCGTGGCCTTCGACCTGGCGTTACGCTTCCCGGGGCAGTAGGCGACCGCTGCCAGTGGGATGTTCTACAACTACCAGCGGGAGTACGATCCTGCGGTGGGGCGGTATTCGCAGAGTGATCCGATCGGTCTTGTTGGCGGCATTAGTCTATATGTCTACGGATCGGCAACTCCGACTCTGCGAGTCGATCCTGAGGGTCTTCTGGATGTCTGGGTGTGGATGCCCCTTCCGTACGAAGGGGGGATTCCAAGCTATGGGAAGCTGCACTCATCTTTTGGCCACGTTTCATCTACGGCCGCGGGTATTAATTACTCATTTGGGCCGGGCGGAAATTTGGAGTGCTGAAAAGGAGGCTGCAGTAGGTGCGTGCCTGGCGAGAGCGCAGGGAAAGTACAGTGTGCTAACGAATAACTGCGCAACACCAATACAAAACTGCTTGCGTGAAAATGGTTTCAAGATGCCGCCAAACAATCTTGTGCTTCCGGAGTCGCTTAATCACTTCATGTGGTGGATGTTCGATAGTTCAACAGTTGTTCCTGTCGAGAAATGGACATGCATAGAGTGATGATAATGGGTATGACTATGGTGGTGGTTCTTGTGATGGGCTGCGCGCGGCCCTCGGAAGAACTCGTGCCTAGCGGCACAGTCTATGTTTATGATAATTCTGAAGGTGGGGAGCTCTTGGGGGTGGCCGATGGCCCGATGGCCATTGTTGGATATGTCTATCCTGATAAGACAAATTACGTTGTAAAAGTCTGTTTTCGGGGCAGAGTTGGCTACGTGCGGGATGGGCCAAAATCTATCCGAAGGGTCGGGTCGAATCGGAGATCTCACTGCTGATGCCGATGGCGATTTCCTCAGTTCGCCCGCAGCGCTTGGTCGCGTGCGTCAGATTACTCAGGGAAGTTCTACCTGTGTCCGGATGGCGATGCTGGTCGATGGGTCCTGCACGATGAAGAACTGGGCCTTGTTTACAGCAGAGTAACGTTCTGAGTGGGCTGCCTCCATTGAAGTCATGATGCCGCGCCAAGCGCGGGGCGTATCGCGAAATAAGAAAATATAGGCCGACGATGTTGCTGAGCGCCTGTGCTCGGTGCGCCGCCACACCGGACCCATTGAAAAGATGCGCGCACCCAACGCGATTGGAATGGCGCGATGAATCGACCAACGATAGTTCATTGAAATACTGCGTTGGCGCACGCCTTCAGGCGCGCCTACGATGGTTTGGCTGCCTTTAAAACACGGTAGGTGACGCAATCGCATCGCTTACATCGGGGCACTGGCGAAGCGTCGCGTGGTGCTGCTATTCCCTTCTGTTCCTCTGGTGCCTTATCGATGAAACGGTACTCGCTGCTGTGTCTGTTGTTGCCTGCCCTGGTCGCGTGCCAGAACGACCCGCCCAGCAATTCTGTCTACCTGTCTGCCGATGAAAAGGCGGGGGTGCTCGCGATGGCGAAGACCGATGACCTGGCGGCGATCAAGCGCTTGATCGCCCATTACGAAGCCGGCCCTGCCGAAGCGGTGGCGGTGGAAAACTGGCGGGCGCGGGCACGCAAGCTGGGCGACCCGCAGGAGCTGTACCACCACGCGGCGCGTCGTTTCGCGCAGGCGCAGGAGGAGGCCGATCCGGAGCAGCGCGCGGCATTTCTTGCAGAGGCACTGGGCGCAGCGCAGCAGTCGCATGCCGGCAGTGGCGATCCGTCAACGATGCTGTTGGTCGGGCAGATCGAGCGTGCGCAGGAGCAGGACGCAGTGCCGAGGCCCTCACCCGACGTGAATCGAAGCTAATAACCAATGGGTTGTCTGCGCAGGCGATGGCGCAGCAACGCCGGTCGTGCAGCGTGGCGCCAATGCAGAACACCGCGATCTCTCGCGGCGTTCTGCAGAGTCCAGCCCGGTGCCGCAGGCTCAGCCCAGCAGCTTGCGCACCTTGTTCAGCGCCACGATGAAGCGTTCGATTTCTTCATGCGTGTTGTAGAACGCCAGCGACGCACGGCAGGTCGCGGCGACGCCGTAGTACTGCAGCAGCGGGTGCGCGCAGTGCTGGCCGGAGCGGACCGCGACGCCTTCCAGATCGAGCAGGGTGGCCAGGTCGTGCGAATGCGCGCCGTCCACCAGGAAGGAGACCACCGCCGCTTTGTCCGGCGTGGTGCCGAAGATGCGCAGGCCGTCGATTTTGTTCAGCTCTTCCGTGAAGTGCGCCAGCAGCTCGCCTTCGCGGGCTTCCACGTGCTCCAGGCCCAGCGACTCCAGGTAGTCCACCGCCACGCCCAGTCCGATGAAGCCGGCGATGTTCGGGGTGCCGGCTTCGAACTTGTGCGGGGCATCGTTGAACACGGTGCCCTCGAAGCTGACTTCCTTGATCATCTCGCCCCCGCCGAGGAACGGCGGCATGGCATCCAGGTGCTCGCGCCTGGCCCACAGCGCACCGGTGCCGGTCGGGCCGCACATCTTGTGGCCGGTGATGGCGTAGAAGTCGCAGCCGATCGCGGGGATGTCGACCTTGCGGTGCGGTACAGCCTGCGAGCCGTCGACCACGGTGATGATGCCGCGCTTGCGGGCCTCGCGGCAGATCTCGCGGACCGGGTTGACCGTGCCCAGCACGTTGGACACGTGGGCGACCGCGAGCAGCTTGACTTCGGGGGTCATGGCCCTGCGCAGCGCGTCCAGGTCCAGCGCGCCGTCCGGGGTGATCTCGGCCACGCGGATGGTCGCGCCGGTGCGCTGGGCGACCAGCTGCCACGGCACGATGTTGGCATGGTGCTCCATGCGCGAGACCAGGATGACATCCCCGGCCTTCAGCCGCGGCAGCGCCCACGAATACGCGACCAGGTTGATCGCGAAGGTGGTGCCGCTGCACAGCACCAGCTCGCTGGCGCGCACGTTGAGGAAGCGCGCCAGCTTGTTGCGCGCGCCCTCGTAGGCATCGGTCGCTTCGGTGCCCAGCGCATGCACCGCGCGGCTGACGTTGGCGTTGTAGCGGCGGTAGAACTCGTCCACCGCGCCGATCACCTGCACCGGCTTCTGGCCGGTGTTGGCGTTGTCGAAGTACACCAGCGGCTTGCCATGCACTTCGCGCATCAACAGCGGGAAGTCCAGGCGCACGCGATCCCAGTCGGGCGCGGCGCCGGTATCGGCGACCGGGCGCGGCGTGGACAGGTTCATGCGACGCCCGCCAGGGCCAGCGCTCGGGTGAGCTGGGCGGTGAGCTGCTCGGTCAGGCGTGCGTCGAGGACGTTCAGCGGTTCATGGCAGAACGCCGCGCTCAGCAGCTGCTGCGCGCGATCGGCCGGCAGGCCGCGCGAGCGCAGGTAGAACAGCGCATTCGCATCGAGCTGGCCGACCGTGGCGCCGTGCGCGGCCTTGACCTCGTCGGCATCGATCACCAGCGTGGGCTGGGTGTCGATCTCGGCATCCGCGGAAAGCAGCAGGTTCTTGTTGGACAGGTTGGCGTCGGTGCCATCGGCACCTTCGCGGATGTGGATGCCACCGTGGAAAACCACGCGGCTGCGGTTGGCCGCCACGCCACGCCAGACCATTTCCGAGCTCGTATCGCGCGCGATGTGTTCGATGCCCAGGCGGGTGTCGACATGGCGACGGCCGTTGCCGAGCAGCACGCCGTTGGCGGTCAGCTGGGCGTTGTCGCCTTCCAGGCGGACGTTGAGCTCATGGCGGCTCAGCGCGGCGCCCAGCTCCAGATCGACGCGGCGGTACTGCGCGTTGCGGGCCAGCACGGCGTCGGTGCGCAGCAGCGAGGTGGCGCGGGTGGCATCGGCCTGCACGCGGGCATGCGAGAGCACGGCGTCCTGCGCGAGGTGGACGTGCACCAGGGTGTTGTCCAGGTGCGCGGCATCCCCGACATGCAGGTGATGCTCGACCACGCCCAGCGCGGCACCGCTGCGCAGTTCGATCAGGTGGCGGTGGTGCCAGGACAGATCGGTATCGCCGGCCACGCTGATGAAGACCAGCTGCAGCGGCGCTTCGACCTGCACGCCTTCCTCCACGCGCAGCAGCACGCCTTCATCGGCAAGCGCGGCGTTGAGGCGGGCGAACACTTCCTCGCTGCGCTCGAATCGGCGGCCAAGGAAGCGCGCGGCTTCATCGCCGGCGGCCAGCGCCGAGGACAGCGTGGCCAGCTGTACGCCGGCCGGCACCGCCGCGACATCGCTCAGCGCGCCGGACGGACGGCCGTTGACGAACACC
This sequence comes from Stenotrophomonas sp. TWI700, assembly GCF_039673645.1. Lineage (NCBI taxonomy): Bacteria > Pseudomonadati > Pseudomonadota > Gammaproteobacteria > Lysobacterales > Lysobacteraceae > Stenotrophomonas > Stenotrophomonas sp. TWI700. The sequence continues at coordinate 17,709 of NZ_JBDJMB010000016.1, read as the reverse complement.
AGCCGCGGCGACGGAATGTCGGCCAGCAGGGCGGCATCGATCACGGCCGGGGCGAGCGGCGCGGGCTGGAAGCTGCGGCGCTCCAGTTGGCGCAGCGAGGTGTATTTCCAGGCTTCGGTACGCGGGCCGGGCAGGCCGGCCTGCAGGGCGGCGTCCAGCTCGGCGCGACGTGCATCGCTGCCGCAGAAGCCGCTGGCGAGGGAATCGAGCAGGGCGCTCATCAGACCGCTGCCTCCGGCACCACGCGGTCCTTCAGGAAGTGGTAGCCGTGGGCTTCCAGTTCCAGGGCCAGTTCCGGGCCGCCGCTCTGCACGATCCTGCCGTCGGCCAGCACATGCACCACGTCCGGCTTGATGTAGTCGAGCAGGCGCTGGTAATGGGTGATCACGATGAACGAACGGTCCGGCGAACGCAGCGCGTTGACGCCGTCGGCCACGCTCTTGAGCGCATCGATGTCCAGGCCGGAGTCGGTTTCATCCAGGATCGCCAGCTTCGGCTCGAGCACGGCCAGCTGGAAGATTTCGTTGCGCTTCTTCTCGCCACCGGAGAAGCCTTCGTTGACACCACGGTGCAGCAGCTCGTCCTTCAGGTGCAGCACGGCCAGCTTCTGGCGGACCAGCTTGAGGAACTGCATCGAATCCAGCTCTTCCTCGCCGCGCGCCTTGCGCTGGGCGTTGAGCGCGGCGCGCAGGAAGTAGGTGTTGTTCACGCCGGGGATTTCCACCGGGTACTGGAAGGCGAGGAACAGGCCGGCGGCGGCGCGTTCTTCCGGGGCCAGATCGAGCAGATCCCTGCCTTCGAACTGCACGCTGCCTTCGCTGACGTCATAGCCTTCGCGGCCGGCCAGGACATTGCCCAAGGTGGACTTGCCGGCGCCGTTGGGGCCCATGATGGCGTGTACCTGGCCCGGCTTCACGTCGAGCGAGAGGCCCTTCAGGATGTCTTTTTCGCCGATGCGTGCGTGGAGGTTGTCGATCTTCAACATGTCGATAATCGTCTTGTCAGATAGGGGAACTGGAGGCAGCGCGACTCAGAGGTCGTATTCGCTGCGCTCGAGGAATTCGTTGCGCAGGTAAGCGGTACGCGTGGTGGTCAATGCCGCCTTGGCGCCGGAATACAGCATCGGGTACATCGAGCCGTACAGGAAACGCGGATTCTCATCCGCGCCCACCGGGTAGCGCGCTTCCAGGTCGGCGTCACGCAGCTGCACCCACAGCCGCTGTGCCGCTTTCACCTTCGCCAGCGCCACGGGCTCGCCGGCAAGCCGGGTCACGATCTGGCGGTAGACGGCATTCAATTCGGCATCGGCCTTCCTGAATTCCTGATCGGCGCAGGCATTGAGTTCGAGCTGATTGCCGCCGGGATTGCACACCACGTCCTGCGCGAACGCCGGTGCCGCCGCGCACAGCAGCACGGCCAGGGTGAGCAGGCGCTTCATCCGACCGAGCCTTCCAGGCTGACGTCCAGCAGCTTCTTGGCTTCCACCGCGAACTCCATCGGCAGCTCGCGGAAGACCTGCTTGCAGAAACCGTCGACGATCATCGAGACCGCGTTTTCCTGGTCGATGCCGCGGGCGCGGCAATAGAACAGCTGGTCGTCGGAGATCTTGGACGTGGTGGCTTCGTGCTCGACCGTCGCGCTGGGATTCTTCACCTCGATATAGGGGAAGGTGTGCGCGCCGGACTTCTTGCCGATCAGCAGCGAATCGCACTGGGTGTAGTTGCGCGCACCCTCGGCGCCGCGCTCCATCTTGACCAGGCCGCGGTAGGTGTTCTGCCCGTGGCCCGCGCTGATGCCCTTGCTGACGATCTTGCTCTTGGTGCGCTTGCCGATGTGGATCATCTTGGTGCCGGTATCGGCCTGCTGACGGTGGTGGGTCAGCGCGACCGAGTGGAACTCGCCGACCGAATCATCGCCAAGCAGCACGCAGGACGGGTACTTCCAGGTGATCGCCGAGCCGGTCTCGACCTGGGTCCAGGTGACCTTGCTGCGCGCGCCACGGCATTCGGCACGCTTGGTGACGAAATTGTAGATGCCGCCCACGCCGTTCTCATCGCCCGGGTACCAGTTCTGCACCGTCGAGTACTTGATCTCGGCATCTTCCAGCGCGACGAGTTCGACCACCGCGGCGTGCAGCTGGTTCTCATCGCGCATCGGCGCGGTGCAGCCTTCCAGGTAGGACACGTACGCCTTGTCCTCGCAGATGATCAGCGTGCGCTCGAACTGGCCGGTATGGCCGGCGTTGATGCGGAAGTAGGTGCTCAGCTCCATCGGGCAACGCACGCCCTTGGGGATGAACACGAAGCTGCCATCGGAGAACACCGCCGAGTTGAGCGCGGCGAAGTAGTTGTCGCCGACCGGGACCACGGTCCCCAGGTACTGCTTGACCAGCTCCGGGTGCTCCTTGATCGCTTCGGACATGGAGCAGAAGATCACGCCCTTCTCGGCCAGTTCCTTGCGGAACGTGGTGCCGACCGAGACCGAATCGAACACCGCATCCACGGCCACGCCGGCCAGCCTGGCGCGCTCATGCAGCGGCACGCCGAGCTTGTCGTAGGTGTCCAGCAGTTCCTTGGGCACATCGTCCAGCGAGGCGTACTTCGGGCCCTTCGGCGCGGAGTAATAGCTCAGCGCCTGCAGATCGATCTGGGCGATCTGCAGCTTGGCCCAGTCCGGCATCGGCATGGTCAGGAAGTGGCGGTAGGCATCCAGGCGCCACTGCGTCATCCATTCCGGCTCTTCCTTCTTGGCCGAGAGGGCACGGATGGTGTCCTCGTCCAGGCCGGGCGGCAACGAGTCCGATTCGATGTCCGTGATGAAGCCCGCCGAATACTTGCGGCCGAGCTGCTCATGGATCTCGCGGTTGGGGGTATCGCCGGTGGCGACGGTATCAAGGGTATCGGTGGCCATGGGGGCTGCCTGATCAGGAGACGACATCCGCCGCGATCGCGCGGCGGTGGGCGTCAACAAGGGGAAGAGGGGGCAGGATCTGCGCCAGGGTGACCGCGCGCAGCGCTTCGGACACCACGTCGTTGATCATCCGCCAGCTGCTGCGCGCGCCACACTGCAGCTCGCGGCCGCACTGGCTGTGGTCGTGGGCGCACTCGGTCAGGCCGAGCGGCCCTTCCATGGCTTCCACGATCTCGAACAGCGTGATCTGGTCCGCCGCGCGGGTCAGCCGGTAGCCGCCGCGGACGCCGCGCAGGCCCTCGACCAGACCGGCCTGGGCCAGCGGCTTGAGCAGTTTGCTGACAGTCGGCGGTTCCAGACGGGCAAACTCGGCCAGTTCAGTCGCACTGAGCACCTCGCCCGGACGGGCGGCGAGCACGGTCAACACAACGGTGGCGTAATCGGTAAGCTTGGTGACGCGGAGCATGGTGGGGTGCAGAACCATAAAGCGGACTGAAATTGTACGCTTTTCTCCGGCGGCATCCAACCCGCCCGTTCAGGCGCCCGCAGGGTGGCCTTGGACGCCTATTGGACCGCATCGCTTTGGCAATCACGAAGATTAAGCGAGAATCGGGACTTCCCACCGCAACGGTCAGCCAGATGCCCAAGAAGATCCAGGCCCGCAAGTCCACCATCCATGGCAATGGCGTGTTCGCGCTGGCGCCGATCAAGAAGGGCGAGCGGGTCATCCAGTACAAGGGTCTGCTGCGCAGCCACGCCGACGTGGATGCCGACGACACCGGGGATGTGGAGAGCGGTCATACCTTCCTGTTCACCCTCAATGACGACTACGTCATCGATGCGAACTACAAGGGCAACGACGCGCGCTGGCTCAACCACAGCTGCGACCCGAACTGCGAGGCCGTGATCGAAGAAGCCGAGGGCGACAACCGGCGCGAGGACAAGGTCTTCATCGAAGCGATCAAGGACATCAAGCCGGGCGATGAGCTGACCTACAACTACGGCATCACGCTGGCCGAGCGTCACACCGCGCGCCTGAAGAAGATCTGGGAATGCCGCTGCGGCTCGAAGAAGTGCACCGGCACGATGCTGCAGCCCAAGCGCTGATCCCGCTGGCAGCCACCGACCGTGGGTCGGTGGCTGCGCCGACACGCTGTGCACATCGTGGTCACCGTCGCCCAATGCGCGCGTGCCCACACTGGGCGCTCCCACTTACTGGAGCCGCTCCATGGCACACGCACTCAACGGCAAGCACATCGCGATCCTCGCTACCGATGGTTTCGAGCAGTCCGAGTTGCAGGAACCCAAGCGCCTGCTGGAATCCTGGGGGGCCTCGGTCAAGGTGATCGCGCCCGGCGACGCCAGCCAGATCCGCGGCTGGAAAGACAAGGACTGGGGTGAGGACGTGAAGGTCGATGCGCCACTGAAGGGCGCCAAGGCCGACGACTACGACGCGCTGGTCCTTCCCGGCGGCGTGATCAATCCCGACAAGCTGCGCATCGACACCGACGCGGTCGCCCTGATCAAGGCATTCGGTGCGGCAGGCAAACCGGTCGCGGCGATCTGCCACGGCCCGTGGCTGCTGGTCGAGTCGGGCCTGGCCAAGGGCCGCAAGGTCACATCCTGGCCTTCGTTGAAGACCGATCTGGGCAACGCCGGCGCCGAATGGACCGATGCCGAGGTTGTCGTGGATGGTGGCCTGATTACCAGCCGCAAGCCGGGCGACATTCCGGCGTTCGCCGATGCGGTGGCCAAGGCGTTGGCCGGTTGAGCGTGTAGGCACCGACCGTTGGTCGGTGCCATCCCGGTTACTTGCCCAGCACCCCGGCCGGCACGAGTGCGCCGAGATCCTGGTTGAAGGTGACCACCAGCTTGCCGTTCTCCACCTGGGCCGACTGCACCTGCAGCGCGCCGAGCAGGGCGCCCACGCTTGGGTCGATCTTGTAGATCGGCTCGCGCTGGGCGTAGTCGGCGAGCCAGGCGTTGAGCAGGCTGCGCGTGCGTGAATCCAGCTTGCCGCCGTTGTTGGCCGGTGTGAAGTCATCCACCGTCGGCTCCTGCAGATGGAAGCCCTGGGTCTGCGCGTCATAGCGCAGGCCGCTGCTGAGTTTCACCTTGCCCAGCGGTGCCGGGCTGCTGCCGGCCGTGGCCATGGCCACATCGAAGCCCAGGTCCAGTCGGCTGCCCTGCGGCAGGGTCAGCTGCGGGTGACTCATCGTCATCGCGATCAATCCACCCAGCGCGTCCTGGGTACGCGGGAAGCTGCCATCGAGATACTGCTGCACATCGGTGGCACCGACCGACAACTGGCGGCCGGAGACGCTGGGTGCGGCCTGCGCGCCAATGGCGGCGGCAAGCAGCACGGTGCAGGCGGCGAGGCGGGACAACAGCGGGCGAACGTTCATGGCGGCAGGCCGTGGGGAATGAGAGCCCAACAATAGCGCGTGCGGCTGAATCCAGCTTTGACGTACGCGCCCGCGGATCAACGTCCTTTCCGCTGCGGTCAGTTCACCACCGGCTGGATCGAGGCGCCATGGATTTCCCAGCCGCTGCCATCCACGCGGGGCTGCAGCCGATACCAGCCCTCGAAGCGCAGCGTGCCGGTTGCCGTGCCGACCCGGATCTGGACCGGCACTTCGCGCAGCCGCGAGGGCGTGGCCGTGTCGCGGGCGATCGGTGCCTGGGTCTTGATGCGCAGCCCGCGGAACCCGGGCAGTGCACGCAGGACCGCATCGTCGGGATGGCCGCCCGGTCCGCCGCCGGTCCAGTGGGCATCGGCGGTGGCGAGGTCGCCCTGCGCCAGGGCGCTGATGTAGCGGTGGACCACCGAGGGCTCATCCAGCGCGTCGGCAGCCACCGCGCTGGGGGCGGCAGCGATCGGCGTGGAGAGGGACGGTGATGGCGACGCGTCCTCGCCCGACGCCTCTGGTGCGGCGGCGTTGTCCGCCGCCACGACGGCATCGGGCGCAGCGGCATGCGGCTGGCAGGAGCAGCCGTGCAGGATCAGCAGCGGCAGTAACAGGACGGCACGGCGCATGCAGGAGTCTCCCCGGAGAGCGCCGAGTGTAGCGCCGCCGCAGGCGCCTGGTTCAGGGCGCGCCCTGGATCGATTCCAGCGCGGCCAGTACCTCCTCCAGCTGTGGCTGCAGCACGGTCAACGGATGGTCGGGTTCGTCGGCGTGGCGCCGGGCGAGATCGCGCAGCAACTGGGTGGCGACGATCGCCGCGGCACGCTCGTCACCGCTGAGCCCGGTAGTGCGCCGCGCGGTTTCTAGCAGGCGCATCCAGTCCTGCTGCGCGCGATGTTCCAGCTCGATGGTGCAGCGCCCGCTGCACTGCAGGCCGTCCTTTTCGATCGGGGTGACGGTGATGCGGTAACGCTGGGAAGAAGAGCTGGCCATGGCTGCCTGCACGGTGGGGACAAGGCCACCATAGGCTGCGATCCGTACCTCGACGACAGGCGCGGTCGCACGCAGTGTTCCACCCTGTGCGTTCCGGTCGGCTCTGCCATGCCGTGGATCGCGGCAGGGCAGGTGTTTCCGTGCGCTTTGCTCCCCCGACGCGTGTTCGGAAACGCTGTGTTTCGCTGCGCACGCCGAGCCCCGCAGCGACCGGCAGGCCCCTCGCAAAATCCAAAAAAAGACGGGACGGCGTGAGCCGTCCCGTCCAGGTGCTGCAGGAAGCGCGCGTGTTAGAGCGCGGCGTCCTTGAGCTTCTTGAGCGGACGCACCTTCAGCTTGGTGGAGGCCGGCTTGGCGGCGAACCACTGCTCTTCCTTGGTGAACGGGTTGATGCCCTTGCGCTTCGGCTTGGCCGGCACGCTGACGGTGGAGATCTTCAGCAGGCCCGGCAGGGTGAAGCTGCCAGCGCCCTTCTTGTGCACCGAAGCGGCGACGGCGCCTTCCAGCGAGGCGAGCACGGCGCGCACGTCCTTGGCGACAACGCCGGACGCTTCAACGATGTGTGCAACCAGACCAGACTTGCTCAGCACTTCCTTGATCGGCTTGGGAGCGGCCGGCTTCGCGGCTGCCTTCGTAGCGACTTTCTTTACTGCCTTCTTCGGGGCAGCCTTCTTAGCGGTCTTTGCCATGGTTTCCTGTTCCGTGAACGGTTGGTTGTTTGGTCGCGCCGAACCCCGTCGGCAAGCGAAATGTAGGGCAACTATGGGGCGCCGCCAATAGGCAAATGCATAAAAATTCGTGTTTTCCACGCCCTTCGTTACCGCAGTGCATCAGGTCATAGCCAAAAAACAGGGTCCGCCCTCGCGGCGGAGGCCATCGGTCATGGACCGTCGCACCCCGACTGTCGCACGAAAACCACTTGAAAACAGCATCCGTATTGAAATCCGATTCAGCTGGGGCGGCGCCTGCCGAGCGCCTGACGGCAGCCAGACACGGTGCTAACGCGGACCGGTCTAGGCTGGCCAGGCCATTCATCCCGCAGGAGATCAACGATGGGTATTTCGCGTCATGCCACCGCGCATTGGGAAGGTGACCTCAAGACAGGCAAGGGACAATTGAGTACGCCCCAGAGCGGCTTGATGGACAAAACCCGCTATGCCTTCAGCAGCCGCTTCGGCGACGAGAAGGGCACCAACCCGGAAGAACTGATCGCCGCCGCGCACGCCGGGTGCTTCACGATGGCATTATCGGCCAAGCTCACCGAGGCCGGTTTCGTGCCGACCTCGCTGGATACCGAAGCCAAGGTCGACCTCTCGATGGAAGGCGGCCCGCAGCTGTCGCAGATCACGTTGAAGGTGAAGGCCGTGGTGCCGAACATCGAGGCCACCCAGTTCCGCGCCATCGCCGATGACGCCAAGCAGAACTGCCCGGTGTCCAAGGCACTCAGCGCGGTACCGATCACGCTCGAGGCCGAGCTGGCCGGCTGATCCGCGCAGATGGATTGGTGCACAGCAGATTGTGATGGGAAAGCGGCGGCCGCATAGTCGCCGCTTTCCTGTTGTGGGGTTTCTGCATGCGTCCGACCGCTCTTGCCGCCCTGATCGCCTGCCTGCTGGCCGGCACCGCGCAGGCCGATGTCCGCCTGCTGACCGCTGCGACGATCCACACCGGCGATCCCGATGCACCGGCCGCCACTGCGCTGGCCTGGGATACCGATACCGGGCGCGTGCTTGCGGTCGGTGACCGGCAGGCGATGCTCACGCTGTATCCACTCGCGGCATTGACCGACGTCGGCCAGGCAACCGTGATTCCGGGCCTGATCGACGCGCATTCCCACCTGATGTTCCTCGGCGGCACCCTGATGCAGGCCGACCTCACCGGCGCGACCAGTACCCGGGACATCGTCGCGCGGCTGCAGCGCTTCGCGGCTGACAATCCCGAGGGCTGGCTGCTGGGCAGCGGCTGGGACCAGAATCGCTGGCCGGACAAACAGTTCCCGACCGTGGCCGATCTCGACGCGGCGTTCCCGGACCGGCCGGTCTGGCTGGGCCGCATCGATGGCCATGCCGGCTGGGGCAACAGCGCGGCACTGCGTGCCGTCGCACGGCAGCCCGGGCAACGCGCGTTGAAGGGCAGCTGGCAACCGGCCGGTGGGCGCATCGTGCGCGATGCCAAGGGGCAACCGAGCGGGGTGTTCGTCGATGAAGCGATGTCGCTCGTGCAGGCCGCGATCCCGGCACCGAGCGAGGCCGCGCGCGAGCAGATGCTGGCCCGCGCCCTGGACAAGGCGGTCAGCCAGGGCCTGACCGGCGTGCACGACATGGGCGTATCGCGCGCTGATCTGGCCCTGATGCGCCGCTTCGCCGATGCCGGCAAGCTGCCTCTGCGCATCGATGCGTATGCCGATGGCAATGGCGATGCCCTGGCGGATCTCTGTGCACAGGGCGCGTACCAGCACGCCGGTGGCCGCCTGGAAATGCGCGGGGTGAAGCTGTTCATGGATGGCGCGCTGGGCAGCCGCGGGGCCGCGCTGTTGGCCGATTACAGCGACGACCCGCACAACCGTGGATTGCTGGTGACCTCACCCGACGACTTTGAAACGGCGGTGCGCAGGGCCGATACCTGTCATGTCCAGGTCGCTACCCATGCGATCGGCGACCGCGGCAACCGGATCGCACTGGACACCTATCAGAAGGTGCTGGGCGAGCGCCGCGGCAGCGACCATCGCTGGCGGATCGAGCATGCGCAGGTGGTCGCGCTGGAGGACATTCCGCGCTTCGCCCAGCTCGGCGTGATCGCCTCCATGCAGCCTACCCACGCCACCTCGGACATGGGCTGGGCGCAGGATCGGGTCGGTCCCGAGCGCATCCTTGGTGCCTATGCGTGGCGACGGATGCTGGCCTCCGGTGCGCGGCTCGCGCTCGGCTCGGATTTTCCGGTCGAGCAGGTCGACCCACGCCTGGGCCTGTACGCCGCGGTAACCCGGCAGGATCGTGCCGGCCAGCCACCGGGGGGCTGGCAGCCCGATCAGCGCCTGACGGCGGCGGAAGCACTGCGGGGTTTCACCGCCGACGCCGCCTGGGCAGGGCATGACGAAGCCCAGGTGGGACGATTGCAGCCGGGACTGCGCGCGGACTTCGTCGTGCTCGACCGCGACCCGCTGAGCGTGCCGCCGGCCGGGCTGGCCGACCTGCAGGTGCGCTCGACCTGGGTCGATGGCGCACCGGTATACGAGGCGGCGCGCTGAGGCGCGGCGGGTTTACCAGTCCAGCGTGCCGCGGATGACGGTCTGCACCTGGCCGCCGGACCAGACGTCACCATGATCGTCGATGCGCAGGGTCAGGCGTGCATCGTGGCCGACTTCCCGGCCCTGGCTGACCACGTACCCGTGCGCGGTGCCCGGCAGCGCGTCGCGGCTGTCCAGCCAGGCGGCGAGCACGGCATTGGCCGCACCGGACGCGGCATCTTCAAAGCGACGGCCATTGCCGACGAAGGCGCGGACCGCGAGATCCCAGGCCTGGCCCTGGCTGCGCGCATAGGCGAACACACCCATGCTGTCGGTCGCCTCGGCCAGCGTTGCCACGGCGTCCCACTCCGGGGTGAGCGCGCGCAGGGCGGCTTCGTCAGCCAGTTCCACCACCCACCAGCTGCGGCCACCGGCCATGCGCGCCGGCGGCAGGCTGCCCAGCGACCAACCGGCCAGGACGGCCTGCAGGCGGGGATCGGCGGCGGTGGTCACTTCGGCCACGGCCGCGCGCGGGGTGCGGATCGCGATGGTGCGGGCCTCACCGGTGCCGTCCACGCGCAGCGGCAGGGCCCCGGCGATGCCGTCCTGGATCAGCACGCCCTCCACCGGCGCGGCCAGGCCCAGTTCCAGCACCGCATGGGCGGTGCCCACGCTCGGATGGCCGGCGAACGGCACTTCCTTCTGCGGACTGAACATGCGGATGCCGTAGCTGGCGCCCGGGGCCTGCGGCGGGAACACGAAGGTGGTCTCGGGCAGCCGGGTCCAGCGGGCGATGGCCTGCATCGCCGCCTCGTCCAGGCCCTGCGCATCGAGCACCACGGCCAACGGGTTGCCGGCGCCGGGGTAGGGCGAGAACACATCCAGCTGCAGGAAACGACGGGAGGTCATGGCGGTACGCTCGACGAAAACGGGCGGGCAGCTTACCAACCGGCGCCCCCTCCCGGGCCGTGTACGGCGGCGCGTGGACCGGTGTCGGCACAAATCCGGCCCGCCGGGGCCGCCCGGGCCCTGCAACGGCCGGGCTTGGCATAGAATCGGGGGTTCGGCCCGGCGTGCCGGGCGATCCCCCTCACTACCCAAACCTCCACCTCCATGTCAGCTTCCCCCCTTGTCGATCGCTGGATCGTACTGAAGTTCGGCGGCACCTCCGTGTCGCGTCGTCACCGCTGGGACACCATCGGCAAACTGGCGAAAAAACGGGCGGAAGAGACGGGCTCGCGCGTGCTGGTGGTGGTGTCGGCGTTGTCCGGGGTGACCAATGAACTCACCGCGATCGCCGATGGCGCCGCCGACAGCCGCGACCGCGTCGCCGCGCTGGTCGCGCGCCACCGTGAATTCCTGACCGAACTCGAGCTGGACGCCACCGCGCTGGACGTCCGCCTGGCCGCGCTTTCCGGGCTGCTGGACGATCCGCGCGCCGCCGGGCGGCCGCTGGAGTGGCAGGCCGAGGTGCTGGGCCAGGGCGAGCTGCTGTCCTCGACCGTTGGCGCCGCCTACCTGCGCGCCAGCGGCCTGGATTTCGGCTGGATGGACGCGCGCGAATGGCTTGATGCGCTGCCGCCGCAGCCCAGCCAGAGCGAGTGGTCGCAGCGCCTGTCGGTGAATTGCCAGTGGCGTGCCGAGACCGACTGGGCCACGCGTTTCCGCGCCCAGCCGACCCGCATGCTGATCACCCAGGGCTTCATTTCCCGCCACGCCGATGGTGGCACCGCCATCCTCGGTCGCGGTGGTTCGGATACGTCCGCGGCGTACTTCGGTGCACTGCTCGGCGCGAGCCGCGTGGAGATCTGGACCGATGTGCCGGGCATGTTCAGCGCCAACCCGAAGGACGTGCCGGATGCGCGCCTGCTGACCCGCCTGGACTACTACGAAGCGCAGGAAATCGCGACCACCGGCGCCAAGGTGCTGCACCCGCGCTCGATCAAGCCGTGCCGCGATGCCGGCGTGCCGATGGCGATCCTGGATACCGAACGCCCCGAGCTGCCGGGCACCAGCATCGATGGCAACGCCGCGGCGGTGCCGGGCGTGAAGGCGATCAGCCGCCGCAACGGCATCGTGCTGGTCTCGATGGAAGGCATCGGCATGTGGCAGCAGGTCGGCTTCCTGGCCGACGTGTTCGGGCTGTTCAAGAAGCATGGCCTCTCCGTCGACCTGATCGGTTCGGCCGAAACCAACGTGACCGTCTCGCTGGACCCGTCCGAAAACCTGGTCAGCACCGATGTGCTGGCCGCGCTGTCAGCCGACCTGTCGCAGATCTGCAAGGTCAAGATCATCGTGCCGTGCGCGGCGATCACCCTGGTCGGCCGCGGCATGCGCTCGATGCTGCACAAGCTCTCGGACGTGTGGGCCACCTTCGGCCGCGAACGCGTGCACATGATTTCGCAGTCGTCCAACGACTTGAACCTGACCTTCGTCATCGACGAGGCCGATGCGGATGGGCTGCTGCCGATCCTGCACGCCGAGCTGATCGACAGCGGCGCGATGCCGGTGGAAGAGGGCGAAGTGTTCGGCCCGCGCTGGCGTGAAATCGCGGGCACCATCCGCCCGCGCGAAACCGCCTGGTGGCGCGGCCAGCGCGAGCACCTGCTGACCCTCGCCCAGGCCGGTACGCCGCGTTACGTGTACAACCTGGCCACGGTGCGGGCGCGTGCGCGCGCGCTGAACGCGATCAAGGCCATCGACCAGCGCTACTACGCGATCAAGGCCAACTCGCACCCGGCCATCCTGGAAGTGCTGGAGCAGGAAGGCTTCGGCCTGGAGTGCGTCTCGCACGGCGAGCTCAAGCACGTGTTCAACACGCTGCCGACGCTGTCGCCCAAGCGCGTGCTGTTCACACCGAGCTTCGCGCCGCACGCCGAGTACGATGCCGCGTTCGCGCTGGGCGTGACCGTCACCCTGGACAACGTGGAAGCGCTGCAGCGCTGGCCGGAACTGTTCAGCAACCGCGAGCTGTGGCTGCGCGTGGACCTGGGCCGTGGCGAAGGCCACCATGCCAAGGTCCGCACCGGTGGCAAGGACTCCAAGTTCGGCCTGCCGATCGCCCGCGTGGATGAGTTCGTGCGCATCGCCGGCGAGCTGGGCACCCGCGTGGTCGGCCTGCATGCGCACCTGGGCAGCGGCGTGGAAACCGCGCAGCACTGGCGCCTGATGTGCGATGAACTGGCCGGGTTCGCCCGCCGCATCGGCAGCGTCGAGACCATCGACATCGGCGGTGGCCTGCCGATCCCGTACAGCGCCGATGACGAGCCGTTCGATCTGGAGGCCTGGGCCGTTGGCCTGGCCGAAGTGAAGGCGGTGCACCCCGCGTTCCGGCTGGCGATCGAGCCGGGTCGTTACCTGGTGGCCGAGTCCGGCGTGCTGCTGGCGCGGGCCACCCAGGTGGTCGAGAAGGACGGCATCCGCCGTGTCGGCCTGGATGCGGGCATGAACACGCTGATGCGTCCGGCCCTGTACGACGCCTGGCATGACATCGAGAACCTGAGCCGCCTGAGCGGCTACTCCGAAGCGATGTTCGATGTGGTCGGGCCGATCTGCGAATCCAGCGATGTGTTCGGCAAGCGCCGCCGCCTGCCGGCCTCGACCGCGCCGGAGGATGTGATGCTGATCGCCGACGCGGGCGCGTACGGCTACGTCATGGCCAATACCTACAACCAGCGCGAGCTGCCGCGCGAGGACGTCATCGATGATGGCCCTTGACCGCTGCCTGTCGCCTTTCAAACCGGATACACCATGACTGCTTTTGATAAACACCAGGTTGCCGTCTTCCGCTTCGTCCGCTGCGAATTCGCCGCGGACACCGGCGTGGCGCAGCTGGTCTACGCCTTCGATGACGGCCCGGAGCTGATCGAGACGGTCACCATCCCGGGCGCGCCGTTCGTGCTCGAGGGTGACCGCGCCGAGGCGGTGCAGCGCGCCCTGCGCCTGCTGCACCTGATCGCCGGCGTGAGCTACTACAAGGCCGGCGTGCCCGAGCAGGTGCGCATCGACAGCTACACGATCGATGCGGCGACCGCGGCGCTGGTCGAGACCGTGTACCTCAACGGCCTGGGCGAATTCGCCTACCGCAATGGCCTGAACCTGCGTGGCCGCTTCCGCCTGCCGGTGGAGGGCGAGGCCTTCGCGGCGCCGGCACTGGGCCTGCGCGAACACGCGCTGGTCGCCATCGGCGGCGGCAAGGATTCGCTGGTCAGCATCGAAGCGCTGCGCAGCCTGGGCATCGCCGAAACGGTCACGTGGATCGGCGGCTCGCAGCTGATCCGCGCCTGCGCCGAGCGCACCGGCCTGCCGATCCTCAACATCGGCCGCACGCTGGCCCCGGAGCTGTTCGAGCTCAACCGCCAGGGCGCCTGGAACGGCCATATCCCGGTCACCGCGGTGAACTCGGCGATCATGGTGCTGGCCGCGCTGCTGCAGGGCGTGGACCAGGTGGTGTTCTCCAACGAGCGCTCGGCCAGTTATGGCAGCCAGATTCCGGGCACGGGCGAGGTCAATCACCAGTGGTCGAAGGGCTGGGCGTTCGAGCAGGCCTTCGGCGAGCATCTGGAACGGCACGTCGCCGCGGACCTGCACTATTACTCGCTGCTGCGCCCGCTCTCGGAGCTGGCGGTGGCGCGTCAGTTCGCCAAAAGCGATGTCTACGACGCGCATTTCTCCAGCTGCAACCGCAATTTCCACATCCTGGGCGAGCGCCCGGTGAACCGCTGGTGCGGCGTCTGCCCGAAGTGCCACTTCGTGTTCCTGGCGCTGGCCCCGTTCATGCCGAAGATGCGCCTGGTCGGCATCTTCGGCCGCAACCTGCTCGACGATATCGAGCAGGCCCCGGGCTTCGATGCACTTCTGGAATTCCAGGACCACAAACCGTTCGAGTGCGTGGGCGAAGGCCGCGAATCGCGCGCCGCGATGGCGACCCTGGCCGCGCGACCGGAATGGAATGAAGACGCGCTGGTGAAGCGCTTCGTCCACGAGATCCGCCCGCAGCTGGAGGCCACCGAACTGCAGATCGAGCCGCTGCTGGCGCTGGAAGGCGAACACCGCATCCCGCCGGCGATCTGGGAGCGTCTGCGTGCGAATTTCGCAGCTTGAAGGCAAGCGCGTTGCGTTGTGGGGATGGGGACGCGAGGGACGCGCGGCGTTCCGCGTCCTGCAGCAGCGGCTGCCGTCGCTGCCGCTGACCCTGTTCTGCCCGGAGGCCGAGGCTGCCGGTGCGCACGAGGAAACCCACGGCGCGCTGACGGTCCGTTCGGATGTCAGCGGCGAGGCACTGGCCGCGTTCGAGGTGGTGATCAAGTCGCCGGGCATCAGCCCGTATGGCGAAGCTGCGTTGCACGCCACGGCGCAGGGCACGCAGTTCATCGGCGGTACCTCGCTGTGGTTCGCCGAACAGGCCGCCGCCGACGGCATCGTGCACGACACCGTGTGCGTGACCGGCACCAAGGGCAAGAGCACCACTACCGCGCTGCTGGCGCATCTGCTGCGCGCCTCGGGCGCGCGCACCGGGCTGATCGGCAACATCGGCCTGCCGCTGCTGGAAGTGCTGGACCCGCAGCCGGCGCCGCGGTACTGGGCGGTGGAGCTGTCCAGTTACCAGACCGGTGAGGTCGCGCGCAGTGGCGCGCACCCGCAGGTCGCCATCGTGCTGAACCTGTTCCCCGAGCACCTGGACTGGCACGGCAGCGAGGCACGCTACATCGAGGACAAGCTGCGGCTGGTCACCGAGGCCGCGCCGCGGATCGCGGTGCTCAACGCCGCCGACCCGCACCTGGCAGGGGTGTCGCTGCCTGAGAGCGAGGTCATCTGGTTCAACCAGCCGCAGGGCTGGCATATGCGTGGCGATGTCGTGCATCGCGGTGAGCAGGCGGTGTTCGACACCTCACATACGCCGCTGCCGGGCCGGCACAACCGCGGCAACCTGTGCGCGGTGCTGGCCGCGATCGAGGCCTTGGGCCTGGACGCGGTGGGGCTGGCCCCGGCGGTGCAGGATTTCCGCCCGCTGCCCAACCGCCTGCAGACGATCGGCATGCGCGACGGCATCACCTTCGTCAACGATTCGATCAGCACCACGCCGCACGCGAGCCTGGCCGCGCTGGAGTGCTTCGCCGGGCGACGCATCGCGCTGCTCGTCGGTGGACATGATCGTGGCCTGGATTGGCACGACTTCGTCGCGCACATGGCGCACGACGTGCCGCCGGTGGAGATCGTCACGATGGGGGCCAACGGGCCACGCATCCACGCGCTGCTGCAGCCACTGGCCGATGCGGGCCGCTTCGGGCTGCATGCCGCTGTTGACCTGCCCGAGGCCATGGACCTGGCCGGCAAGGCGCTGGGCGGGCAGGGCGGGGTGGTGTTGCTGTCCCCGGGAGCGCCGAGCTATGGCGTATACCGCGACTACGTCGCCCGTGGCCGCCACTTCGCTGAACTGGCCGGCTTCGATCCGGACCAGATCACGGCGATCCCGGGCATCGGGATCGCCTGAGTCGCGTCAGACCTCTTCCTCATCGATGAAGGCGTAGTCGTTTTCGATGAGCTGCTGCAGGTAGGCATCGAAGCTCGGCGCGATCACCCGGTAGCTGTCGGGGTCGTGCAGATAGCGCAGCACCTGGCCGATCGTGCCACCGGGGGCGGGATCGAAATCCAGATACAGCATCGAGCTGCCGCCGTTGTTCATGCAGTGCGAGAAGCACAGGCGCTTGCCCATCGGCAGGTCGGCATCGATGCCGTCGCCGAGAATCTCGGGGTCTTCCTCCAGCCATTCCTCGTAGATCGAGCGGATGCTGTCATCCCACTGCGCGCTGTCCTCGAAGACCTGGTCCACCGAGCGCAGGTAGTACGGGTAATGCCCCTCTTCGACGTCCGAGCCCAGCATCAACACCACGACCTCGCCACCCGGGTATGGGCGGAAATGCGTGCCATCGACCCGCGCCAGCAGTGCGAGCAGGCTCTCGGGCACCTGCGGCCAGCGCTCGCGCAGGCGCGCCAGGTCGGCGGCGCTGGCCCCTTCGACCCAGGCCCACATCCGCGCATCGTCTTCGGGCAGGCGCGGCACCAGGCCGGACAGGAAACGGTCGACAAGGCTCATGAAGTGTTCCGTAAACAGGGCCGGCCAGCCTGCCATAACAGGGACGGAGGTAGTTAATTCAATAACAGGGACGGAGGTGGTTAATTCACATGAGGCGCGGCTTACCCGGGCGCGGCCGGTCTGCCGGATCACGGGGGGCACACGGACCCGGCGCTTCTACACGGTCCCGTCAACCGGCCGTCATACACTCGGGGCTCTTTCTGTCGGGAGCAGACGCATGAACAGGCAATGGCGGTGGGGTGCGGCGGTGCTGTTGGGGATGACGGCGCTGCCCGCGCTGGCGGCGATGCAGGCCAAGCCGGTGGAGTGGACCCAGGATGGCACCACCTTCAGTGGCGTGCTGGTCTACGACGACGGTGACAACGACAAGCGTCCGGGGCTGGTGATGGTGCCCAACTGGAAGGGCGTCAACGACTCGGCCATCGCCAAGGCCAAGCAGCTGGCCGGCGACGACTACGTGGTGCTGGTCGCCGATGTGTACGGCAAGGGCGTGCGCCCGAAGACCGATGCCGAGGCCGGGCCGGTGGCGACCAAGCTGCGCAATGACCGTCCGGTGCTGCGGGCGCGTGCGCTGAAGGCGATCGAGGTGCTCAAGGCCCAGGCAGGGAAGGCGCCGTTGGATGCCAGTCGGATCGGCGCGGTCGGCTTCTGCTTCGGCGGCACGACCGTGCTCGAGATGGCGCGCGCCGGTGCGCCGCTGGCCGGTGTGGTCAGCCTGCATGGCGGGCTGGGCTCGCCGCTGCCGGCCAAGGCCGGTGGCACGCATCCGTCCGTGCTGGTGCTCAATGGCGCCGACGACAAAAGCGTGAGCAAGGAGGACATCGCCAGCTTCGAGCAGGAAATGAACGCGGCCAAGGTCGACTGGGAATTCACCAATTACAGCGGCGCGGTGCACTGCTTCGCCGAATCGGACGCCAACAGCCCGCCGGGCTGCGTGTACAACCCGCGTGCCGCCAAGCGTGCGTGGAAGGCACTGGATGAGTTCTTCGACGAGCGGTTCGAGACGCGCTGAGACGCGGGGTATCGGCCAGCGCTCGGTGGGTAGTGCCGGCCGCTGGCCGGCAGCCCTGCGGAGC
>NZ_JBDJMB010000015.1:0-85438 GCF_039673645.1 Stenotrophomonas sp. TWI700 | reverse complement strand
GGCCGGCTGCACTTCCATCAGATGTATCGGGAGCCGGCCAGCGGCCGGCACTACCGGAATGCGCCTGCCGCCCGTTGTACGGCGCGGTCGTGTCCCCTCATTCCGCCGGCAGCGGTGCGAATTCGCCCGGCACCCAGGCAAACGCCTCACCTTCGCGACGCACGTGTCCCAGCCCCGGGAACGGCAGGTGCGCGCCCGCCACCCACCAGCCCTGATCTGCCGCCTGCGCCATCATCCGGCGCCGGCTGGCGATCGCGGCCACGCGGTCGCTGTCCGCTTCAAACGACGCCTGCGGCTGCGCGAACTGCACCGCGTGGAAATGCACGAGGTCGCCCCAGACCAGCAGTTGCTGCCCGGCGCCGCCATCGATGCGATAGGACACATGGCCGACCGTATGCCCATGGCTGTCCAATGCGGTGATGCCGGCCGGCAAGTGGTCGCCAGGCGCAAAGCGCTTCAATTTCCCGCTCGCCGCATACGGCGCCACTGCCTTGCGCGCCAACGCGAAGGCAAAGCGCACGCCCTGCGGTGCGGTCGCTTCCCTGGCCGGGTCGAGCCAATACGCGGCATCGGCGGCCGAGAGCCACACCGTGGCATTCGGGTAGGCGAGCCTGTCCTGCGCATCGAGCAGGCCACACAGGTGGTCGGGATGGGCGTGGGTGAGCACGACATCATCCACCTCGGCCGGGTCGTAGCCGGCCTTGCGCAGATTGCCCAGCACCTGGCCCAGCCCGGGACCGAAGCACTGCGCGGTGCCGGTGTCGACCAGGGTCAGGTGATCGCCCTGCTGCACCAGGTACGCGTTGACGGCGGTCTGCAGGCCCTTGCCATCTTCGGGCACGTAGCGGTGATCGAGCAGCCGGGTGACCGCGCCGGGCGCGATCCCGACCAGCGCCTGTCGGCCCAGTGCGACGGTGCCATCGAACAACGCCGTGACCTGCAGTGTGCCGATCTGCTGGTGATACACGCCAGGCACCTGCTCGCGCGGGGCGTGCGGGGTGGTGGCCAGTGCGGGGCCGGCGACAGCGGCCAGCAGCAGGGCGGTGGCGAGCGTGCAAACGCGGGGGAAGGACATGACGGATTCCGTACAGGGCGGCAGCGCCGCGGTGTCCCCATGCTGCGCGTCCTGCGGGCTGCGTTCCGCTCAGAATGCCGCGCGATCCGCTCGCGCTCAGCTGTTGCCGATCGCCGCCGGTTCCAGCCCGTAGCGCTCGACGAAGCGTTTGCTGAAGCTGCCCAGCGAGCGGTAGCCGACGCGCGCGGCCACCGTCTTCAACGGCAGGCGGGTGGTGTAGAGCAGGCCCATGGCATGCGCCAGCCGTGCATCGGTGATCAGTTCGCGCACGCTGGACTGCTCGCTGGCCAGCCGCCGGCGCAGCGTCGCACCGCTGAGGCCGAGCTGCGCTTCGAAATCGCGCGACTGCCAGTCGCGTTCGGGCTGGGCGGCGATCAGATCGCGGATGCGCTCACCCAGGCTGGGCTCGGGGGGAACCAGCAGGCTGCCGTGCCCGCGCCGGCAGAACGCCACGGCAAGCGATGCCAAGGCCAGCCGTGCTTCGGTGTACTGACCGTGTTCCAGCGCCTGCCGCCACTGCAGCAGGGTCGCGCCATGCTCGACGAGTGGCAGCCTGGCCAGCGCATCGCCGGCCTCGGGCAAGGGTTCATTCCACAGCGCCCGCGCGGCCGTGAGCGCTTCGGCGCACATCGGTACGATCGCACTGAGGTACAGGCCGCTGTGCGGATCGGGAATGTTGACCACATCGATGCGGCAGCGGCGCGTGATCAGGAACAGATCGCCCGGTGCGAATTCCAGGGACTGCTGCGCGGTGCGCACCTGTTTGCGTCCCTGCAGCAGGATCGCGAACTGCGGCTGTGGAATCTCCACCGACGAGGCACCGTGCTCGCGGCGCGCGGTGATGCAGGCATAGCCGTCCGCGCGCTGGCAGTCCGCCAGGCTGGCCAGGGTCGCCAGCAGGGAGGCGGTTGGATCGATCGCCATGGACATCGCTCAGCCTGCCACGTCAAAGAGGCGGCCGACCAAGGCGGCCGCCGCCATTGCGATCGCGCCCCAGAAGGTCACGCGCAGCGCGCCGCGCAGGCGCGGGGCACCGCCGACATGCGCGGCAAGCATGCCGGTCAGCGACAGCCCCAGCAGCGTGACCGTGGTGGTGGCCTGGCCGACGACGGCATGCGGAGCGAGCAGGGCGGTCAGTACCGGCAACGCCGCGCCTCCAACGAATGCTGCGGCCGAGGCCAGGGCCGCCTGCATCGGGCGCGCGCGCAGCTCCTCGGTGATCCCCAGCTCGTCGCGGGCGTGGGCACCGAGCGCATCGTGTGCGGTGAGCTGGGTCGCCACCTCGTGCGCCAGTGCGGGGCTCAACCCGCGGTGCCTGTAGATCGCCGCCAGCTCCTCCAGCTCGCTGTGGGGGTCTTCGCGCAATTCACGCTTTTCCAATGCCAGGTCGGCCCGCTCGGTATCGGCCTGGGACTGCACCGAGACATACTCACCGGCCGCCATCGACATCGCGCCGGCCACGGTCCCGGCGATGCCGGTGGCCAGAATCGTCGAGGCCGAGGCGCCACTGGCGGCGATGCCGACCACCAGGCCGGCGACCGAGACGATGCCGTCATTGGCGCCCAGCACGGCGGCACGCAGCCAGCCGGCGCGGTCGGAGCGATGCACTTCCTGATGTCGGGATCGGCTCATGCCGTCAGTCTAGGCGCTGGCCGCAGCCCATGGCGGAATGACTCGCAGCCGCGACCGGGCCACGGCAGCGTCAAGCCCATGCCAGTAGGATGCTGAAAACCGTCACGGTGACACGACGGCAGGGGACGCCACGATATAGTGCGCCCTTGCGATGCGGGGGCGCGAACCCCACATCCCCGCCCTGACCAGAATTCTGCGAGCCTCCCCTTGTCGAGCCCCAGCCACGTCGCCGAGACGCCGATCACCGACCGTAATGAACTGGTCGCCACGTTGGCCTCCGGCGAAAAGCCCAAGGCGCAGTGGCGCATCGGCACCGAGCATGAGAAGTTCGGCTTCCGCCTGGATGACCTGCGCCCGCCCACCTTCGACGGCGACCGCGGCATCGAAGCGCTGCTCAACGGCCTGACCCGCTTCGGCTGGGATCCGGTGCAGGAAGACGGACGCACCATCGCGCTGCTGCGCGACAACGCCTCGGTGACCCTGGAACCGGCTGGCCAGCTGGAGTTGTCCGGCGCGGCGGTGGAAACCATCCACCAGACCTGCGTGGAAACCGGCACCCACCTCAACGAGGTGGCGCAGGTCGCCGGCGAACTGCAGCTGGGCTTCCTCGGCATGGGCTTCCAGCCGAAGTGGACGCGCGATGAGATGCCGTGGATGCCCAAGGGCCGCTACAAGATCATGCGCGAGTACATGCCCAAGGTCGGCACGCTCGGCCTGGACATGATGACCCGCACCTGCACGGTGCAGGTCAACCTGGACTACGCCACCGAAGCGGACATGGTGAAGAAGTTCCGCGTGTCGCTGGCGCTGCAGCCGATCGCCACCGCGCTGTTCGCCGATTCGCCGTTCACCGAGGGCAAGCCCAACGGCTACCAGAGCTACCGCTCGCACATCTGGACCGACACCGACAACGACCGCACCGGCATGCTCGACTTCGTCTTCGAAGACGGCTTCGGTTACGAGCGTTACGTCGATTACCTGCTCGACGTGCCGATGTACTTCTCCTACCGCGACGGCAAGTACCACGATGCCAGCGGCCAGAGCTTCCGCGATTTCATGGTCGGCAAGCTGCCGGTGCTGCCGGGCCAGCTGCCCACGCTGCGCGACTGGTCCGATCACATGACCACGGCCTTCCCGGAAGTGCGCTTGAAAAAGTACCTGGAAATGCGCGGCGCCGATGCGGGCCCGTGGAGCCGTCTGTGCGCGCTGCCGGCATTCTGGGTGGGCCTGCTGTATGACGATGCCGCGCTCGATGCCGCGTGGGACCTGGTCCGCGATTTCAGCCTGGTCGAGCGCAACGTCCTGCGTGATGGCGTGCCGCGCCATGGGCTGAAGCTGCCGTTCCGCAATGGCACGGTGCTCGATCTGTCGCGCGAGGCACTCAAGATCGCCGTGGCCGGCCTCAAGCGCCGCGCCGCACGCAACGCCGATGGCCAGGATGAAAGCAAGTTCCTGGAGGTGCTGCAGGAGATCGTCGATTCCGGACTGACCCCGGCCGACCGCAAGCTGGCGCTGTTCCACGGCGAATGGAACGGCAACATCGATCCGGTGTTCAAGGACTTCGCGTACTGATCCTCGTGCGTTGTTGTATGCTTTTGGACATGGTCCATGCCCGTGCCCGTTCGATTATCCGCTGCCCATGACGGCGGTGGAGTAGCGCACGGCCGCAATGGCCCTGGCAAGAACCCGCCCCGACCGGCGGGTTTTTTTGTGTCCGCCAGCGGGAATCCCGTCCCCTGATGGAGCACCCCGATGCACGCACCCAGCAATCCCGTCGCGACCCTGCACCTGCTCTGCGGCAAGATCGGCGCAGGCAAATCAACGTTGGCCCGGCACCTCTGCACGGCACCCGGCCATGTCCTGATCAGCGAAGACGCGTGGTTGGCATCGCTGTTTCCCGGTGAGATCGTTGAGGTGGCCGACTACGTGCGCCTGGCCGCGCGTCTGCGTGACACCCTGGCCCCGCATGTACGCGCATTGCTGGCCGGAGGGATGTCGGTGGTGCTGGACGTTCCCTTCAATACCGTCCAGACCCGCGCATGGGCTCGAAGCATCCTGGTCGATTCCGGGGCGGATCACGCGCTGCACTATCTGGATGTACCCGATGCGCTGTGCATCGCACGGCTACATGCCCGCAATGCAGCCGGCGCGCATCCGTTCGCGGCCAGTGATGCCGAGTTTGCGGACATCACACGTCATTTCGTCGCGCCTGCGGCTGAGGAAGGCTTCAATGTGGTGCGGCATGGTCAGCTGCCGACCTCTGACGAGATCGCATGAGCCACCCTGCTGGAAGGGGCATGGCGGGCGCTGCCAGCAGTGCCCGCCATGCCAGGGATCAGGCCGCTTTTTCCAGCGTGCCCATGTCGATCACGAAGCGGTAGCGCACATCGTTCTTCGCCATGCGCTCCCAGGCCTCGTTGACGGTTTTGATGTCGATCACTTCCACATCGCTGACGATGTTGTGCTCGGCACAGAAGTCCATCATTTCCTGCGTCTCGGCCATGCCGCCGATCGCCGAGCCGGTGATGTGCTTGCGGCCGAAGATCACGCTCACGCCGGTCGGCGGCGGGTCCAGCTCGGTCAGCACGCCGACCAGGCACATGGTCGCATCGCGCTTGAGCAACGCCATGTACGGGTTGGTGTCATGCCCGACCGGGATCGTGTTGAGCAGGAAATCGAAGCTGCCGGCATGCGCCTTCATCTGCGCCGGATCACGCGAGACCAGCACTTCATCGGCGCCCAGGCGCTTGGCGTCGGCACCCTTTTCCGGGGTGGTGGTGATCATCACCACGGTGGCGCCCATCGCCTTGGCGAACTTCACGCCCATGTGGCCCAGGCCACCCAGGCCGATCACGCCGACCTTCTGGCCGGGGCCGACCTTCCAGTGGCGCAGCGGCGAATAGGTGGTGATGCCGGCGCACAGCAGGGGCGCCGCGGCCTTCAGGTCCAGCGTCTCGGATACCTTCACCACGAAGCGCTGTTCGACCACGATGTGGTCGGAGTAGCCACCGAAGGTCGGCTGGCCGCTGTCACGCTCGGTGCTGTTGTAGGTGTAGGTGGCACCCTTCTCGCAATACTGCTCCAGGTCTTCATCGCAGGCCGCGCAGTGGCGGCACGAATCGACCATGCAGCCGACGCCGGCGAAGTCGCCGACCTTGAAGCGGGTCACGTTGGCACCGACCTCGGTCACGCGGCCGATGATCTCGTGGCCGGGCACCATCGGGAACATGGCGCCGCCCCAGTCGTCGCGGGCCTGGTGCAGATCGGAGTGGCAGATGCCGCTGAAGAGAATCTCGATGCGGACGTCATCGGGACCGGCCGGGCGACGTTCGAAGGAGAACGGCACCAGCGGCGCGGTCTGGTCGTGCACCGCATAACCATGGGCGAGGGACATGGGGAATCCTTGGCAGGTTTGTAGAAAGGCGCTTTACAATACGCCCCGATCCCGTGCACAGACAGTCAGGATATCGGCATGATTCATCAAGTGAAACGGGATAATCATGGCCACTGACAACCTGACCCATCTGGCCGCCTTCGCCGCCGTGGCCCGCCACCGCAGCTTCCGCAAGGCCGGCGCCGAGCTGGCGCTGTCCACCTCGGCGGTCAGCTACGCGATCCGCGCGCTGGAAGAGCGCCTGGGCGTGGGCCTGTTCCATCGCACCACCCGCAGCGTCGCCCTCACCGAAGCCGGCCAGCGCCTGCTCGAGCGCCTGCAGCCTGCGCTGGGGCAGGTGCATGACGCGCTGGAGGAGATGAACCATTTCCGTGCCGCACCGGCCGGTCTGCTGCGCATCAATGCCACCCGCGCTGCGGTCCAGACCCAGCTCGGCCCGCGCCTGGCGAAGTTCCTGCTGGCCCATCCGGATGTGCGTCTGGAGCTGGCCCAGGATGACGGTCTGGTCGATATCGTCGCCGGCGGTTACGACGCCGGTGTGCGCCTGCACGAATCGGTACCCGAAGACATGGTCGCCGTGCCGCTGGGCCCTGCGCTGCGCGGCTTGATCGTCGGTGCGCCGGCCTATCTTGAAGGACGCGAGATACCCCGGCATCCGCGCGATCTGATCCGCCACGAGTGCGTGCGGTTCCGCTTCGCCAGCGGCCATCTGTACAAGTGGCAGTTCGAACGCGATGGCCAGGCGCTGGAAATCGATGTGCCGGGGCGACTCACCCTCGGCGACCAGAACACGATTCTGCAGGCGGTGGTGGACGGACTTGGCCTCGCCTACGTGCTTGAGGATTCCGCGCGTCCGTACCTGGATGACGGTCGGCTGGTTGCGGTACTGGAAGACTGGAGTGAGCCGTTTGCCGGTTTCGCGGTGTATTACCCGCGGCAGCGGCAGATGTCGTCCGCGCTGCGGGCGTTCATTGATCTGCTGCGGGGGTAACACCGGCGGGAGAGGCCTGCACTGGTCGCACGCGTCCCCGTTGGGTAGGCTGGTTTCGCGAGCGGAGGCCTCGTGGGCGCCCCTCAGCGATCACATCGCGGTATGACCAGAAGGAGATGGCACATGGAAGGGATGCACAATCGGAAGCTGTTCGACCTGCTTGTTTCCTGGCTGCTGGCGTATTTCGTCATCATCGGCGCACTGGTTCTGGTCTGCGTCGCGGTCACTATCGCCTTGATGATCGGCGCCCGTTGGACGGTCACCGTAGCGGCCGCTCTGTTGGCGGCGGCGCCCGCCGTTGCCTTGCCGTTCTCCGCGCGTGCCGCCAAGTGGTTGCTGCTGCTGGCCTACAGCGGCCTGGCCGTCGCCTTTGTGTGGCTGGCGTTCTGGCCGCAGCCCGGCACAGCGTCGATGCCGCTGGTCAAGGGCGTGGTCGTGGCGTTCGCCGCCCTGCTGGTGGTCCGGGTGTGCCTGGCTTGGCGAAACGACCGCAAGGCCCGGCAGCACTGAGGAAGGCGGCGTTCTGACGCATTCCGCTGCGCTGCATGCGATGCCATGAACCCTTCGTTGAACCACCGCAATCACGGGTAGATCCACGCCATGCGTGGATGCTTCCGATGCCTGAATGGTCAGTGGCGCCGCCTGCGCCATCCCACCGCGATCAGGCCCGCGGCTGCGCCAACGAACAGCAGCGCCGCGGCCGTCTGGCCGGCAGCGTATCCATCGGCATACGCCGCCGTCTGCGCGGTGGTATCCGCCAGGCGTGATGACAGCACGCCCAGGCCACGCACCAGGAAAGCGCCGCCGGCGAGGAAGCAGAGATAGGGAAGTACGGCGCGCAACGTTGGCATGAGAGGTCCGTCTGCAAGGGGAGAGCGATGTCATCCATGACGCCGGCTGACGCGTGCGGCGTGTGCTGTGGAGTGTTCCTGCCCGGCGGGCGGCCTGTCAATGACCCCGATTCCCCGGCTCCTGTATACTCACCCCCAGTATAGTTAACCGGCCTCGCTCCCATGCCCCATTCACCGCAGGAAAAAAAGCGCGTTCTCGCCCGGGTCCGTCGGATCCGTGGCCAGTGCGATGCGCTCGACCGCGCGCTGGACGCCGGCGCCGAGTGCGGGCCGGTGCTGCAGCAGATCGCCGCGATCCGCGGTGCCGTCAACGGACTGATGTCCGAGGTGATGGAGGCCCATCTGCGCGAAGAGTTCGGGCAGCCGGCGAAATCCGATGCGCAGCGCGACGAGCGCGTGCGCGAGATGAGCATGCTGATCCGGTCCTATCTGAAATGAGTATGCGGGCGACCGCGTACTGCCCATCCTTGTTCCCTGCCTTGGAGTGCTCCCCATGAAATCCCGTGCCGCCGTTGCCTTCGCCGCTGGCGAACCGCTCAAGATCGTCGAGATCGATGTCGCTCCGCCGCAGAAAGGCGAAGTGCTGGTAAAAATCACCCACACCGGTGTCTGCCACACCGACGCGTTCACGCTGTCCGGCGATGATCCGGAAGGCCTGTTCCCGGCCGTGCTCGGCCACGAAGGCGCCGGCATCGTGGTCGAAGTGGGCGAGGGCGTCACCAGCGTCAAGCCGGGCGATCATGTGATCCCGCTGTACACCGCCGAGTGCGGCGAGTGCCTGTTCTGCACCTCGGGCAAGACCAACCTGTGCGTGGCCGTGCGCGCTACCCAGGGCAAGGGCGTGATGCCCGATGGCACCACCCGCTTCAGCTACAACGGCGAGCCGATCTACCACTACATGGGCTGCTCGACCTTCAGCGAGTACACCGTGGTGGCCGAAGTCTCGCTGGCCAAGATCAACCCCGACGCCAACCCGGAGCACGTGTGCCTGCTCGGCTGCGGCGTGACCACCGGCATCGGCGCAGTGCACAACACCGCCAAGGTGCAGGAAGGCGATTCGGTGGCGGTGTTCGGCCTGGGTGGCATCGGTCTGGCGGTGATCCAGGGCGCGCGCCAGGCCAAGGCCGGCCGCATCTTCGCGATCGATACCAACCCGACCAAGTTCGAACTGGCCAGGCAGTTCGGCGCGACCGACTGCATCAACCCGAAGGATCATGACAAGCCGATCCAGCAGGTCATCGTCGAGATGACCACCTGGGGCGTGGACCATACCTTCGAGTGCATCGGCAACGTCAACGTGATGCGTGCGGCGCTGGAATGCGCGCACCGTGGCTGGGGCCAATCGGTGGTGATCGGCGTGGCCGGCTCGGGCCAGGAAATCTCGACCCGTCCGTTCCAGCTCGTCACCGGCCGCTCGTGGAAGGGCACCGCCTTCGGTGGCGTCAAAGGCCGCAGCCAGCTGCCGGGCATGGTCGAAGATGCCATGAAGGGCGACATCGAACTGGCCCCGTTCGTGACCCACACGATGGGCCTGGACGAGATCAACGATGCGTTCGACCTGATGCATGAAGGCAAGTCGATCCGCTCGGTCGTGCATTTCTGAATCACTGAGGGCGGCGCGTGATCCGCGCCGCCCCTATGGAGAATCACCATGGAACGCATCGAACACCGCGCCGCGTCCGGCGGTTGGCAGGACGTGTACCGCCACACTTCGCAGGTGCTGGGCTGCGACATGAACGTCGCCGTCTACCTGCCGCCGCAGGCCGCCACGCAGAAACTGCCGGTGCTGTACTGGCTCAGCGGGCTGACCTGCAACGAACAGAACTTCATCACCAAGGCAGGTGCGCAGCGCTACGCCGCCGAGCATGGCGTGATCCTGGTCGCGCCGGATACCAGCCCGCGCGGCGATGACGTCGCCGATGCCGAGGGCTACGACCTGGGCAAGGGCGCCGGTTTCTATCTCAACGCCACCGAGCAGCCGTGGGCGGCGCACTACCGCATGTACGACTACGTGGTGGAGGAACTGCCGGCATGGATCGAGGCGCATTTCCCGACGACGGGCGCACGCAGCATCAGTGGCCACTCGATGGGCGGCCATGGGGCACTGGTGATCGCGTTGAAGAATCCCGGTCGCTACAGGAGCGTCTCGGCGTTCTCGCCGATCGTCGCGCCGACCCGCGTGCCGTGGGGCCAGAAGGCCTTTGCCGCATACCTCGGCGAGGACCGCGCCCGCTGGGCGGCGTGGGATGCCAGCGAGCTGGTCGCCGCGGCCACCGAGCGCCTGCCGTTGCTGGTCGACCAGGGCGGTGGCGATGAATTCCTGGACAGCCAGCTGCAGCCGCAGTGGCTGCAGGCCGCCTGCACCGCCGCCGGTCACCCGCTGACGCTGCGCCTGCAGCCCGGTTACGACCACAGCTATTACTTCATCAGCAGCTTCATCGGCGAGCACATCGCGCATCACGCCAAGGCGTTGCACGGTTGATGCCCGCCCAACGGCCACGCGGGAGCGTGGCCGTTGCGTCGCTCATTCGCGATCGTAGGAGAACTGGATACCGGCAGTGCCGCCCGTCTGGATGAAAAGATCCATGAACGCCGGCACCGTGTCCTGGCGCTGCCAATCGCGCTGCAGCTCACAGAACAGCTGCGGGACGCTGATCATCCTGCCGCCGGCCTGTTCTATGCGGCGCAGGCCCGCGTCATGCGCGGCCAGGGACGTGCCGCCAACGGCATCGACCACGACGTACACCTCATAGCCCTCCTTCAGGGCATCCAGGGCGGGGAAGGTCAGACAGGCTTCGGTCCACAGGGCGGTCATGATCAGCTTGCGGCGCCCGGTGGCCTGCACCGCTTCGCGGAATGCAGTGTCTTCCCACGAATTGATCGTGGTGCGGTCGTAGGTGGGATGGTCGGCCAGCACCTTGCGCAGCTGCGGAATCGGCGGTTTGTTGAGGCCGCTGCGCACATTGACCGTGGAATGCACGATCGGCAGCCCGTAGGCGACGGCGGCCTTGGCGGTACCGACGATGTTGTTGACCAGCAACTGCCGGTCCATCGAGGCGATCGAGTTCACCTGCACCGGCTGGTAGTCGATGATGATGAAGGCGGCGTTCTGCGGGGTCAGCAGGTGATCGGTGACAGGATCACGGATGGGTTCGCTTGCCATGGGAAATACTCCTGGGCGTGGGGAGGCCGCTGGGCGGCCGGGGTATGGCGATGGCAACGACCATCGCCACGGAGGACAGGGGTGCGTCAATCGCGCTGGGAATCCATTACTTCGCCGTGCTGCTGCGGGCGGGGAAAGGACGTGCCGGTGGGAAGCACCGGCACGGGGACATCAGGCCTGGGCGATCTGGCCGAAGCGGCCGCCCTTGAAATCAGCGAAGGCCTGGCTGATTTCGTCCTGGCTGTTCATCACGAAGGGCCCGTAGCCCACGATGGGCTCATCGATCGGTTCGCCGCTGAGCACCAGCACCGTGGCATCGTTGTTGGCCTCGATCTGGAGCGCACTGCCCTCGCGATCGAGCATCACCAGCTGCGCCTCGTGCACGGCCTGGCTGCCATTGACCTGCACGCTGCCGCGCAGCACGACGAGGGCGACGTGGCGTCCCTCCGGTACCGGCAGCCGGGCGCTGTGCCCCTGGAGCAGGCGCAGGTCCCACACATCCATCGGCGTGAAGGTGCGCGCCGGGCCATGCTGGCCGTCGAACTCACCGGCGATCACGCGCACGCGGCCCGCCTGGTCCGGCAAGGCCACCGATGGAATCTCCGCATCCAGCAGGGTCTGGTAGCCGGGCGCGGCCATCTTGTCCTTGGCCGGCAGATTCACCCAGAGCTGCACCATCTCCAGCGTGCCGCCGGTGCGGGTGAAGGCGTGGGAATGGAACTCTTCATGCAGGATGCCGGAGGCAGCGGTCATCCACTGCACGTCGCCGGGGCCGATGGTGCCGCCGGCGCCGGTGGAGTCGCGATGCTCGACCTCGCCCTCATAGACGATGGTGACGGTCTCGAAGCCACGGTGCGGATGCTGGCCAACGCCGCGGGGCTGCGCGGCCGGGGTGAACGCCATCGGACCGGCGTAGTCCAGCAGCAGGAACGGGCTGACCTGCTGGCCGTGGCTGGAATAGGAGAACAGGGTCCGGGCCGGGAAGCCGTCGCCCACCCAATGCGCCTTCGGGGCGCTGTAGATGCCGAGAATCTTCTTCATGTCGAACTCCTCCGGGGCCACGCCCCTGTCTGATGGAGGAGATGATGGATTCAGGACGCTGGCGCCGGTAGTCGGCAGAATCTATCCTCATAGTCCTATTTGGTGAACGCTGGAGGCGGCCGTGCAGGATCTCAATGACCTCTACTATTTCGCCCAGGTGGTCGATCACGGCGGTTTCGCACCGGCGGGACGGGCACTGGGCATGCCCAAGTCCAAGCTCAGCCGTCGGGTGGCGTTGCTCGAGGAGCGGCTGGGGGTGCGGTTGATCCAACGCTCGACGCGGCATTTCTCGGTCACCGAGGTCGGCCAGACCTTCCATGCGCACTGCAAGGCGATGCTGGTCGAAGCCGAGGCCGCGCAGGAAGCGATCGAACTCACCCGCAGCGAGCCGCGCGGCATCGTCCGCGTGGCATGCCCGGTCGCGCTGCTGGACACGCGCGTCGGCGAGATGATTGCCGACTTCCTGGCGCAGTGCCCGGGGGTGGAGATACAGCTGGACGCCACCAACCGCCGGGTCGATCTGATTGCCGAAGGCATCGATATCGCGATCCGGGTGCGGCCGCCGCCGCTGCAGGACACCGAGCTGGTGATGCGGGTGCTGGCCGAGCGCAGCCAGTGCCTGGTCGCCAGCCCGGCGTTGATTGAGCGGCTGGGCCTGCCACAGGTGCCGGCCGATCTCGCCGCGTTGCCAAGCATGGAGCTGGGCCTGCCGCAGAACGAGCACGTCTGGAATCTGTTCGGCCCGGACGACACGCGCGCGGACATCCATCATCGGCCGCGCCTGGTCACCCGCGGCATGCTGACCCTGCGCGCAGCCGCGGTGGCGGGTGTGGGCGTTGTGCAGCTCCCAAGGATGATGGTGTGCGACCAGATCGCCGCGGGCACGCTGGTGCATGTGCTGCCCGCGTGGGCGCCACGGCGGGAAATCATCCACGCGGTGTTCCCCTCGCGGCGCGGGCTGCTGCCTTCGGTGCGCGCGCTGATCGATTTCCTGGCGGAACGCTTCCAGCAGCTCGAGGAAGAGTAACCGGCGCTGCCCGGCGCCCTGCCGCGCCCACTCCGTCAACGCGGGATGAATTGATCCCCAGGTGCCGGGCAACCTTGTATGTTGGTCGCAACGCCGCATCGGGATGGGACGCCGCATGGTGGTCTGGCTGTCGGTGCTGTACCTGCTGTGCCACGGCATCGCGCTGGTGCTGCTGCCCGCGCATGCGCTGCCGGTGTCCTATGCGTTCCTGATCGGGGCACCCCTGCTGGCCGCGCTGGCCTGTGTGTGGCGGGGCCGCCGCAGCGCATCGATCGTCGGCTGGTACGCGATGGCGCTGGGGATGGGGCTCTGGGCTGCGGGCATGGCGTTGAACATGTACCAGGAGGTCGGCCGCGGCAACGCCGATGCGACGCCGGGGCTGAGCATGCTGCTGTACGTGCTGTACGGCGTGCCGCTCACCTTCGCGATGGCCCATCCGCGGCACGAGCCGTGGTACCTCAGCCTGATCGATGCGCTGCTCGCGCTGCTGCTGGGCTACCTGTTCTTCGTCCACACGTTCTCCTTCGCCACGCTCAACGATGCGGGCGAGGAGGGCATCGAACACCTGCGGCTGATGTTCGATGTGGAGAACATCTTCATCGCCAGCTTCGCGCTGCTGCGCTGGCAGGCCAGCGAGGACGCGTCGCGGCGCGTGTTCTTCCGCACGCTGTGCGTGTTCGCCTGGGTGTACCTGGGCGTGGCCGCGTACATCAACCATGTCGACACGGCGGGCAGCTACGGCGGGCGGGTCGATCTGCTGATCGATGTGCCCTTCCTGCTGCTGGCGGTGATGGCGTTGCGACCTTCGCAACGCGGCGACGTGCGCGTACCGCGCACACTGGTGATGGCCGTGCGTGCCGGCAGCCCGCTGATCCTGGCGGTGTCGCTGATGGTGGTGTCGGCCCTGATGGTCCGCGACCATCCGTACCTGGCCGTGGCGGGGTTCGTGCTGGCCACGCTGGGTTCGGGCCTGCGCAGCGTACTGATGCAGATGCATTCGTTCGCGCGCCAGGACCAGCTCGATGCGCTGTCGCGGATCGACAGCCTCACCGGCCTGGCCAACCGCCGGCAGTTCGATCAGAGCCTGCGCGATGCGTGGGAGCGGGCGCGGCGTAGCGGGCAGGGCATCGCATTGCTGATGGTGGATATCGACTGCTTCAAGGACTTCAATGACCGCTACGGTCACCCGGCCGGCGACCAGTGCCTGCGCCTGGTCGCCGCGACGCTGGCCGGCTGCGCGGTGCGCAGCACCGATCTGGTCGCCCGGTATGGCGGTGAGGAGTTCGCGGTGGTGGTGGCGTCGTCGCCACTGGACGGCGCGCCGGCCCTGGCCGAGCGCATGCGCCATGCGGTGGAACAGCTGCAGTTGCCGTCCGCCGAGGCGGGCCGGCCGGTGACGATCAGCATCGGCGTCGGGACCGTGAGCCTGGTGCTGGACGCCGACCCTGAGGCGTTGCTTGCAGCGGCAGATGCGGCGTTGTACGCCGCCAAGCGGGGTGGGCGCAATCGGGTGGAAGCGAGCGGCGAACCGGGCTGAGTGACACTCGCGCCCTTCGCTGGCGGCAGCCACTGTGGCCGCCGCCAGCGCGGGCAACCTCACTCAGCGGACGTTGCGCAGTTCCCAGTGACTGCCGGCCAGCATGCGCAGGCGCTGCTTGAACACGTCGCTGTCGATGCTGGTGGTGGCGACGAGGTTGATCCGCAGATCGTCCTGCGCACCGGTGACGGTGGCGGCCGGATCGGTCGCGCCCCACTGCGGATCGACTGCGTCGGGATCGTCCTGCTTGGCGCGCCAGCGGTCGAACAGGACCGTGGTGCGCAGGGCGTTCTGAAGTTCTTCGGCCAGTCCCGCCGCGCCCTGGGCGTGGAAAGACAGGTCCGGGTCGTTGCCGCGTGCCTTGGCCGGGTCCGGCAGGCTGATGTCATAACTTACGGGCATGGTTACCTCCATTGAATGCGGCAAGGCTGGCAGAGACGCGGTGCAATCCGCGTGCAGAACGGGGTCAGGCGCTGAAGGTATGCGGCTCGTCGGCAAACCCGATCGTCACCGCACCCTTGCCGACGTTGACCATGCCGGTCAGGCTCATCACCGCCTCGAACACCTGCACGCCATGGGCCTGGCAGGTCTCGCGCAGCGCTGCGTAGCCGGGCAGGGCCTGCAGGTCGGCCAGTTCGCCGCCGTAGCTGATGCATACCGTCGGCGTCATCAGTCCGGCCTTGACCCGCTGCCCGACGAAATCGAACAGCTTCTGCACCGCGTTGTCGAAGCCCTTGATCTTGGCGACCGGCCCGGTCTCGCCACGGTAGCCATGCAGCACCGGCTTGATGTCCAGCGCACTGCCCAACGCGGCGCTGATCAGGCCAACGCTGCGGTCGCCCTTGTGCCGTGCCCGGGCGCGCATGTAGTACAGATCGCGGGTGATCATGTAGCCGTGCACGTTGTGCGCCAGCAGTTCCAGCCGCTCACGGATCTGCTGCACGCTCGCGCCGCTGTCGCGCAGGCGGACTGCTTCGACCGCGGTCACCCCCTGTGCGGCGAACAGGTTCTGGGTATCGAGCACGCGCAGCGCGAACGGCGAGTTGAAGCCTGCCGCCTGTCGCACCGGCTTGTAGTCGTTGAGGATCGCGAAGCTGGCCTGCATCGCGTTGTCGTGGATCGGGCTGCGGGTCTTGGTGATCGTCATGCAGAACACATGGTCGTAATCGATCACCAGCTTGCCCAGGAACAGATCCCGGATCTGGTTGACGCTGAACGGAATGGTCTCGGCCTCGGCGCCATGCTCGGCGACGTGGGCATGCAGGAAACTCAGTGTGGCCTGTTCGTCGCGATGGTCGGCCAGCACGGCCTCGCCAATGCGGACGGTGATCGGCAGCAGCACGATGTTGTGTTGTTCAATGAAATCCTGCGGCAGATCGCACGCAGAGTCGACCACGATTCCGATGCGCATCCTGTGCCCCTCCGGCAGGTTGTAGGTTCGGAAACGTGAACGCTATCTCAAAACGAGATGCTTTGCCTGACCGGGGAGGCGGAACGACCTCAGCGGCTGCGCTCGACGGCCACCGGCAGGTCCACGATCCGGGCCCATTCGCCCTGCTCGAGCAGGCTGGGATCGGCCAGTACGGCCTGCATCAGCGGGTGCGCGTCGTTGCCCCAGAACAGCTCGCTCCCGATCGCCAGCGTCGGGACGCCGAACACCCCGGCGGCCAATGCGGCGTCGGTGTTGCGCCGCAGGTCCTCCTTGACCGCGGGCGCGCTGATCGCCGCGGCGACATCGGCGATGTCCAGCATCGCACCGGGCAGGGCGAGCGCCGCGGCGCTGTCGCCGGCATGGCCGTCGCGCCAGATCCAGTTGAACAGGAGGTCGACCGTCTCGTGGGTGGCCCCGGCGGCCAGGCACAGGCGCAGGACCGCCAGCGGGTTGAACGGATGGCCCGGCGGAAAACGCAGCGTCACCCCGGCACTGCGCGCCTGCCACAACGCCTGCCGATAGGTGAAAAGCCGCTTGGCCGGAATCTCGGCCGGGCCGAGGTTGCCCAGGTGATGCAGCACCGCGCCGAAGGCGATCGGCACCGGCACGATGCTCTTGAACTGCGGCAAGGCCTTGAGCTGCTGCCAGTGCAGATAGGCGAACGGTGAGACGAAATCGAAATACCAGCACAGGGCCATGGTCGGATGCTCACGGGGCAGGGCGACAGGGTCGCCGAACGCAGGGCCGCCGCAGGCAGCGGCCCTGTGCAGGGGCTCAGCGCGAGTATGCGCGCGGTTCGGCGGAGGCTGGCGCCTGGTAGCGGTCGCGCAGGTCGGTCTGGCGCGAACGCATCGGCATCGCGCGGCCGCCCAGCCAGACCTGCTCGGCGTAGTGACCGACATCCAGCGGATCCCCCTCCCACAGCACCAGGTCGGCCAGCTTGCCCGGCTCGATGGTGCCGAGACGGTCGCCGACGCCCAGCGCCTGGGCCGGGACCCGGGTCAGGCCAGCCAGGCCATCGTCCCAGGGCAGCCCGTTGGCCACCGCATTGCCGGCCAACTGGCGCATCTTGCGCGCGTTGTGCGAGGCATCGTCGCGCTGGGCGAAGCTGACCGGGACGCCGGCCGCCTTCAGCCGCGCGGCGTTCTGCAGGGTCGCGCCAAGCTGGTCGAAGCTGCTCGGCAGGTTGCCCAGCCCATCGACGAACACCGGCACGCCGGCCTGGGCCAGTTGCGGGGCCAGGCGCCAGGCTTCGGCACCGCCGGCGATGGCAATCCTGACCTTCTCACGCGCGGCCCAGCGCAGCAGCTGGCGGATGTCGGCGGCGCGGTCGACCTGCACCACGATCCGGCCCTGGCCGGCCAGATAGCGCGCCAGCGTGGCGCGTCCGGCGGGCGTCAGCAGGGCATGCGGCGAGTCGGCCGGGACGCGCCCGCGCGCTTCGCTGACCATCTGTTCCAGCAGCATCCACTGCGCGGCGCGCGAAGTGCCGGTGAGCTCCGCGCCGGACGCGCCGAGACGGATGAACAACGCCTGCGGGCCGACCGGATCGGCGCTGCCGTCCAGCCGCATCACGCCCCCTTGGCCGGCGATGAAACCGCCGCCCGTGTTGGCCCCGAGCAGGGTGAAACCGATGCCATCCAGCCGCGCGACCGGGATCAGCACCGAGTCCGGATTGAAGGCGAGGGTGACGTCGAACTCCGGGCGCAGCGGCTGGTCTTCCAGCTTGAGCGTGCTGTCCACCGTGGCCGATTCCCCGGAGACTTCTTCGATGCCGATGTCGGTGATGCCGCCGAACAGCGCCGGGGTCAGCGGCTTGCCCGCGGCGTCGACCACGGTCATACCGGCCGGCGCCGACAGGCCCGGGCCGACCGCGCGGATCACGCCGCCCTGGATCAGCACATCGCTGTGTTCCAGGCTGCCGCGTGCGGCGGCGGTGTGCACGGTGGCATTGCGGATCAGCAGGTCCTGCGCGAACAACGCCGGTGCCACGCAGGCACCGGCGATCAACAGCAGGGCCCGCGGAAGCAGGCGGATCGAGACGCGGCGGCTCATGGGCGTGCCTCCTGGCCGAGCATGAAGTCCGACAGCGGCTGCCGCCTCACGTCCTCGCGGTCATAGACCTGGTGGCCGTCGACATAGACCTTTTCGGCCAGTGCATACGAACTGAAGGGGCTGCCGTTCCAGACCACCACGTCGCCCATCTTGCCCGCCTCCAGGCTGCCGGTCTGCTTCTCCACGCCCAGCGAGCGCGCCGCGTTGGAGGTCAGCCACATCATGGCGCGCTCCGGGGCGATCTCGATCCCGGCGCGGCGTGCGTTGGCGATCACCTTGGCCGCTTCCTGGTTCAAGCGCTGGATGCCTTCGGGCGAATCCGAATGCACGATCGCGCAGCTGTTGGCCGGGCGGTCGACCAGGGCGATGTTCTCCTGGATGCCATCGAAGGCCTCCATCTTGAAGCCCCACCAGTCCGCCCACAGCGCTCCGCACACGCCTTCCTCGGCGAGCCGGTCGGCCAGCTTGTAGGCCTCCACCGCGTGGTGGAAGGCGGCGATCTTGAAGCCGAATTCCCTGGACAAATCCAGCATCGTGGCCATTTCATCGGCGCGGTAGCAGTGGATGTGCACGCGGATGTCGCCCTGGATCGCGCCGGCCAGCGTGTCCAGCTTCAGATCGCGCTTGCCGCCGCTGTCGCCGGCGCTGTCACCCTTGTCATCGCCACTGAACCAGCGCTTCTTCTTCGGCTGCTTCGGGGTGTTCTTGGCGATGTACTCGCTGGCATCGATGAAGGCCGCGCGGTAGCCGGCGACGTTGCCCATGCGCGTGCCCGGCGCGGTGCCCTTGCCGCCGTAGACGCGCTTGGGATTCTCGCCGCAGGCCATCTTCAGGCCCCACGGCGCGCCGGGGAACTTCATCGCCTGGTAGGTGGTGGCGGGCACGTTCTTCAACGTCACGCCGCGGCCGCCGACCAGGTTGGCCGAGCCGGGCAGCACCTGCATCGAGGTCACGCCACCGGCCAGCGCCGCGGCGAAGCCCGGGTCCTGCGGCCACACCGAGTGTTCGGCCCAGACGTTGGCGGTGACCGGCGCGGTCATCTCGTTGCCGTCGCTGTGCGCGCTCACGCCCGGGCTGGGATATACGCCCAGGTGCGAGTGCACATCGATGATGCCGGGGGTGACCCACTTGCCCTGGCCATCGACGCGGACCGCATCGGCCGGCGCACTCAGGCCGGTGCCCACGGCCGCGATGCGGCCGTCCTGCAGCAGGACATCGGCGTTGTCCATGCGCACGCCGGTGCCGGTGAGCACCGTGGCATTGCGGATCAGCACCGGGGCCGAAACGATCGGCGCGTACGTGCTGGGATAGGGATCCTGGACGAAACGGGAGGCCGCAGGCGCCGGCCCGGACACGATCGACATCAACGCCAGGCCAACGCCGACGCTCAACAACTTCTGCATGGTTCTCCCCGATGCGGCATGGACACAATTCCTCGACGCTAGCCGGGAGAGGGCCGGGTTGCCAAGTGACCATTTGCATAGTTTCAGCAAATGAGGCTTAGCACCCTTATGAGAAACAATTGTGAACTTTTCATGAATTTTTCGGGTAGGCTCGAAGAGGCGGCGAGGACCGATGCCCGCCCGTCGCAAGAGAGTCGCTGTGCATCCAGTTCCAGATTCCAACACTCGAACCAGATCAAGGAAGTTCTCAGTACATGACCCTGCACTCAATGTCCCGCGCGTCGTTCCGTCGCCCTTCGCCGTCCCTGCTGGCCTCGGCCATCACCGGCACCCTGCTTGCCGCCATCGCCGTTCCGGCGCTGGCCAGCCCCACCAGCGATGCCCTGCAGCGTTATCAGCAGCAGCGCGCCGAGCAGTCCGCCGCATTCGGCCGTGATCTGCAGAGTGTCTCGCTCGCCGCCAGCTTTGCCCTCCCGACGGCTGGCCCTGCCGCAGTCCTGGCCAACGTGCGTCCCAGCGCCGGTCCCGATGGTCCGATCATGGGTGAGCCGGGCGACCTGGAGAGCTGGCGCAGTGACGAGTTCGCTGGTGACTGGGGTCTGGCGGCGATCAATGCCGACTACGCATATGCCCGCGGCCTGACCGGCCAGGGAATCCGCCTCGGCGTGTTCGATTCCGGTACCGGGCTGGACCACCCTGAATTTGCCGGCAAGGATCACCGGAGCATCCGCATCGCCGATCTGCTGCCGGACGGCACCCGATGCACGAACACCACGGCCATCGACGGGGCGGGCGCCTGCTTTGCCAGCGACGGCGACGAGGTCCAGATCACCTACGTCAGGTTCAACGACAACGTTCCCGAGAACATCCGCGACGTCATCCGCAATGGTCCGTACGTACAGCCCGGCATTTCCTATGGCACCCACGGCACGCACGTGGGCGGGACCATGGTGGCCAACCGCGATGGCAATGGCATGCACGGCGTTGCATTCGGTGCGGATCTGACCGCGGCCAAGCTGTTCTTCAACTCGGCCAGTGAGTGGCAGCGGACGGCCACGGGCTATTCCGTGGTATCGCTGGCGGGCGTCGGTCCGGATTCGACGGCCTTCGCCGACATGTATGACCAGATGAACGCCCAGGGTGTCCGCGCCGTCAACCACAGTTGGGGCCTGGCCACCGAGCCGGGCGCTGCACTGATCGACTTGTACTACGGTGATGAAGAAACCTTGGAGTACCTGAGTACCTTCGCGGACGGCTCGCGCGCCAACGGCATGATCCAGGTGTGGGCGGCGGGCAACAGCGGCCCGAACGCCAGTCCCCAGGCCAGCCCGATTGCCGGTCTGTACGCCACGCTGCCGCGCGCGTTTGCCGATATCGAGCAGTACTGGGTGAGCGTGGTCAACGTCGACCAGAATTCCTTGCTCAGCAACAGCTCCAACAAGTGTGGGCTGAGTGCCAACTGGTGCCTGGCGGCCCCGGGTACCAATATCGCCTCCACCGTCTACGGTGATGATTCCCAGATCAACGCCGAGCTGCTCGTTGATGCGGACGGCAACCTGTTGCTGGACGTCATTTCCCGGGTTCCGACGTATGCCTACGGCCTCAACACCGGTACCTCGATGGCAGCGCCGCATGTGACCGGCGCGCTGGGTCTGCTGTTCGAGCGCTTCCCGTACCTGACAAACGCCCAGGTGCGCGACGTCATGCTGACCACGGCGCGTGATCTCGGTGCGCCTGGCATCGATGAGATCTACGGCTGGGGCCTGCTCGACCTGCGCAAGGCCATCGAAGGCTACGGCCTGCTGCGCGTCGACACCGACGTGGTCATGAACCAGAAGGCCGGTGGCCTGAAGGTGTGGGAGGGCGATGCGTGGGACGACTGGACCAATGACATCGGCGGCCCGGGCAAGCTGACCAAGTCGGGCATCGGCTGGCTGCGCCTGAGCGGCGACAACAGCTTCAACGGCGCCATCGTGCGCGAGGGTGTGCTGGAGCTGGACGGCGCCAACGCACTGACCGCCTCGGTCGACGTGCAGGGCGGTCAGTTCCTGCTCAACGGCAGCCTGGTGTCCACCACGCTCAACAGCCTGGGTGGCAGCAGCCTGATCTCCACCACCGGCGTGCTCGAAGGTTCGGCACTCAACGTGACCGGCGGTTCGGTCACCTTCAACGGCCTGCAGCAGGACGCTGACACGACCGTCGGCAGCGGCGGCAGCTTCGTGCTCAATGGCCGTCTGGTCGACAGCACGCTGACCTCGGCCGGCACCACCGGCGTCAATGCCGGTGCGCTGCTGGACGGGTCGGACCTGTTCGTCACCGCCGGCACCGTGTCGTTCAACGGCGTGCAGCAGGGCGGCTCGACTGTGGTCGGCGCCCAGGGCACGCTGAAGGGCGTAGGCACGCTGGGCAGCACCCGCGTCGAGGGCATCATCGCGCCGGGCAACTCGATCGGCACGCTGACCATCAACGGCGATTACGTGCAGACCGCCAGCGGCATCTACCAGGCCGAACTGGCCCCGGGCAGCCGCAGCGATCTGCTGCGCGTCACCGGTACGGCCACGCTGGATGGCACCCTGAAGGCACTGCCGGAAGCCGGCGTGTACTACCTCGGTGAGCAGTTCAACTTCCTGCAGGCCGCCGGTGGCATCAACGGCCAGTTTGCCACCACCGACTTCTCGGCTTTCTCGCCGTTCCTGAGGTTCAGCCTGGGCTACAGCGCCAATGGCGTGCGCATCGACGTCGCCCGTGGCAACGCGCTGGCCAGCGCCGCGGTCACGCCGAACCAGATCGCCGTGGCCACCAGCGCCGATGGCCTGGCCATCAACCAGGGTCTGCCCAGGCCGCTGACCCAGTTGTTCCCGGCCCAGGTCGGTGCGGCACTGGACGCGCTGAGTGGTGAAATCCATGCCGCCACGCCGATGGCGCTGGTGGAAAGCAGCCGCTACCTGCGTGATGCGGCGCTGAGCCGTGCCGTGGGCGTGCGTTCGCCGGGTGCTGCGGATGAAGCGGCCGGTGGCGGCGCGTGGGTGCAGGCGATCGGCGGCAGCGGCAAGCTCGATGGCGATGCCAATGCCGCGCGCACCGATTCCAACAGCAATGGTCTGCTGGTCGGTGCCGATCATGTGTTCGGCGGTGGTTGGCAGGTCGGCGGGCTGGTCGGTACCGGCCGGACCGACATCAAGCAGGCGGCCGGTCGCGGCGCCCGTTCGGAGATCGACAACACCCACTTCGGTGCCTACGTGGGCAACCAGTGGGGCGCGTTCGGTCTGCGCGCCGGTCTGGGTTATTCCCGTCATGACGTGGACAGCAAGCGTCAGCTGACGTTTGCCGGCTACCAGGACGCGCTGTCGGCCACGTACGACGCCACCACCCGCCAGGGCTTCATCGAAGGCGCGTACCGCTTCGGTGGTCGCGAAGGTGGCCTGGAGCCGTACCTGCAGTTCGCGCGTGTTGAAGTGGACGTGGACGGGATCACCGAACAGGGCGGCGCTGCTGCACTGAACGGCCAGGTCGCCGACACCCGCACCAACGTGGCGACCGCCGGCGTTCGGTTCGACAAGGGCCTGAAGACCTCGTGGCAGCAGGAAAGCTGGCTGCATGTCCGCGGTGGCGTTGGCTACCGCCGTGCCTCGGGCGACCGAAGCCAGGTCGCCGATCTGGCCTGGACCGGGGGCAGCAGCTTCGCGGTCAGCGGTGCGGCGATCGCCGACAACGCCGTGGTCGCCGAGCTGGGCCTGTCGGCCTGGCTGAGCCCGCGCAACCAGCTGGAGCTGGGCTACAACGGCACTTTCGGTGATGACGCCCGCGACCGCAGCGTCACCGCGCGCTGGTCCGTGCAGTTCTGATCCAGCTGTAGGGGCAAACGGAAAAGGCGGCCACTGGCCGCCTTTTTCTTGCGTATTCGTCGATCTCGCTCAAAATTGCAGCCTCAGCACGACCGCAGGCAATCCCCCATGAAAACCAAACAGGACATCGTAGAAAACTGGCTGCCGCGTTACACCGGCGTCCCCTTGGATCAGTTCGGCCAGCACATCCTGCTGACCAATTTCGGTGGCTACCTGCATACGTTTTCCCAGCTCACCGGGGCGCCCATCCAGGGCGCGGACCGGCCGATGGCCAGCGTCACCAGCGATGACATCACCCTGATCAACTTCGGCATGGGCAGCCCGAACGCGGCGATCATCATGGACCTGCTGTCGGCGGTGATGCCCAAGGCGGTGCTGTTCCTGGGCAAGTGCGGGGGGCTCAAGCGCAAGAACCAGCTGGGCGACCTGATCCTGCCGATCGCCGCGATCCGCGGCGAGGGCACCTCCAGCGACTACCTGCCGC
The DNA here is from genome assembly GCF_039673645.1 of Stenotrophomonas sp. TWI700. Taxonomy (NCBI): domain Bacteria; kingdom Pseudomonadati; phylum Pseudomonadota; class Gammaproteobacteria; order Lysobacterales; family Lysobacteraceae; genus Stenotrophomonas; species Stenotrophomonas sp. TWI700. Next base: position 61,508 of record NZ_JBDJMB010000015.1, on the reverse strand, counting down.
CGGAAGTCCCGGCCCTGCCGGCCTTTGCCCTGCAGCGGGCGGTCTCGACCATGGTCCGCGACCTCGGCCATGACTACTGGACCGGCACCGTCTACACCACCAACCGCCGGGTCTGGGAGCACGACGAGGCGTTCAAGGAAAAGCTCCGGGTGATGCGCTGCATGGCCATCGACATGGAGACGGCGACCCTGTTCGCGGCCGGTTTCGCGAACCACATCCCGATCGGGGCCTTGCTGTTGGTGTCCGACCAGCCGATGATTCCCGACGGCGTGAAGACCGAGGTCTCCGATGCCAAGGTCAGCTCCCAGTTCGTCGAGAACCATATCCAGATTGGTATCGAGGCGCTTAAGCTGATACGGCGCAACGGCAAGTCGGTCCGCCACCTGCGTTTTGACGAGTAACGGCAATGGAACGGATGGACGTCTTGGGGCGTGCCATCCACAGGGGTAGTGAATGGACGTGGCGGCACAAGTAGTGGACTTCTGGCGCGACGCCGGACCGCAGCAGTGGTTCGCGCGCGATGACGCGTTCGATGCGCGGTTTCGCCAGCAGTTCCAGGAAGAGCATTTCGCCGCCGCCCGCCGCGCGCGCGAGCACTGGCTCAGCAGCGCCGATGGCGCGCTGGCGCTGATGATCCTGCTCGACCAGTTCCCGCGCAACTGCTTCCGCGAGACGGCGCATTCCTACGCCACCGATGGCCTGGCGCGTCACTACGCCATGCGTGCGGTGGAGGAGGGCCTGGACCTGCAGCTGGTACCGAAGCTGCGGGCTTTCATCTACCTGCCGTTCGAGCACTCCGAGGATCCGCAGGACCAGGAGCGCTCGGTGGCGATGTTCGATGCGCTGGGCGACAAGGAATACCTGCAGTACGCAGAGCTGCACCGCGACATCATCCGGCGCTTCGGTCGCTTCCCGCACCGCAACGCGGTGCTGGGGCGGATGCCGACGCCGGAGGAGCTGGATTACCTGGCCGAAGGTGGGTTTGCGGGTTGACCGCCACCGCCGGCACGAACAAAAAAACGCCGGCAATGCCGGCGTTTTTCGTATCGCGCTACGTGCTGGAAATCAGTACTTCGGCACGCCGTTGTCCACCTCGTTCGACCAGGCATCGATGCCGCCGGTGATGTTGGAGACCTTGGTGAAGCCCAGGGCGCGGAACTGCTCGGCGGCCTGCGCGCTGCGGCCGCCGTGGTGGCACAGGAAGGCCAGCGCGGTGTCCTTCGGCATGGCTTCCAGACGGGCGCGGTTGTCGCCGTCGAAGGTCTCGAACGGGGCGTTGATCGCCGCGATCGCACGCTCGTCGGCCGGGCGCACGTCGACCACGGTGATGCTGCCGGCACGCAGCTGGTCGTCGGCGTCGCGCACGCTCAGTTCCTGTACGGCCTTCGGCGCGTTCGGGTTGTCGATCGCCAGGCCCTTGCCGCGGATGTCGTCGACCCAGTCGATGGTGATGCCTTCGGCGCGGCGCGCGCTGGCCAGGTCGAACTGCACGCGCAGGCCGTTGGACTCGGCGGCGATCGCGTTGTCGTCGTGCGGGGCGAGCTGGAAGTTCGGCTGGAAGCGCGCGTCGATGCCCAGCTGCAGCGAGGCACCCGGGGAATCGGCCAGCGCCCCACGCAGCATTTCCACGGCGGCCGGGGTCACGGTGATGCGCGGCGGGGTGCGGTCCGGCGCGGCCAGGCCGAGCACGCTGCTCAGCTCACCGTTGCCGGCCATCTGCAGGATGATGTCGCTGCCGCCGACCAGCTCGCCGTCGATGTACAGCTGCGGGATGGTCGGCCACTCGCCGTAGGCCTTGATGCCTTCGCGGATTTCCGCGTCGGCCAGCACGTTGACGTGGTCGAACTCCACGCCGAGGTCCTGCAGGGCGCCGACGGCCTTGGCCGAGAAACCGCACTGCGGCATGCTCGGCTGACCCTTCATGAACAGCACGACGCGGTTGGCGTTGAGAATGGATTCGATGCGCGAGCGCAGGGCGGGTTCAAGGGACATGGCGGTCGGGGTCCGGATATGCGAACCGCGTATTCTACGCGGCATGGCATCATGGGGCATGACCGTACCGGAAACGTTGTATCGCATTCCCCGGCGCCCCTGGCGCTGGCTGCCGTGGCTGGTGCTGTCGCAGCTGCTGGTGGTGCTGGTCTGGGCCGGTTGGGGTTGGCGCTACGGCCTGCCGATGATGGTGGCGACCCACGCCCTGTTCATGGTCCCGGTATTCCTGCCGAACAGCCGCTTCTATGCCCCGGTGCTCAGCCGCCTGCCCGGCGATGCCCGCAAGGTCTGGCTGACCATCGATGACGGCCCCTCGGCAGAAACCCCGGCGGTGCTCGACCTGCTGGACCGCTATGAGGCCAAGGCAACCTTTTTCCTGGTGGGTGAACGCGCGCAGGCGCGGCCGGAGCTGGTGCAGGCGATGCTGGCCCGCGGGCACAGCCTGGGCAACCACAGCCACCGTCACCCGCAGACCCGCTTCTGGCGGCTCGGGCGGCAGGCGATGGCGGCCGAAATCACACAGTGCCAGCAGGCCCTCACCGCGATCGCCGGCACCCCGCCACGCTGGTACCGCTCGGTGGTCGGGATGACCAACCCGTTCGTGGCCCCCGCGTTGAAGCAGTGGCAGTTGACCCGGGTCGGGTGGAGCGCGCGTGGCTTCGACGGGGTGGAGTGCAGACCCGATCAGGTGGTCGAGCGGATCACGCGTGACCTGGCGCCAGGCAGCATCGTGCTGCTGCATGAGGGCGCGGCGCATGGCCACAACCTCGCCATCATCGAAGCGGTACTGCAGGCGGTGCAGGCACGCGGGCTGCACGCAGGTCTGCCGGACTGACGCCGGGCCGTCGGCCGGCGCAGGCCGGGCTCAGCTCAGGGCGCCGATGATCATCAGCAGGGCCACGCCGAGCATGCTGCCGACCGAGATCACCAGGCCGAGGATCGCGAACACGCGGCGGCGGTCCGTCTGAAATGCGCCGGCTACGCCCAGGCCGAAGGCCACCAGCTGCATCAGGGCGGTGCACATCAGGCCAAGCCCGACCAGGATCGCCGACATCGAGGTCTCCTCCATGCCACCCGGCGTGGTGGTCTCGATGATGCCGGCGATGACGATCAGGCCCAGCATCAACACGGCGCCGCACAGGGCGGTGATGAACGCGGCAATACCCATGCCGGAATGAGGGGTGTGCATCAGGGCTCCTTGTCGATGCGGTGAAACGGAGGAATCAGGGGGCGAGGGGCTGCGCGGCCGCGGCGTCCGACGGCGGATGCGAGGCATGCCATTGGTCGCGGATCCAGCCGCCGAGCGACAGCTGCGCGATCAACACGCCCAGCGTCACCAGCAGCGCGATGATCCCGAACAGGCGCCGCCGGCGCGGCTGCAGCACGCTGCCCAGGCCGAGCAGCAGGGCCAGGATGGCCAGTCCGATACTGCTGCCGAGCAGGGCGGCCAGCGACCACGGCAGCTCGCGCATGGCCGCATGTTCGGGCGCATGCGCGTAATGCATGCTCAGCAGCAGCATCACCAGGCCACAGGCACTGACGATCAGCGCGGCGATGCCCAGCGCGGAATGTCGGGTCTGTCGGGGCATGGGCGGCTCCTTGCCGGAAGGGGGGGCGCGCGAGTATGCGCGCGTGCGGCCGGCGGCGCGAGTCGTGGCGGCTAGGCGGCCGTGGGGCGCACGCCGACGATCAGCCAGTTGTTGAAGGGCGTGTTGCCATACAGCGGCGTCATCCGCAGGTGCAGGCCGGCGGCGTCCAGTGGCGCGCGCAGGCTCGCGGCGTCCGGGTAGTGGCAGGGGCGCGTGCCCATCCAGCCGACCAGGTGCGCAAGCATGTCGGTGATCCGCGTGGTGCGGTCGCGACCGCTCTGGTCGGCAAGCGTGGTACGGATCACCAGCCGCGCGCCAGGGGCCACGCGTGTGGCGGCAGCGTGGAGCAACTGCGTCTGTGCGGCTGCGGGCAGGTACTGCAGCACGTCGAGCAGGGCGACGTTGCCATGGTGGGCGGGCAGGGTGGCGCTGGCATCCAGGCAGGAGAAGGTAGCCTGCGGCAACCCGGCGCGTGTGCTGGCGCGCTCGGCCCGCGCGATCTTGTCGGCGTCGATGTCCAGCCCGTGGTAGGCCAGTGCGCTGCCGTGCTGGCGCAGCACGTGGGCCAGCAGGCCCAGGCCGCAGCCGATATCCAGCAACGGGAGGGCAGGCGCCTCGTCCAGCGCGGCGAGCACGCCGGGATACAGCGGATCGCTGCCGAGTTTGCCGCGGCTGTAGTAATAGTCGCGACGGTTGCCGAGCCGCTGCGCCGGCAGGAACGCCGTGGCGATCCGGCGGGCCTGCTCCCTGGCCAGCGGCAGCGTGGCCTCGCTCAGCGGGTCGGCTCCGCCCACAGCACGCGCGTCACTTCGAACGCGCGCTGGTGCCACAGCGTGTACATCGCCGCGGACGGATGCAGGCCATCCTCGGCCAGCATGACGGTCTCACCGCCCCATTGGCGGCTCAGGTCGGTGATGTCGACGAAGGCCACGTCATGCTCGGCGCAGATTGCCGCGGCGGCGGCATTGTAGGCATCCAGCTCATGACCGATCTGCACGCGGTCGCGGCCGGACGCCACGGCGTACGGGGTCACGCCCCAATCCGGGATCGACAGCACCAGCACGCGTGGTGCACGGTCGCCGGCGAAGGCCAGCGCGCGCTGCAGCAGGGCGGTGAAGCGCGGGCGGTACTCGTCCACGCTGCGCCCACGGTATTGATCGTTGACCCCGATCAGCAGGCTCACCAGGTCGAACGGACCCTGTGGTGCGTCCGCATCGATGCCGGCCTCGAGCTCATCGGTGGTCCAGCCGGTGGTGGCGATGATCGTTGGATCGTCCAGCGCCACGCCGATATCGCGCAGGGCCGCGGCCAGCTGCATCGGCCAGCGCCCGGCGGGGTCAACGCCTTCGCCGATCGTGTAGGAATCGCCCAGGGCCAGATACGGCAGGCCCATCAGGCCACCGCGCTGCGCGGCTTGATCGGGACCACCTTGGTATTGGCTTCGGCGCGGCGTGCCAGGGCACGGTCGATGCGCGCGAACACATCGCGCATGACCTCCGGCTCGGGCAGCAGGGTCACGCGGAAGTGGTGGCGGTAAGGCACGTTGAAGCTCGAGCCCGGCACGACCAGCACGCCTTCCTCGTTCATCAGCTCCAGCGCGAAATCATGGTCATCGAAGCTGCGCGCAGCGGCCCCGACCACCGCCGGGAACGCGTACAGCGCGCCGGCCGGTGCCACCAGCGACAGATGCTCGCTGGCGTTGCAGGCCTCGATCACCGCGCGGCGGGTTTCATACAGGCGGCCACCGGGTGCGCACAGCGGCGAGATGGTGTCCGGCCCGTTCACGGCGGCATCGATGGCGTACTGGCCCGGCACGTTGGCGCACAGGCGCAGCGCGCTGAGCAGGTCCATCGCCGCGCGGAACTCGCCCAGCCGCTCGCCCGCGCCGGACAGCATCGCCCAGCCCACGCGCCAGCCGCAGGCGCGATGCACCTTGCTCAGGCCGCTGAAGGTGATGCACGGATGCTCGCCGGCCAGCGGCGCGACGGCATGGAACTGCGCGTCGTCGTAGAGGATCTGGTCGTAGATCTCATCGACCATCAGCAGCAGGTTGTGCTTGGCCGCGATGGCGACGATCCGCTCCAGCAGCTCGCGCGAGTAGCTGGCGCCGCTGGGATTGTTCGGGTTGATCAGCACGATCGCGCGGGTGCGCGAGGAGACCAGGGCCTCGATCTCGACCGGGTCGGGCTGGAAGCCGTTTTCCGGTGCGCAGCGGTAATACACCGGGCGACCGTCGTTGAGGATGGTCGCGGCGGACCACAGCGGGTAGTCCGGCGAAGGCACCAGCACTTCGTCGCCCGGGTTGAGCAGGGCACGCAGCGACAGGTCGATCAGCTCGCTCACGCCATTGCCGATGAATACCCGGTCCGGGTGCGCATCGGGTGCGCCGCGCCGGGCGTAGGCGGCGGCGATGGCTTCGCGCGCCTCCGGCAGGCCCTGCTGGTGGGTATAGGGATCGGTGCGGCCCATGTCGTCGGCGATCGCGCGCTGCAGGTGCTCGGGCGCACGGAACCCGAAGTTGCCCGGGTTGCCGATGTTGAGCTTGATCAGCTTGCGGCCCTGGGCCTCCAGCTCCCGCGCTCGTCGCGCCAGTTCGCCCCGGATCTCGTAGCGGACTTCGGACAGGCGCTCACGGGTGGCGAGCGGCTTCAGCGGGGGCGTGGACATGAACGGGCCGTCATTCAGGCATGGAAACCGCATGGTAGCGGAATTGTTGCGTTGCAGGGCAAGCGTTTCCGGCCCCATGCCCGGCCCTGCAAGGCAGTTGCAGATGAAAGGATTTCCGCGGGTCCCGGCCCGTGCCGCGCCCTTGCGGCGACGGCCGGTCGCCACACCCTTTAGAATGGGCACGATGAGCGAACCCACTGATTACCTTGCCCTGCAGACCATTGGCTGGCCCTGGCCGGGCGGCCCGGAGCTGCCGGCGTGGCAGGCCCTGTTCGAACAGTTCCCGCAGGCGCGCCCCGGCCGGGTGATCGAGCAGCATCGCACCGGGTACATCGTCTCCGATGCGCCGGAAGCGGCGATCAAGACCGAATCCCCGCCGGAGTGGCAGCGCCCGCGCTTCCCCAGCCACGAGCGCGCGGCGGTCGGCGACTGGGTGCTGCTGGACGGCATCAAGATCGTCGCCCTGCTGCCGCGGCGCACCGCGATCAAACGCGGCGCCGCCGGCGAGCATTACCACCAGCAGGTGATCGCGGCCAACATCGATACGGTGTTCATCGTGTGTGGCCTGGACGCCGACTTCAATCCGCGCCGGATCGAGCGCTACCTGCTGCTGGTCGGCGGGGGCGGTGCACAGCCGGTGGTGGTGCTGACCAAGGCCGACCAGACCGAGTACAGCCAGGATGCCCTGGATGTGCTGGAAGAGCTGGCCGCGCAGAACATCCCGCTGCTGGCCATCAACGGCAAGGACCCGGCCAGCGCCTCGGCCCTGCTGCCGTGGCTCGCCGCCGGCCAGACCGTGGTGCTGGTCGGCTCGTCCGGTGCCGGCAAGTCGACCCTGACCAATACGCTGCTCGGCCACGAGCGCATGAAGACCGCCGATGTGCGCGTCAACGACTCGCGCGGCCGCCACACCACCACCCATCGTGCCTTGATTCCGCTGCCGGCCGGCGCCTGCCTGATCGACACCCCCGGCATGCGCGAGCTGAAGCCGACCGGTGAAGAGGCCCTGAGCGAAGGCGGCTTCTCCGACGTGGAGGCGCTGTCGGCGCAATGCCGTTTCCGCGACTGCGCCCACCAGCGTGAGCCGGGCTGTGCGATCCGCGCAGCCATCGACGACGGCACGCTGGATGAAGAGCGCCTGCTCAACTACTTCAAGCTGAAGGAAGAAGTCGCCGCCGCCGCCGCCAAGCTGGCCGTGCGCCAGGCGCAGCAGGCGATCGAGCGCAAGCACGTCGGCAAGGGCGCCCAGTGGCGCCCGGGCGGCAAGGGCGGCCGGCGCTAGTCCGTTAATGGGGACCGTTAATGGGGACGGAGGTAGTTAATCGGGGCGATTAACCACCTCCGTCCCTGTTAACTTTTGCTACTGTCCGTCCATGGACACGCCGATGACCGTGGATCGTGACGTTGCCCACCACACCGCGCTCGATGCCCAACTGGTCGAGGCGGTGGGCGGGATCAAGCTGCTGGGGCTGACCAGTTGGCCGGCCGCGTTGCAGGCGCCGTTCCTGGCCAGCGTCGCCCGGGGCCAGCCGGTCCTGCCGCAGGTCGACTACCCCCGGCTCGATTTCGCCGATACCCGCCATCGACTGGCCGCGATCAGCGCCCAATGCGATCCGGACCATCCCATCGGCCTGTATGTGCAGCGCTCGGCGCACAGCTGGGACCAGGCCGCCGGTCTGCTCGAATCGCTGGGAACGGCCGACGTGGACCGCTACTCGGTGGAGCTGTTCGGCGCGCCCGAGCAGCCGCTGCCCGGCAATGGCCCCAGCACCCGCGATGCGGCCCGCCACTTCATCCAGATCGCGCAGGAGCTGGACCACGAACTGCTCGCGCCCGAAGAACAGGTGCCGGTCTCGGCCACGGCCCTGCAGCTGCAGCTGCAGAGCGATCTGGATGCCTTCTTCGAGTCGCGCATCATCACCGTGCAGCTGGATCCGGAGCTGATCTCCAAGGCCGCTGCCGGCCCCAACCGGATCCGCCTGCGCACCAGCGCCCGCTTCAGCGCCTACGATCGCGCGCAGCTGTTCCACCACGAGGCGCTGGTCCACTCACTGACCGCACTCAACGGCCGCGAACAGCCCCACCTGCCCAGCCTGGCGCTGTCGTCGCCGCGGGTCACCGCGACCCAGGAAGGGCTGGCCACGTTCGCCGAACAGATCACGGGCAGCATCGACATCGAGCGCCTCAAGCGCATCAGCCTGCGCACCGAAGCGATCGCGATGGCACGCGAGGGTGCCGATTTCATCGCGGTGTTCCGCTATTTCTGCGAAGCCGGGCAGAACAACGAAGAGAGCTTCGCCTCCACCCAGCGCGTGTTCCGCGGCGTACCCCCGAGCGGCGGCGCCGCCTTCACCAAGGACACCGTGTATCTGCGCGGGCTGGTCTCGGTGCACACCTTCTTCCGGCACATGCTGGCCGAAGACCGCCTGCAGGTCTGCCGCTGGCTGTTCGCCGGCAAGATGTCGTTGACCGATGCGATCGCCTTCGCGCCCCTGTTCGAAGAGGGCATCCTGCGGCCACCGCGCTGGCTGCCGCACTGGGTCAGCCGCGCGAATGGGTTGGCCGGCATGCTGGCGTTCTCGCTGTTCGCCAACCGCATCCGCATGGATCAGCTCGCCCCCGAGTAGCGCCGGCCGCTGGCCGGCTGCCTCGCGCACCTTCCGCGCGCATCCCACGCGTTCGTGAGCCCTGCATCGCAATTCATCTGCGATCACTCTTACCGTCAACATCCTTTCATGTTCCGCTCGCATGCTGGTCATGCACCTGCATTGCGCAGGTCATTTTCCCCCATGTAACGGACGACCATGCTTACCCGACCCCTGACGATCGCGGTGGCGCTCGCGCTGTGCGCCGCCAACGCCCACGCCGCCGATGTAGATGCCACCGCCGCTGCCAATGTCGCGCTCAGCGCGCAGACACTCGATACCGTTTCGGTGATCGGCCAGGGCGAGACCCGCCAGGTGCAGCGCATCACGGCAGTGGACAAGGAGGTGCTGCCGCCGGGTACCAGCGGCCAGAAGATTCTTGATCGCCTGCCCGGCGTCTCCGTGCAGTCCAACGATGCCTTCGGCGCCAATGAAGAATCGCAGACGATCAGCCTGCGCGGCTTCGACAAGAGCCGCCTGGGCTATACGCTGGACGGCATCCCGCTGGGCGACAACAGCTACGGCAACTACAACGGCCTGAGCATCGCCCGCGCGCTGATCGCCGAGAACCTGGCCGGTGCGGAACTGTCCCAGGGCATCGGCTCGCTCGGCGTGGCGTCCACCAGCAACCTCGGCGGCACCATCCAGTACTTTTCGCAGGACCCGTCCACCGAGTTCGGCGGCAAGGCCAGCGTCACCGTCGGCGATGACAACCAGCGCCGCGGCTACCTGCGGGTGGACACCGGCGACCTCAACGGCTTCTCGGCCTATGTCTCCGGCGTGCACCAGGATTCGGACATGTGGGCCGAGCCGAACCAGAACCAGACCACCCGCCAGTTCAATGCCAAAGCGATCTGGAACGTCGGCGACAATCGTTTCGGTGCCTTTGCCGCCACCTCGCGCGTGAGCCAGGCCAACTACGCCTATCTCTCCAAGAGCATGCTCGCACGTGGCCTGGGCTGGGACTGGAACATCTACGCGCCGGACTGGGACCGCGCGGTCGCCGCCGCCTACTGTGCACCAGGCACCTACAACGCGCAGAAGTGTGCGTTCACCGGTGGCGTCAACAGCATCGACGATGCGTACTACCAGAGCCGCGCACTGCGCGACGACAACCTCTACTCGCTGGATGCCGACCTCGCGCTGGGCGACAACGCCCGCCTGAAGCTGCTCGGCTACCATCACGAGAACCGTGGCCAGGGCCACTGGTGGGCACCGGGCCAGCCGTCCAACCCCGGCACCCCGGAGATGCTGCCGATCTCGATCCGCAGCACCAACTACACCATCAACCGCCAGGGCATCACCGCCGCGCTGAGCTGGCAGTGGGGCATCCATTCGCTGGAAGCCGGCCTGTGGTACGAGCGCAACGACCACAATGTCGAGCGCAACTTCTACTACATCACCGGCCCGTTCCTGGATGACGGCTACCTCAACCATCCGGACCGTCGCCTGTTCGATCAGGACTTCGACATCCGCACGCGCCAGTTCTACGTGCAGGACCGCATGCGCTTCCTGGACGACCGCCTGACCGTGGACGTGGGCATCAAGAGCCCGAACACCCGCATGACCGCCAACGCCAAGCCGGGTACCGAAGCCAGCTACGCCTCGGGCACGCTGACCGCCAAGGAATCGGTGCTGCCGCAGGCAGGCATCGGCTTCAAGCTGAGCCCGAACCAGGAAGTGTTCGCCTCGTACTCGGAGAACATCGCTGCCTTCGTCGGCGGCGGCAGCGGCGGCCCGCTGCAGGTCTCGCCGGAATCCTTCGCGGCCAGCGCCGGGCTGGAGCCGGAGAAGTCGAAGACGCTGGAAGCCGGCTTCCGCACCTTCGGCGAGAAATACCAGGCGTCCATCGCGGCCTACCATGTGACGTTCGACAACCGCCTGCTCTCGCTCAATCCCTGCACCAGCATTGAAGTGGGCACGCGCCCGGAGTGCATCACGCGCTTCATCAACGTGGGTTCGGTGAAGAGCCGTGGTGCAGAGCTGACCTTCATCCTCAAGCCGATCGATGGCCTGCAGTGGTACAACGCGCTCTCCTGGAACAAGACCACCTACGAGGACAACTACACCTCGGGCGGTGCGATCGTGCCGGTGGCCGGCAAGATCACGGTGGACACGCCCGAGCGCATGGCCTCCAGTGAGATCAGCTGGAACCGCGATGGCTTCTTCGCCAGCCTGCGCGCGAAGTACACGGGCAAGCGTTACTACACCTACACCAACGACCAGTCGGTGCCGGGCGTGACGACGTTCGATGCGGGCATGGCGTATTCGTTCGGGCCGGGCATGGGCCTGCGCGACATCAAGGTGTCGCTCAACGCGACCAACCTGACCAACAAGCGCTACGCCGGCCAGCTCAGTTCGTTCGCCCCGACCGATCCGACCGGCACCCGCTACGCGATCCACGCCAGCGCGCCGCGCCAGCTGTTCATGACGGTCGCTGCGGAGTTCTGATTTCCGCCTACTAGGGCAGGGTAGCCACCGACCGTTGGTCGGTGGCTTTGCCGTGTGCACTAGCGCACTGCCAAGAGCGCACTGCCAAGAGCGCACTGCCAAGAGCGCACTGCCAAGAGCGCAAGGCCTGAAGCGCAACGCCTCCCAGATGGCTTGGCCAGGCGCGGGGTGTGTGGGTTCGCGGGACGCGCCGTAAACCCATCCATGGGGGCTCGTGAGCCGCATCCATGCGGCACAACGGTCCCGCCAACCCACACACCCCACGCCTCTGACAGTTGGCTGGTGGCCATGGAAATGAAGAGCCGGTGCCGAGCGGAGCGGATCCCTGCTGGGCTGAACGCTCTAAGCCGAGCAAGCCACGCACGCCAAGCGAGCCTGGCGAAGCAGGCAAGGCACGCCAGAGCAGGCGAGGCAAGCAGGCAAGTCAAAGCAAGCGAAGCAAACCGGCAAACAAGCACGCTAAAGCACGCCAGAGCACGCCAAACCACCGGCTTCACCATGAGCCTGATCTTTCGTTGCGCACCCCCCCCCTTAAAAAGGGGGGGCAGGGGGGGGTTGGCGGGACCATGTGTTGCCATGGATGGCAACACATGAGCTTACATGGACGTACTTGCAGCGGGTCCCGCCAACCCACCCGTGCCTGCCCAGCGCGACACGAACCTGCCCACCAGCTTTTGACCTGCTGTCGCCGTTGCTGTTGCGCTAAAAAAGCCAAAAAAAAGCCGCGACGCCAACCAGCATCGCGGCTCACCCCGTGGGGGAGGTCACGCATCAAACGGGATGCGCAAAAACATCAGAACATGTGCAGACCCCCATTCACCGCATAATCCGCACCCGTCACATACGCCGCATCGTCCGACGCCAACCACGCACACAGACTCGCCACCTCCTCCGGCTTGCCCAGACGACGGATCGGCACCGACCCCGCCAGACGATCCAGCACATCCGGCGGAAAACTGCTGATCGACTGACTCGCGATATACCCCGGCGAAATCGTATTCACCGTCACGCCCCGCGTCGCCACCTCATTGGCCAACGCCCGGCTGAAGCCATGCATCGCCGCCTTCGCCGTCGCGAAGTTCACCTGGCCGATCTGGCCCTTGTGCGCACTGACCGAACCGATGTTCACGATCCGGCCCCAGCCGCGCGTGCTCATCCCATCGATCACCTGCTTGGTGATGTTGAACAGCGCATGCAGATTCGAGCCCATCACCGCGTTCCAGTCGTCCGGACTCATCTGCCGGAACAATACATCGCGGCTGCCGCCGGCATTGTTCACCAGCACATCGATCTCGCCGACCTCGGCCTTCACTTTGGCGAAGGCGGCCACCGTCGAGGACCAGTCCGCGGCATTGCCTTCCGATGCGATGAAATCAAAGCCGAGCTCGCGCTGCTCGCGCAGCCAGGCGGCCTTGCGCGGCGAATTCGGGGCGCAGCCGGCGACCACGGTATGGCCGTTGCGGGCCAGCTTCTGGCAGATGGCAGTGCCGACACTGCCCATGGCGCTGGTGACGTAAGCGATGCGAAGAGTCATGGCGGAAGGCTCCTTGGTAGGCGGATCAGGACGCAAGCGGATACAGGCCGAACAGCAGCCCACCGAACATCAGCAGCATCGAAATGGCGATGGCCCACTTCAGGGTGAACTTCTGGTGATCGGCGAACTCCACCTTGGCCAGGCCGACCAGCAGGTAGGTCGAGGGCACCAGCGGGCTGAGCAGATGCACCGGCTGGCCGGCCAGCGAGGCACGCGCCATCTCCACCGGCGTGATGCCGTAGTTGCCGGCCGCTTCGGACAGGATCGGCAGCACGCCGAAGTAGAAGGCGTCGTTGGACATGAAGAAGGTGAACGGCATCGAGGCCAGCGCGGTGATCACCGCCAGGTAGGGGCCCCAGCTGTCGGGAATGATCGCCAGGAAACTGTGCGACATCGCCTCGACCATGCCGGTGTTGTTGAGGATGCCGGTGAAGATGCCCGCCGCGAAGATCAGCGAGACCACCGACAGCACGTTGCCGGCATGGTTGACCACGCGGCGGCGCTGCTCGGCCAGGTTCGGGTAGTTGATCACCAGGGCGATCGCGAAGCCGACCATGAACAGGACCGGCATCGGCAGCACGCCCAGGATCAGCGCGGTCATCAGCGCGATGGTCAGGCCCAGATTGACCCACAGCAGCTTCGGGCGCTTGGTGTCCTCGGCGTCTTCCACCGTCGGCAGCGTGTTGCCATCATCGGAGACGCTGTTGTCCATCCAGCTCCCGCCCTGCGGCAGGGTCACCACGCCCAGGCGACGGCGTTCCTTCATGCCCAGGTACCAGGCCAGCACCAGCACGCCGGCGCAGGCGATCACCATCGAGGGAATCAGCGGCACAAAGACGTCGGCCGGGTCCACGTGCAGCGCGGTGGCGGCACGGGCGGTCGGCCCGCCCCACGGGGTCAGGTTCATCACGCCACCGGCGAGGATGGTCACGCAGGTCATGTTCAACGCGTTCATGCCCAGGCGCTGATACAACGGCAGCATCGCCGACACGGTGATCATGTAGGTGGTCGAGCCATCGCCGTCGAGCGAGATCAGCATCGCCAGGATGGCGGTGCCGAGCACGATCTTCATCGGGTCGCCCTTGACGAAGCGCAGGATGATCCGCACCAGCGGATCGAACAGGCCCGCATCGATCATCACCCCGAAGTACAGGATGGCGAACATCAGCATCACGCCGGTCGGCGCGATCTTCTTGATGCCTTCCAGCATCATGTCGTCGATGCCGGCCGCGAAGCCGCCGATCAGCGCGAACAGGATCGGAATGGTGATGAGGGCGACCAGCGGCGAGAGCCGCTTGCTCATGATCAAATACATGAATGTAATGACCATGCCAAAGCCGAGGATGCTCAGCATCATCTGCATTCTCCAGAAGAAACGGTGCGGAAAGTAGGCATCAGAAGTCGTACTGCAGGCGGCCGGTGACCGCGCGCGTGCGATCCACGGTGGCGTCGGCCAGACGGTCGCGGTTGCGGCTTTCGATCAGGTTGAGCATGAAGCGCAGGTTCGGGCGCATGTACCAGTTGCCGCCGAGCGTCCACGCCTCGGTCTGGCCATCGCGCAGATCGGGCTGGCCGATCAGGTGCTGGTCGCCGCGCATCTGGTCATAGCGCAGCGCCAGTTCGAACGCGCCGGCCCTGTGCTGGACATCCTTGACCCGGCCGAAGCGTCCGGTCTTGCGGTCGTACACGCGCGATTCGCCGGTGACGAACCAGCTGACCAGGCCGTAGCCGGCCAGCACCTTGCCGCGCTGGCTGCCGTCGTCGAACGTGGCGCCACTGAATTCACCCTGCCAGGACAGCGGGCCGCGCACCTGCGCGTACTCCAGCGACCACTTGTTGACGTCGGTATCGCGGCCGGCCGAGAAATCGACCAGGGTCAGGCGGCTGTTGTCGGAGAGGTGACCGGCCGGGCGCGGGCGGATGCGCAGGGCAGGCACGCCATCGGCGCCCGGGTTGTCGTAGCGCTCATGCGCCAGCGACAGGCCCAGGTGCAATACGTCGCCGGCGGTGGCGCCCGGGGCCCAGGTCGCGCGGCCACCGGCGGCGCGGCCCTTGACCTGCCACGCGTCGATGCTTTCCAGGCTGTAGGCGCTGGCCGCCCAGGTCATGTCACCGCGTGCAGCCTGCCAGGAGGCGCCGAGGCGGTACAGCGGAGCCAGGGTGGTGCCGGCGTTGCCGCGCTCCAGGAAGCTGCCGTAGTTGGAACTGGTGCGGTCATCCAGCGAGAAGAACTGCTTGAACTGGCCCACGGTCAGCTTGCCGGCCTCGCCGAAGCTGCGGCTGACGAAGACATCCTTGGCTTCGACGCGGTCACCGGAAAAATCCGCTTCCAGCTTGTAGTCGACCGCAAAGAACTTGCCGGACACGTCAAGCCACGCGCGGCGGATCTCGGTGTCGTCCTTGTTCGGGGTGCCACGGCTGTCGTTGTTGAAATCGGCGAAGTCCAGATGCAGGCGGCCGCCGAGGCTGGCCGTGACCGGGCGGTCGTCATCGCGGTCGTCGGCGGCCCAGGCCGGCGTGGCCAACAACAGGGTGCAGGCAGCGGGCATGCACCAGCGCAAGGCGTTCAATTCCATGGACCCTCCCAGGTACCGGATGTTCGGGGGTGATGCGATGGCGCAGCCTAGTGCCGGGATGCTGTCATCCACCTGTCAGCCATTGCTGCGCCGCAGCGAAACGCACGGATGCGGCTGCGCGCGCTAGCATTCCCCCCACCTTTCCCGATCCCGACCGATGCGCATCCTGCTGGTGGAAGACAACCCGGACCTGGCCGACGCGATCGTCCGTCGCATGCGCCGCAGCGGCCACGCCGTGGACTGGCAGAGCGACGGGCTGGCCGCGGCGAGCGTGCTGCGTTACCAGAGCTTCGATCTGGTCGTGCTCGATATCGGCCTGCCCAAACTGGATGGGCTGCGCGTGCTGGCCGGCATGCGCGAGCGCGGTGACAGCACCCCGGTACTGATGCTGACCGCGCGCGACGGGATCGAGGACCGCGTGCAGGCGCTGGACGTCGGCGCCGACGACTACCTGGGAAAACCATTCGATTTCCGCGAATTCGAAGCGCGCTGCCGCGTGCTGCTGCGGCGTACCCGGGGCCAGGCCAGCGAGGTGGTGCAGATCGGTGGCTTCCAGTTCGACAACGCCGCGCACCGGGTCAGCCTGGATGGCCAGCCGATCGAACTGCCCAACCGTGAGTACCGCCTGCTGGAGATCCTGATGGGACGGCTGGGGCAGGTGGTCGGCAAGGACGAGATCGGCAATGGCCTGTTCGGCTTCGATGACGAGGCCGGTCCCAACGCGATCGAACTCTATGTCGGCCGTCTGCGCCGCAAGCTGGCCGAGGCGCCGCTGCGGATCGTCACCGTGCGTGGCAGCGGCTATCTGCTCGAAGCGCATGACGCCACGCCCGACGGCGGCGCCGATGGCGGCTGAGGCCCGCGCGCCGACGTCGATCCGGCGCACGCTGTGGCTGTACCTGGGCGGCCTGATGGCGCTGTTCGCCGTGGCGTTGTTCTTCGGTGCGCGCGATTACGGCCAGCGCGCCGCCAACCGTTCCTACGATCACCTGCTGGTGTCCTCGGCACTGTCGATCATCGATTCGGTGGCACTGGTGGATGCGCAGTGGCAGGTCGATCTGCCGTACGCCTCGCTGGACCTGCTGGCGATGGCGCCGGAGGACCGCGTGTTCTATCGCGTCTCCGATGCACGCAACCAGACCGTGACCGGCTACGGCGATCTGCCCGCGCCGCCGCGCGCGCCGACCGATCGCCCGCAGTTGTTCGACGCGCCCTACAGCGGGGAGACGGTGCGCTTCGTGGTGGTGTCGCGCCGGGTCTCCTCGCCGTCTGCACAGGGCGAAGTACGCGTGCAGGTGGGGCAGACGCGACGGGCACGCGAGGCGCTGGCGCAGGATATGGTGACCCGCGCGCTGGTCGCGATCGTGGTGCTCTCTCTGTTGTCGCTGGCACTGGTCGCGCTCGGCGTGCACCGCGCGCTGCGGCCGCTGGTGCGGGTCGAACGCGAGCTGTCCCGGCGCGAACCGTCCGACCTGCGTCCACTGGACGCCGCCACGCCGCAGGAGATGGACCAGATGGTCGGCGCGCTGAACCACTTCATGGGCCGGCTTTCGAGCAGCAATGAAACCCTGCGTGCCTTCATGGCCGAGGCCGCGCACCAGATGCGCACTCCCCTGGCGGCACTGCGTGCGCAGGCACAGCTCGCGCTGGACGATGAAGATCCGGAGGACATGCGGCGCAGCCTGCAGGCGATCGAGCGCAATGCCACCCACATGAGCCGCCTGCTCAACCAGCTGCTCAGCGATGCCAGCGTGATCCATCGCGCCAACCTGCAGCGTTTCGCCCTGGTCGACCTGGCCGAGATCGTGCACCAGGCCCTGCACGAGGCCTTGCCGCAGGCATTGCCCGCACCTCGCGTGCAGCTGGCGGTGACCAGCGATCCGGCGTGGGTCAACGGCGATGCACTGCTGCTGCGCGAAGCGATCAAGAACCTGATCGACAATGCGCTGAAATATGGCGGCGACGGCGTACTGCAGCTGGCGCTGACCACCGATGACACCCACTGCGTGCTGACCATCGCCGACCACGGCCCGGGCATCGCACCGGCCGATGCCGAACGCGTGTTCGAACGCTTCGCTCGTGGCGAAGGCGCCGCGGCCGGCGGTGCCGGACTGGGTCTGGCGATCGTCAAGCGCGTGGTCGACAGTCATAGCGGCCACATCGATCTGGCCAACCGTGTGGGTGGCGGGCTGGTCGCCACCATCCGGCTGCCGAGGAGGCACGCATGAAACGCTGGCATGGCCTGTTGATGTTGCTGTTCACCACCACGGTCTTCGCTGATCCGGGCGATGTGCAGCGCTTCCCGGCGCAGGGCGCGCCCACCGCGCAGCTGCGCATCCACGGTTCGACCGATATCGAAGTCTTCGCTACCGTGATCGCCGATTACCAGCGGCTGCATCCGGGCACGGAGATCCTGTACGAGGACGTGATCACCCAGGATATCTACGCCCGCTACCTTGGTCAGCGCGAGGGCACGCAGGCACCGGACATGCTGATCAGCAGCGGCATGGACCTGCAGACCAAGCTGGTCAACGATGGCCACGCGCTGCCGCACCGCTCGGCGCAGACCGATGCGTTGCCGGCGTGGGCGCAGTGGCGGCATGAAGCCTTCGGGATCAGCTACGAGCCGGTCGCGATGGTCTACAACACGAATGCACTGCCGGCGGCGCGGGTGCCGCGCACGCGCCGCCAGCTGCTTGAACTGCTGCGTGCGCCGGACGCGCCGCTGCAGGGCAAGGTGGGCACCTACGATGTGGAGCGCAGCAGCGTCGGCTACCTGCTGGCCACCCAGGACGGCCAGCGCGGCAGCATGGCCGGTGCGTTGCTGGGCGCGCTGGGCGACAACGGCGTGCACCTGGAAGAGCGTACCGGCGTCCTGTTGGACCAGGTGAGCAGCGGCAAGCTGTCGCTGGTCTACAACGTGCTGGGCTCCTATGCGCAGGCCCGCATCGAGGCCGGCGCACCGCTGGGCATCGTGGAACCGGAGGACTACACACTGGTCGTGCTGCGCACCGCGGTGATTCCGCGCGGTGGCCGGCATCCGGAAGAAGCCCGCCGCTTCCTCGACTATCTGCTGTCACCGCGCGGGCAGCAGGTGCTCTCCCGCGAGGCGCGGCTGATGCCGATCCTGCCGGCGGCGGGCGAGCGCCGTGGCGCTTCGCCGGAGCGGAGCTACCGTCCGATCCAGCTCGGCCCGGGCCTGCTGGTGTACCTGGACGGACTCAAGCGCCGCCAGTTCCTGGAAGCGTGGCGCGGCAGCATGCAGCAGGAGCGGTGAGGCCGCCAGCGGGCGGCCCGCGCATTCCATCTGCGCGGGAAGCAGCAGTGACGGCCGCTGGCCGTCAACCTCATTACAATCGACCCCATGAGTGACATCACCGTTCTGGTCGCCGACGACCATCCCCTGCTGCGTGCCGCTGTCGTGCATTCGCTGCGCCAGGCGCTGCCGCAGGTCAATGTGATCGAAGTGGCCAGTGCCGCGACGCTGGAAAGCGCGCTGGGCCAGCACCCGGAGATCGAGCTGGTCCTGCTGGACCTGACCATGCCCGGCGCGCGCGGGTTTTCCTCGCTGCTGCATGTGCGCGGATCGCACCCGGACATCCCGGTCGTGATCGTCTCGTCCAACGACCACCCGCGCGTGATCCGCCGCGCGCAGCAGTTCGGCGCCGCCGGCTTCATCCCCAAATCGGCGCCCGCCGAGACCATCGGCCAGGCGGTGGCCGCCGTGCTTGACGGCGGCGTGTGGTTCCCGGCCATGGCCGCCGAACGCTCCGAGTCCGATGCCCTGCTGGCCGCGCGCCTGGCCCAGCTCACCCCGCAGCAGTTCCGCGTGCTGCTGAGCCTGGCCGACGGCCTGCTCAACAAGCAGATCGCCTACGAGCTGGGCCTGGCCGAGAACACGGTCAAGGTGCACGTCACCGCGATCCTGAAGAAGCTCGAGTGCCACAGCCGGACACAGGCGGCGGTGCTGGTGAAAGCGCTGGAGCCGGAAGGGGATGCCGGCGCCGGACTGTAGAGGCTCAACCTCAGCTGCGATGCCGCACCAGCAGTTGTGTCATCAGCGCCCGCAACGCCGGTGGGCGTACCGGCTTGGACAGGAAGCCCCAGCCATTCTCCATCGCCTGCGCCTTCAACGCATCGTCGCGCTCGGCGGTGACCAGGATCACCGGTGGGCGTGCCTGCCACAGCGTGCACAGTGCTTCGTACAGGTCCGGGCCGTGCCACTGGCCCATGCGCACGTCCAGCAGCAGCAACTGCGGCGGGTTGAAGGCCGAGGCGATCTCCAGCGCCGGCTGCGGGCCATCGGCCAGCGCCACCGTGCATCCCCAGCGTTCCAGCAGCGCGCGGGTAGCCGCGCATACGCGCGGGTCGTCGTCGATGCTCCAAACCCGGCAGCCGCGCAGCGGGCTGTCGTCGCCCGGCTCGGCGTTCGGCACCGGGGCGGCGGCGGGAAGGGGTACGTCGGCGGCGGCGCCCAGCGGTACGTCCACCGCGAACACGCTGCCGCTGCCCAGGGTGGAACGCAGGTGGATGCGGTGCCCCAGCAGGCGGCCGATGCGCTCGACAATCGCCAGGCCCAGCCCGGCGCCGCGCTCCTGGTCCACGCCGTCATCCAGGCGGCGGAACTCTTCGAAGATCTCGCGCTGCAGGCTCTCGGGAATGCCGGGGCCCTGATCGTGCACTTCGATACGCAGCTGATCGCCGGCGCGCCGGCAGCCAATGAGCACGCGGCCGCGCGGGGTATATCGCAGCGCGTTGGAGAGGAAGTTCTGCAGGATGCGGCGCAGCAGGGCTTCGTCGCTCACCACCACCGCGCAGGTGTCCACCCAGTCCAGCTGCAGACCACGGCCTTCGGCGGCAATGCCGAATTCGCGCGCCAGCGTTTCCAGCAGCGGCGACAGCGCGAAGGCATGCACGTGGGTCTGCAACGTGCCGGACTCCAGCCGCGAGATGTCCAGCAGGCTGTTGAGGATGGAATCCTGCGCGGCCAGTGCAGCGTCGACATGCTCGCTCAATTCCCGCGCATCGCCGCCCAGCTTGCCGCGCAACACCGAGACGAACATGCGCGCCGCGTTGAGCGGCTGCAGCAGATCGTGCACCGCCGAGGCCACGAATCGTGATTTGTAGCGGTTGGCGCGCTCGGCCTCGCGCCGTGCTTCGTCCAGATCGCGGGTGCGCTCGGCCACGCGATGCTCCAGGGCATCGGCCAGCGAGCGCAGCTCGCGCGCGGTGTTCTTGTAGCTGGTGATGTCTGCATAGCTGGTCACGAAGCCGCCGTCGGGCAGGGGATTACCGCGTATTTCCAGCACGGTGCCGTCGTCCTTCTCGCTCTCGCGCATGTGCGGGCGGCCGCTGCGCAGATGGTTGAGGCGACGCTCGATCGCTTCTTCGATCGGCCCGGGCCCGAGCAGGCCACGGCGTGCGTTGAAGCGGAAAATCTCTTCGATCGGCCGCCCGACCTGGATCAGGCCGGACGGAAACCGGAACAGCTCCAGATAGCGCGCGTTCCACGCCACCAGCTTCTGCTCGTTGTCGATCACCACCACGCCCTGCGGCAGGTGCGCCAGGCTGCGGCTGAGACCGCTGTCGGCCTGTTGGGCGGCCTGCAGCACGCCGTCCTGCGCGGTACGCAGCTCTTGCGCATGCTGTTTGAGCACGCTTTCCAGTTCGCGCCGGCTGCGCTGGCGATGGGCGGCCAGGCGCCGCCGCTGCTGGATGAACAACATCAGGAAGCCCAGTGCCAGCCATGCCGCACCGCCGCCGATGGCGGCACTGCGCCCGGCGCTGGTGGCAGCGCCGGCATCGTGCAGCAGGTGCAGGTTCCACTGCTCCTCGGGCAGCGCCAGGGTCTGCCAGAGCATCTCGCCCGGCAGCACCGGATCGAGCAGGTGGACCATGCGGCCGCCATCGTCGAGCACGCTGCCGGTGCGTACCCGCAGCGGTTGCAGTGAGCGGTCGGCGTACTGGCGGCTGTCGAGCATCTCGCTGCGTTCGGCGGCGCCCAGCGGCCGCAGCAGCCGGTAGCGCCAGGCGTCGCGGTTGGCCAGGAACACCACATCGTGCTCGTCGCTGGCCAGCACCACGTCCGGGCTGGTCAGCCATTCCTGCTCCAGCGCGGCCAGTTCGATCTTGATCACCACCACGCCGATGCGCGCGCCGTCTTCCTCGATCGCCTGCGACAGGTAGTAGCCGGGCACGCCGGTGGTCATGCCGATGCCGTAGAAGCGGCCGTGGCCGGTGGCCAGCGCCTGGCGGTAGTAGGGACGGTAGCTGTAGTCCTCGCCGACGTTGCTGCTGGGCTGGTCCCAGTTGCTGGCGGCCACGGCCACGCCGTCACGCCCGACCAGGGTCAGGGTGGAGGCGCGGGTGACCTGGTTGGCGCGCTGCAGTTTCAGGTTCAGCCGCTGGCGGGCGGCGGCATCGGGGCGCCGCTGCAGCGCCCCGCGCAGGTCCGGGTCCAGCGCCAGCACCTGCGGCAGCGTGCCAAAGCGGTCGATGCGCTGCTGCAGGCCCTGGGCGTACAGCTCCAGCTGACGCTGCACCTGGCCGCTCTCGGTGGCCAGCGCGCGGCGCCAGGCGTAGTGGCCGGCCGCGGCCGCGCACAGCACGGTGCCGCCGATCATCACCAGCAGGGTCAACAGCAGGGTGCGGTGGCGGCCGAGCCAGTACATGGGCGGCAGTCTACGATCGCGCGGCGGGGGTGGTGTGCACGCCCGCCGCGCCGGTTGCGGTCGGCGGCGCAGGGCTCAGAAGTGCATCTGCGCGCGCAGTTCGAAGATTTCCGGCTGGCTGCGCACGCCACGACGGCTGGCATCGACCTTGACGTAGTTCGCCTGGAACTTGAAGTGCGAGGTCAGGTACCAGTTGGCGCCGAGGGTCCAGTCGTGCTGGCGACCGCCGAACACGTCGGCATCATCCAGATCGATGCGGCTGTAGCGGGTGACCAGCTCGACCGCACCGTAGTCGTGGGCCGGCTTGACGTTGGCCACGGCGCCGGCGTTGTACGGGCGCGATTCCCCGGTCAGGATCCAGCTGGCCATCGCGTACTGGCCGTTGCCGGTGTAGTCCGGCTTGCCGTCACGGCTGACCGTGGTCTGCAGCGCTTCGCCCTGCAGCGAGAACGGGCCGCGGATCCAGATGCCTTCCAGGCCGGTACGCACGATCTTGTCGGCGGTGGTCAGCGCACCGGAGTCGACCAGGCGGATGTCGGTCAGGCCGGCTTCCGGACGTGCGCGCAGGCGGGCGCTGGCCGGGTGCGAGACATCGCGGCCATCGCGGTACCCGCGCGGATTTTCCTGCGAATAGGCCAGGCCCAGGTGGATCACGTCGCCTGCGGCCTTGACCGGGGTCCACACGGCACGCCCGGCCTGGGTGGTGCCGGGGTTGTCGCCCTGCAGGTCCTTGCCGCCATAGGCGCCGGCCTGCAGCAGGTACTGCGGGCGCTCCAGCACCCATTCGGCACCGGTGCGGCGGCCTTCGTAGAACGCCTGCACGGGCAGCGCGGTCTCCAGGAAGCTGCCGGCGCGCGAGGAGGTGCCCGCGTCCAGGCCGACCGGGGTCTTCATGTAGCCGAAGCGGAAGCGGCCGATGTCGCTGCCGAAGAAGGCCTTGCTTTCGAAGCGGACGAACACGTCCAGCCAGGTGTCGGCCTGGAAGTCGTAATAGACCATGGCGTCGTACACGCCCTTCTTCTTCAGGGTGGCGCCGAATTCCTTGCGGCGCACGGCGTCGGCATCTTCGATGCCGCTGTTGCCGGAGAAGTCGTTGAGGTCGTAGGCGATGTTGGCAGTGGCTGCCAGCTCGGTACCGTCACTGAAGGTGGTCTTGGTCGGCCAGTTGTCCCAGTCGGCCGCGGTGGCGGCGAGCGGGGCGGTGGTCAGGGCCAGGGCGATGAACAGGGGCGTAGGGCGCATGGGCGGTAGCTGCTAGATAAGGGTAGGGCAGAACAACAACGGCCGCGGACGGCAAATCTGTGGGGCTGTCGCCCCTGATCCGCAGCCGGGCCACCCGCCGCCGTGGGGGCGCGGTGCCGGGGCAGTGTAGGCAGTCCGGCCAGCTGAACCGGGGGGCTAGTACCAATAGGTTATCTGCGTTGGCGAGATGCGGGCGTAAAAAGGCCACGCCAGATGCCGCCCCGCGCGGCCGGCATCCATCGTGACACTGCCGGAGCTTCCCATGCACGTTCCCACCACCGCCCCGCTGGCGGCCAAGCCGCTGCCGTTCTACCGCCAACTGTATTTCCAGGTGGTGGTGGCGATCGTCCTCGGTGCCATCCTCGGCCATTACGAGCCGGCCTTCGCCGAATCGCTCAAGCCGCTGGGCGACGCCTTCATCAAGCTGGTGAAGATGATCATCGCCCCGGTGATCTTCCTGACCATCGTCACCGGCATCGCCGGCATGACCCACCTGCGCACCGTGGGCCGGGTCTTCGCCAAGTCGATGGCCTACTTCCTGTTCTTCTCCACGCTGGCCCTGGTGGTCGGCATGGTGGTGGCGCACGTGGTGCAGCCGGGCGCGGGCATGAACATCAACCCGGCCGACCTGGACCAGACCGCGGTCAACGGCTACGTGCAGAAATCGCATGAGCTGACCCTGGTCGGCTTCGCGATGGACATCATTCCGGCCACCCTGATCAGTGCCTTCGTCGAGGGCAACATCCTGCAGGTGCTGTTCGTGGCGGTGCTGTTCGGCGTCGCGCTGGCCCTGACCGGCGAGAAGGGCCGCCCGGTGCTGACCTTCCTGGAGGCGCTGACCGCGCCGGTGTTCCGCCTGGTCCACCTCCTGATGAAGGCCGCCCCGATCGGTGCGTTCGGCGCGATCGCCTTCACCATCGGCAAGTACGGGGTCGGCTCGCTGGTCAACCTGGCCTGGCTGGTCGGCTCGTTCTACCTGACCGCCTTCCTGTTCGTGGCGGTGATCCTGGGCGTGGTCTGCCGCCTGTGCGGGTTCTCGGTGTTCAAGCTGGCCCGCTACCTCAAGGCCGAGCTGCTGCTGGTACTGGGCACCTCGTCTTCCGAATCGGCGCTGCCCTCGCTGATGGAGAAGATGGAAAAGGCCGGCTGCAGCAAGTCCGTGGTGGGCCTGGTGGTCCCGACCGGCTACTCGTTCAACCTGGACGGCACCAACATCTACATGACCCTGGCGGCGCTGTTCATCGCCCAGGCGACCAATACCGAGCTGACCCTCGGCCACCAGATCGCCCTGCTGCTGGTGGCGATGCTCAGCTCCAAGGGCGCGGCCGGCGTCACCGGGGCCGGCTTCATCACCCTGGCCGCCACCCTGGCCGTGGTGCCGGAAGTGCCGGTGGCCGGCATGGCACTGATCCTGGGCGTGGACCGCTTCATGAGCGAATGCCGCTCGCTGACCAACTTCATCGGCAATGCCGTGGCCACCGTGGTGGTCTCGCGCTGGGAAAACGCGCTGGATCGCGACCGCCTGGCGATGGTGCTCGACGGCCGCGAAGCCGAGCTGCCGCCGCTGGTCGTCGACGACCTGCCGTCGAGCCTGCCGACCCCGGCGCACTGAGCCCGATGGCCTGATTGTGTGGTGCATGGTCGTGCCGTTCCTGCCGGGGCGGGACGGCCATGTTTTGTTTTGAAGGCCCGGTACGCGGTGCTGGATTATGTGCGGTTGCAGCATGACCGCGACAGCGTAGCGACAGGTCCGTCCACGCCAACGGGGGTATGATCCCCTGTTCCTCTCGCCCATTCATCTGCAGAAAGCGATGTCCAACGAAGATTTCAAACAGGCAGCCCTCGACTATCACCGGCTCTCGCCGCCCGGCAAGATCAAGGTCACCGCGACCAAGCCGATGTTGACCCAGCGCGATCTGTCGTTGGCGTACTCCCCGGGCGTGGCACACGCCTGCGAGGCGATCATGGCCGACCCGCAGCAGGCCAGTGAACTGACCGCCCGCGGCAACCTGGTCGCCGTGATCTCCAACGGCACCGCCGTGCTGGGCCTGGGCAACATCGGCCCGCTGGCCGGCAAGCCGGTGATGGAAGGCAAGGGCGTGCTGTTCCAGAAGTTCGCCGGCATCGATGTGTTCGACATCGAGATCGATGAGAACGACCCGGACAAGCTGGTCGACATCATCGCCTCGCTGGAACCGACCTTCGGTGGCATCAACCTGGAAGACATCAAGGCACCGGAGTGCTTCATCGTCGAGCGCAAGCTGCGCGAGCGGATGAACATCCCGGTGTTCCATGACGACCAGCACGGCACCGCGATCATCGTCGGCGCG
Source organism: Stenotrophomonas sp. TWI700 (assembly GCF_039673645.1). Classification (NCBI taxonomy): domain Bacteria; kingdom Pseudomonadati; phylum Pseudomonadota; class Gammaproteobacteria; order Lysobacterales; family Lysobacteraceae; genus Stenotrophomonas; species Stenotrophomonas sp. TWI700. The sequence goes on along the minus strand of NZ_JBDJMB010000015.1, from coordinate 35,811 downwards.
GCCGTGCTCAACGCCATGCTGGTCACCGGCAAGAAGATCGAAGACGTGAAGCTGGCCACCACCGGCATGGGCGCGGCGGGTATTTCCTGCGTCAACATGCTGGTCTCGCTGGGCCTGAAGAAAGAGAACATCCTCGCCTTCGACCGCGATGGTGTGATCCACACCGGCCGCACCGACCTGGACCCGGAGAAGGCGCGTTACGCGCGTGATACCGACAAGCGCACGCTGGCCGAGATCGTCGACGGCGCGGACATCTTCCTGGGCCTGTCGGCACCGGGCATCCTGACCGCGGACATGGTCAAGACCATGGCCAAGGATCCGGTGATCTTCGCGCTGGCCAACCCGACCCCGGAAATCATGCCGGAAGTGGCCCGTTCGGTCCGCCCGGACGCGCTGATCGGTACTGGTCGTTCGGACTACCCGAACCAAATCAACAACGTGCTGTGCTTCCCGTACCTGTTCCGTGGTGCGCTGGACGTCGGTGCGACCGCGATCAACGAAGAAATGAAGATCGCCTGCGTGCACGCGATCGCCGCGATGGCGCGCCGCGAAGCCAGCGACCTGGGCTCGGCCTATGGCGATGAGACCCCGAGCTTCGGCCGCGATTACCTGATTCCGCGTCCGTTCGATCGCCGCCTGCTGGTGGAGCTGTCGGCCGCCGTGGCGCAGGCCGCGATGGATTCCGGCGTGGCCACCCGCCCGGTCGCCGACATGGGCGCCTACCGCGAGAAGCTGGCCCAGTTCGTCTACCGCACCAGCCTGATGATGAAGCCGGTCTACGACCGCGCGCGTTCGGACAAGCAGCGCGTGGTGTACGCCGAAGGCGAGGAAGAAGTGGTGCTGCGCGCGGTGCAGAACGTGGTCGATGAGGGCCTGGCGCAGCCGATCCTGATCGGCCGCCCGGACGTGATCGAATCGCGTATCGAGCGGCTGGGCCTGCGTATGAAGGCCGGTGTCGACTTCGACATCACCAACATCAACGACGACCCGCGCTTCAACGAGTACTGGCAGTACTACCACAACCTCACCGGCCGCCGCGGTGTGACCGTGGCCGCCGCCAAGAACCTGATGCGCTCGCGCCCGACGCTGATCGCGGCGGTGATGGTGGCGCGCGGCGAAGCCGACGCCATGCTGACCGGCGTGGTCGGGCGCTTCCACAAGAAGCTCGGCTACGTGCGCAGCGTGCTGCCGCTGGAAGCGAAGGTGACCTCCACCTCGGCGATGACCGGCGTGATCAACCAGCAGGGTGTGTTCTTCTTCGTGGATACCCACGTGCAGGAAGACCCGAGCGCCGAGCAGATCACCGAAGCCACGCTGCAGGCGGCGTACCGCATGAAGCTGTTCGGCATCGAGCCGAAGGTGGCCCTGCTGTCGCACTCCAACTTCGGCAGCCACGATTCCCGCGACGCGCTGAAGATGCGTGCGGTCCGCGAAATGCTGCTCAAGCGCAACCCGCGCCTGAACGTGGATGGCGAGATGCAGGGTGATACCGCATGGGATGAAGCCCTGCGCCAGAAGCTGCTGCCCAACAGCACGCTGAAGGGCCGCGCCAACCTGTTCGTGCTGCCGAACCTGGAAGCGGCCAACATCGCCTACAACCTGGTGCGCGTGTTCACCGACGGCGTGGCGATCGGTCCGATCCTGATGGGCGTGGCCAAGCCCGTGCACATCCTGACCACCAGCGCGACCTCGCGCCGCGTGCTCAACATGACCGCCATCGCGGCCGTGGATGCGCAGATCCGCAAGCAACTGGAGGCTGAGAAGAACGCGTAAGACGTTCTTTCCAGCGTCAGTTGCCAGAACGCGCCCTCCGGGGCGCGTTCTGGTTTCGCGCAGCGAAACGGGTAGCTGCCGACCGTTGGTCGGCAGGCATCAGTGAAAGGGACCGGCGCGACGCGACGGTCCCTTTTTGCCTTTGGCCTGCGGTCGTTGTTGCACCTGCATCTGCCACACGCGCGCCGCGCAGCCGTCACCCTCCTGCAACCTCCCAAGCGCCCAATACCCCCACGCGGCCCGGCCGTGGTGGCGCTCCGGTGGGGGCGTCGCCACCCTGGGCCCGACCAGATCCTCCACGGTCAGCCACGGGAACGGTGTCATGCGCCATCGACGGACGAAGCGGTATTTCCAACAGCTGTTCGCGCTCTACGCCGGGTTGGTCGGCGCGCGCTGACCCACGAAAGCGTACCGACCCACGATCGGTACCTGCCATCGCCCCGTGGGCACCGATGGCACCGATGGCCCCGATGGCACCGATGGCACCGATGGCACCGGTAGTGCCGGCCGCTGGCCGGCTCCTCCCGGATGCCGGACCACCACCTGCAATCAGCGTGTCCGCACGTACTGTTCCCACAACGCCGGCAACGCCACGCCGCTGAGTGTTTCCCACAGCGCCGGCGTATAGCGCCCCTCGCGCAGCGCGCCATCAAGCGCCTTCACCAACCCTGGATGCTGCGCCTCGCTCCAGGCCAGGAACGCACCGGTCACTCGATAGCCGGTATCGAAGTTCTGGTCCGGCTTGACCTGCGTCGGCAACGCCCAGCCCGCCCCGGCGTTGTCCCTGCCGTAGCGGTCGCGCGCGTAATCGGCGATGCCTTCGACCAGCCAACCCGGCACGCGCGCGTTGGCGTACTCCGGGTAGCCCTGCACGATGTGCATTGCCTCATGGGTGACCAGATCGATGTCGCCCGGGTGCGTGTGCAACCAGGCCGGGTTGATCGTGATCGTCGCCGCCTGCGCCTTCTCACCGACAAAGGCGATGCCGTCGTAAGCCGGATCGATGACGATGCCGACCTGCGTCGGCGCGGCCGGATGGAAGTCGGCACGTTCGCGCAGATACGCACCGAAGAAGGTCTCGATGATGCGCCCGCGCACCGGCGCGGCCAGCGCATCGCCGGCGTCGCGGTAGTGCAGGGTCACGCCGTCGCGGGTCTGCGTGGTTTCGAACGCATGCACATCGGCGACCCCGGCGGTGACGAGCAGGGCGGCCAGCAGGCCACGGGTGATCGGCAGGGCAGTCCTCATCGCGCCGCCGCCGGCGCGAGCAGCTCGACTTCCGCCAGTTGCAGACGGCCGGGTGCACCGATGCGCAGCCGGTACTCGGCGTAGCGCCCCGGCTGGGCAATGCGGAACGGGCGGGTCTGCATCGCCCACGCGAACGCCTCGCCCCGGCGCTGGTCGACCTGCACCCAGCGGCCACCGGCGGTGCGCGCCTCCAGGGTCCATTCACCGCCGCGGATCGGGCCATTGCCGCTGGTCAGCGTGTACATCGATGGGGTGCCCGCGGCGACGTTGCTGAAGGTGATCGTGCTTGCTCCGCCCAGCGGCAGCGCCGTGGCGGCATCGTCATCGATCAGGGCCTCCGCCGCGCGGCCATCGCCGAGCTGGGCGGTGGCACCACTGCCCAGCAGATCATGCAGCAGGGCCGGCTGCTGGCCGCGCGCGGTGAGCGAGCGCGGCGCATCGTCGGGACCGGTGCCCCAACGCGAGGGTTCCGGGCCCATGACGAAGTCCAGCGTGGCGCCCTTGGCGAGCAGGTCGTGCGGCAGCCAGGTCCTGGTCCACGGTTTACCGTTGACCTTCAGCGACTGCACGTAGATGTTGCGGTCCGAGTTCTCCGGTGCGTTCACGGTCAACACCGCGCCACCCTGCAGCTCGACGCGGGCGTGGCGGAACAGCGGCGAACCGATCACGTACTCCGGCGCGCCCATGCGCAGCGGGTAGATACCCAGCGAAGCGAACAGATACCACGCCGAGGTCTCGCCGTTGTCCTCATCGCCCGGGTAGCCTTGGCCGATCTCGCTGCCCAGGTACAGGCGCGACAGGATCTCGCGCACGTGCTGCTGGGTCTTCCACGGCTGCCCGGCATACAGGTACATCCACGGGATGTGGTGCGCCGGCTGGTTGCTGTGTGCGTACATGCCCATGCGCACATCGCGCGCTTCGGTCATTTCATGGATGGTTCCGCCGTAGGAGCCGGAGAACGCGGCGTCGGCGGTTTCCGGCGTAGCGAAGAACGTGTCCAGCTTGGCCGCCAGCTGATCGCGGCCGCCGTACAGCGCCGCCAGGCCTTCGCCGTCGTGCGCGGCGGTGAAGGCGAACGTCCAGCCGTTCGATTCGGTGTAGTCATGGCCCCACACGCGCGGGTCGTAGTCCTTGGCTGCCAGCCGCCAGCTGCCATCCGGCTTGCGGCCCTGGAAGAACCCGGCGGCGGGATCGAACAGCGTGGCATAGGTGCCGGCGCGGTGACGGAAGTAATCCGCCTCGGTGGCATAGCGCTCGCGCGCGGCCGGCGTATCGGCCTGCTTGGCCAGCGCCTCGGCCATGTTGGCCACGCCGAAATCGTTGAGCGCGCCTTCCATCGTCCACGACATGCCTTCATGCACATCGGCGGTGGCGTAGCCGCGGAACGTGGAGCGGTCCATGCCCTTGCGCCCGACATGGCGATCCGGCGGGACCACGGTCGCGTTCTTCAGTGCGGCCGCATAGGCCTCCTGCGCGTCGAAGCCGCCGATGCCCTTCAACCACGCATCGGCGAAGGCCACGTCCGAACTGGTGCCCACCATCAGGTCGGCATAGCCGGGCGAAGACCAGCGGGCAACCCAGCCGCCGGCGCGGTACTGCTCCAGGAAACCCTGCACCAGTGCGCCGGCATCGTCCTTGGTGAACAGTGCATAGGCCGGCCAGGTGGTGCGGAAGGTATCCCAGAAGCCGTTGTTGACGTAGACCTTGCCATCGCGCACCGGCGCGAAGCTGCGCGTGGCGCTGCCGTCGGTGTTCTCATCCGAGGCGCTGGCTTGGCTGGCGTAGCGCCAGTCCGGCGCGGCCGCGGTACCGGCGTTCTCGTGCCCGGAGTTCGGGTAGAGGTAGAGGCGGTACAGGTTGGAGTACAGGGTGGTTTTCTGGTCGTCGCTGGCATCGCCCACGTCGAAGCGGGCCAGGCGCTGATCCCAGGCATCCTGCGCGCGCGCCGCCACGCGATCCACATCGTCGGTGGCGGCCAGTTCCAGCGCGAGGTTGTGGCGGGCCTGCTCGACCGAGATCAGCGAGGTGGCGATGCGCATCGCGACGCGGCGGTCGGTGCCGGCGTCGAACTTGATGTAGCCGGTCGGGCGGCCGGTCTTCACCGTCCCGCTGCTGCGCCACGGGCGGTCGAAGCTGGCCACCACGTACATGCGGGTGGCGCCGGTGGACAGGCCGCTGCGCGTGTCGGTGTAGCCGGAGAGCGTCTGTGTCGCGGCATCGAGGGTCAGCCCGCCGCGCGCGTCGACGTTGTCGAACAGCAGGTTGGCATCACCGCCTTCGGGGAACTCGAAGCGGAAGATCGCGGCGTGGTCGGTCGGTGCGATCGCGGCGGCGATGCCGTTGTCGAAGCGCACGTCATAGCGGTACGGGCGGGCCTGCTCGTTGTCGCGGGAGAACGTGAGGGCGCGCTTGCTGCGGTCGGCTTCGGGCACGCCCCGGCTCGCCGACGGCATCACCTGGAAGGTCTGGCGGTCGCCCATCCACGGGCTGGGCTGGTGGCTCAGCGCCAGCGCCTGCAGGCGGGGCCGGTTGGCGGCATCGTTCTGTTCGTTCCAGCGGTACAGCCAGGTCAGCGAGCCGGCATCGGTCACCGGCGTCCAGAAATTGAAGCCGTGCGGCACGGCCGTGGCCGGGAAGTTGTTGCCGCGCGAGAAGGTGCCGTTGGCCTGGGTACCGCGGGTGGTCAGCACCCAGTCCGAGGGGCGCTGCGGGGTGCTGCGCGGCTGTGCCTCCAGGCGGACATCGTCGATCCAGCCGGCCACCGGTGCGCCGTCGGCACTGGCGACCTCCAGCTCCAGCGCGACCACGCGGCGACCGCGCAGGGCCGGGACATCGCCCAGACGGACGGCTTTGCGTGCCCATTGCTGCGGGTACAGCGTCTTCGAGTCGCCCTGTGCCCGCGCACCCAGCGCGACGCCGTGGTGATCGCGCGCGCCACTGGCCGAGACGTGGGTGCCGTCATCGAGCACCAGGTCGAGCGAGACGTAGGTGGAAGCCACGGTGTCCTTGCCGACGATCTCGGGCAGCACCAGCCAGGAGAGGGTGGTATCGGCGTCGATGGTCAGGTCGGTCTGGAACAGCGGGCGCCGCGCCGCGCCCCCGGCACTGGCGTAGTGCAGCGCGTGCAGCCCGCTGTAACCGACGCCGGGCTTGGCGGCGTAGGGGGAGGTGGGGCCATTGCCGATCCGCACCTGCAGCGCGCCGTCGCTGGCGGCCGGCGCCGGTTGGCCCGGCTCGAAGGAGGTCTGCAGGCCCTGCGCGGCGGCCGGCAGGGCGATCGATGCGCAGGCCAGCGCCAGGGCGAGGGGAAGGGCGCGGCGGGCGGGGCGCAGGTCGGACAGGGTCATGCAAGGGTCTCCCGGGAAGGGCAGGCGGCAGGCAGGACCCGCATCGATGGCCACGGCGGACGGCGTCGCCCCAGCCATCGGCAGACGGCAGGAAAGAGGCGATGCATGTCCGGTGGGGGTCGGGCAGGCGATCGGGTCGATGATCGGTACCCGGCTGATCCTGCATCACGACAACTGGCCCTGACAAGTGCAATTAGTTCGATCTAAATCCGGTAAATTCGTTTCATATCGAATTGTTGACAACGGATTTGGATCGATTTAAAAGCAACGGTGGTTCGTGTTGGCACTGCGTCCGGTCCTGCACCGGGGCATGCCGGGCACTGCGGCCCTCCCCGGCCGCCAGATGCTAGAATCGGCGGTCTCGCAACCCCCTTTGTGTGTCCACGCCATGAGCCATACCGCCACCGCGCCCGCCAATGCCGAGAAGCGTTACACCGTGCACCGCAGCGACCTGCCGCTGAGCTGCCCGACGCCGGAAATGGCGCTGTGGAACTCGCACCCGCGCGTGTACCTGCCGATCGAAGACGAGCCGAACTGCGAGGCCGCGTGCCCGTACTGCGGCGCCGTGTTCGTGCTCGCCGACTGATCTGCGGACCACACTGTGCGCCGACTGACCGTGGTGCAGCTGCTGCCGGCGCTGCACTCCGGCGGGGTCGAACGCTCCACCCTTGAGATCGCCTCCGCCCTGGTTGCCGCCGGCCACCGGGCCATTGTCGTGTCCGCCGGTGGGCGCCTGGTCGAGCCCCTGCTCGCCAGTGGCGCCGAGCACCTGACCCTGGACATCGGCCGCAAATCGCTGCTGACGCTGCGTCACGTGCTGACCCTGCGCAACCTGTTCAACGAGGTGGGCGCGGACATCGTGCATGCACGCTCGCGGCTGCCGGCCTGGCTGGGGCTGTATGCCGTACGCAACCTGCCGGCCGCCACCCGCCCGCACTGGGTCACCACCGTGCACGGGCTCAACTCGCCCGGCCGCTACAGCGCGGTGATGACCAGCGGCGAGCGCGTGATCTGCGTGTCCAACAGCGTGCGTGAGTTCGTGCAGACGCATTACCCCGGCGTTCCGGCCGAGCGCCTGCAGGTGATACCGCGCGGTGTCGATGTCGCGCAGTTCCCGCGCGTGGGTCGGCAGGATCGGCGTGCGCGCCTGGCCGTGGCCGAGCAGCACCCCGCACTGGCCGGCGACGCACCGTTGCTGTTGTTGCCTGGCCGTGGCACCCGGCTGAAAGGGCATCGCCACGCGCTGACGCTGCTCGCCGGGCTGCACGCTGCCGGTGTGCCGGCCAGGCTGTGGATGCCGGGCACGCGCGAGCCGGGCCGCGAAGCGTATGTCACCGAACTGGAAACGCAGGCGCGCAGCCTCGGGGTGTTCGATGCGGTGCTGATGACCGCACCGACTTCGCGCATCGCGCAGGCCTATGCGGCCAGTGATCTGGTGCTGCAGCTCTCGGACAAGGCCGAAGCCTTCGGCCGCACCGTGGTCGAAGCGCTGTCGGTGGGCCGCCCCGTGCTGGGCTGGAACCATGGCGGCGTCGGCGAGTTGTTGACTCAGCTGCAACCCTCCGGCGCGGTACCCTTGGGCGACGCCGATGCACTGCTGGCGCGCGCGCAGCAGTTGCTGCTGCAGCCGCCCTCACTGCCGACGCGGATCCCGTTTACCTTGCAGGCAATGCAGCGTGACACGCTCCAGCTCTATACCTCCCTCATCGGCTGAGCCCACCCTCGTACCGGGTTCGCCGGCCTCCCGCGCGGGCCGCTGGGCGCCGTGGTGGGTGATTGCGTTTGTCGCGTTGTGGCCGCTGCCCGGCATCGCCGAAGGCGTCCTCGTGCTTGGCGCGCTGTACGCGGCGGTACGCATGGTGCAGCTGCGCCTGGAGGGGAAACAGCGTCTGCTCAGCAGCCCCGCGTGGGCCCTGACCAGCATCCTGTTCCTGGGCTACTGGCTGCCGCAGGCATTCTCCGCCTTCGATGCGATCGATCCCGGCACCGCGTGGCGCAAAGCCGCCGCCGGCCTGCGCTATCTGCCCTTCATGTGGCTGGTCGCGATTGCCGTGGCGACGCCACAGCGACGTGCGCTGACCCTCGGTGGCCTGGCGCTGATCACCGGGCTGTGGACAGTGGATGCACTGGCCCAGGCAATCGTCGGCACCAGCCCCTTGTTCTGGTCGATGGACCAGCTCAAGTGGGCGTTCAGCGGGCACGGCCTGTGCGCGCCCGAAGAGATGGCGTTGGTGGATCGCCTCAGCGGCGTCCTCGGCCCGTGCAATCTCAAGTTCGGCCAGGTCCTGGCCAGTCTGTCGCCGTTCCTGCTGTTCGCCGCTTCACGTCGTGCCGGCATCCTCGGCTGGTCGCTGGTGGCGGCCGCGGTCGGTGTGGTGCTGGTGTTGGCCGGCTCACGCGCGGCGTGGCTGACCTATGCGCTGGTGCTGGTGTTCTCCGGTTGGCGCCTGATCGGCGTGCGCGGGCTGCTGGCCTGCCTCGCCGTCGGTGCGGTGGCGGCGGTCGTGCTGACCGTGAGCGTGCCGCAGGTCGGGGACCGCGTGGCGCGTACCGCCATGGCCTGGGAAGGCGAGAGTGATGGCGTCAACCAGGCGCTGTCCGGTCGTGCGCAGATCTGGTCGGCGGCCACCTGCATGATCGAAGCGCACCCGATCAACGGTGTCGGCGCGCGTGGGTTCCGCGATGCTTACCCGGGCTGCAACCCGGACCCGGCCGCGCAGGAAGTCTGGGGCGCGGGGCCGGCATTGCATGCGCACCAGATCCTGCTCGAGATCCTCTCCGAAACCGGCATCCTCGGCCTGCTGCTGTGGCTGGCGGCGGTCGCCCAGGCCTGGCGCGCGTGGCGCTTCGCACCGCCCGAGGCCCGCGAACGTGCGCGCCCGGCGATGCTCGCGCTGGCGGTGACCGTGTTCCCGCTCAATACCCATCTGGCGTTCTACTCCACCTTCTGGGGCGGCCTCACGCTGCTGCTGGCCGCGCTGTACGCGGGCAGTCTGTTGGCACGCGACGACGGGTAGAGCCACGCCATGCGTGGCTGCTTGTGGTCTGGCACCCTGCAGCCACCCATGGGGTGGCTTTACCGGTAGTAATCGCTCCGCCCACCGGGCTGGCGCTTGAACCGGCGGTGGATCCACAGGTACTGGTCCGGCGCCTCGCGCACCATCGCTTCGATGGCCTGGTTGACGCGCGCGGTATCGGCCTCGACATCCTCGCTGGGGAAATTCTCCAGCGGTGCGCCGATCTTCAGGAAATACTTCCCGCCTTCGCGACGGTGGAAAAACGGGATCACCGCACAGCCGGTCATTCGGGCCAGCTGGTGCGTGGCCGTGATGGTCGAAGCGGTGTGGCCGAAGAACGGCACGAACACGGTGTCCTTGCCGCGCATGTCCTGGTCCGGCGCATACCAGAGGAAGCCGCCCTTCTTCAGGTGCCGCACCGTCGCGCGGATGTCCTCGTTGGCGTACATCGCCTTGGCATAGCGCAGGCGGCCGAACTTCACCGCCCACTCGTACACCGGGTTGCGGTGCTTGCGGTACATGCCGGACAGCTCGACGTGGTCGCACAGCAGGCGGCCACACATCTCCAGCGTCATGAAGTGGCCGGACACCAGCAGGACGCCGCGGCCCTCGGCCTGCATGCGGCGCAGGTGCTCCAGCCCTTCGATCTGCACCTGCGGGCGGATGCTGTCGATGCTGCCCCACCAGGCCCGCGCGAACTCGAAGATGCCCACGCCCAGGGCGTCGAAGCTGTCGCGCAGCAGGCGCTGGCGCCAGGCGTCGTCCTTCTCCGGGAAGCACAGCTTCAGGTTGACCTCGGCGGCGCGCCGGCGGCTGCTGGCCAGCCGGTAGGCGACCGTGCCGACACCCCGGCCGAGCGCGCGCTGCAGCATCCACGGCAGGCGGGCGATCGCGAAGGCGAACAGCATGAAGGCGAAGGTCGGCCAGTGGCGCGGGTTGCGCAGGGACGGCCGGGTGGCGGTGGAAGCATTATCGGACATGCCTCGATTCTAATGGATGCGCCCGGATGCGTCCCGGCGGGGCCCTCACGGCGGCGCGGCGTGTCTTCCCCGCGCCGCTCCCGTATCCTTTGTGCATGCGTAAAAGCCCTGTCGAATGGATCCTGCGCGGCCTGTACTCGGCCGTGCTTTACCTGCTGTTGCCGATCACCGTGTACCACCTGGTCTGGCGGGGCTTCCGGGTGCGCGAGTACTTCCAGCGCTGGGATGAGCGCTATGCCTCCTATCCGCACTCCAGCGGCCAGCCGCGGGTATGGCTGCACGCGGTCTCGGTGGGCGAGGTGAACGCCGCCGCGCCACTGGTGAACGCCCTGCGTGCGCTGCGTCCGGACATCCGCTGGGTGATCACCACCATCACCCCGACCGGCTCCGAGCGCGTCCGCGCGCTGTGGGGCGATGCGGTCGACCACGTGTATCTGCCTTACGACGTGCCGGGCAGCGTCGGTCGTTTCCTGGGCCACTTCAAGCCCAGCCTGGCCCTGATCCTGGAAACCGAACTGTGGCCGAACCTGCTGTTCGGCTGCCGCGACCGCCGGATTCCGGTCTACATCCTCAACGCCCGGCTGTCGGCGCGTTCGCTGCGCGGCTATCGCCTGCTGCGGCCGTTGATCGGTCGCGCGCTGCGCACCGTGACCTGCGTGGCCGCGCAGTCGGCCGACGATGCCGATCGCTTCATCCAGCTCGGCGCCCGTCCGGATCAGGTGCAGCCGCTGGGCAATCTGAAATTCGATATCGCCACGCCGAACGTGCAGGAGTTCATCGCGCGCTTCCACGACCTGGTGCCCGCCGAGCGCCCGGTCTGGATCGCCGCCAGCACGCACGAGGGTGAGGAGCAGGCCACCATCGATCTGCATCGCCGCCTGCGCGAGGCGGTGCCGGGGCTGCTGCTGTTGTGGGCGCCACGGCATCCCGAGCGCTTCCCGCGGGTGGAGGCGCTGGCCCGCGAGCAGGGCTGGAAGGTCGCCACGCGCCGCCAGCAGCAGTGGCCGCAGGCCGATACCGATGTGTTCGTGATCGATACCCTCGGTGAGCTGATGTCGTTCTATGGCTGCGCACAGGTGGCCTTCGTCGGTGGCAGCCTGCAGGCCATCGGCGGGCACAACCTGCTGGAACCGGCGGCGATGGGCACCGCTGCGGTCACCGGGCCGCACCTGCACAACTTCGCCGAGATTTCCCGGCGCATGCGCGAAGCAGGGGCCGTGGTGATCGCGGAGGATGCCAACGGTGTCGGCGACGCGTTGCTGACCCTGCTGCGCGATCCCCAGGCGCGGGAAGACATGGCCCGCGCCGGCTGTGCCCTGGTGAGCAACGGCCGTGGCGCGTTGAAGCGCACCGTGGCCCTGATCGCGCCGCAGCTGCCGCCACCGGTGGCGTGATCAGTGCAGGTCCAGTCGCCCTGCCGGGCGACCACACCTGACCACGCCTCAGCCTGCCGCGACCAGCAGGTCGCCCAGGAAGGCATACGCAAACCCGAAGTAGATGAACACCCCGATCAGATCCATGACCGAGGTGATCATCGGTGCCGACAGCGTGGCCGGGTCCGCGCCGATGCGGCGTGCGGCGAATGGCAGCAGCGCGCCGATGATGCCGCCCAGCGCGGTGCACACCAGCATGCTCGAGCCCACCACCAGCAGAACGTCCATGCCCACGCCTTTGCTGAAGTACGCCAGGATCGCTTCGAGCAGGGCGATGGTGATGCCCAGCGCCGCGGCCACCGGCAGTTCGCGCTTGATGACGAAGGCCACATCGCGCCAGCGCAGTTTCAGCTCGCCCAGCGCCATGCTGCGGATCACCAGCGTGGCCGACTGGCTGCCGGTGTTGCCGCCCATGTCCACGATCGGGGCGATGAAGGCGGCCAGCACGATCACCTGCGACAGCAGTTCCTCCTGCGCGGCGACAAACGTGCTGGTGACGATGCCGAAGCAGGTCAGGATCGCCAGCCAGAACACACGCACGCGGAACATCTGCTTCAGCGGCGTGCTGCGCACGTCCAGATCGTTGCCATGCGCACTCACCGTGCCACCGAAGCGGGCCAGCTGCGAAGCATCCTGTTCCTTCTCGATGTCCATCGCATCGTCGACGGTGACGATGCCGATCATGCGATCGCCGCCGTTGGTCACCGGCAGGGCGAGCAGATCGTAGCGACGGATCAGCTCGGCGGCCTGCAGCCGTGGCCAGTGCGCCTGCGCGGACACCGGCTGCCCCTGCATGATCGAGGTGACCGTACTCTTCTCGTTGGCCAGCACCAGGTCGCGCAGCGCCACGGTGCCGCGCAGCCGCAGCAGGTTGTCGAGCACGAACAGGATGTTCACCGTTTCGCTGTACAGCGCAGTGGCGCGGATGTGCGCGAGTGCCTGCGCCACGGTCATGTCTGGAGACACCCAGACATAGTCCGAAGAGGTCGCCGAGCCAACCGTGCCCTCGGGATAGGACGCCATCTTGAGGATGTCGTCGCGTTCGACTTTGGTCAGTGCCGGTAGCAGTTTCTGCTTGGCCTCATCGCCGAGGCGGTTGTACAGATCGGCGCGGTCATCCGAGGGCAGGTGCTCGAACAACTGCACCACCGCCTCGCGCGGCATTGCGGCCAGCAGTGCATCCTGACGGATCTCGGCGAAGTGCGCGAACAGATCGGCGCGCGGCTGCGGGTCGAGCAGCATCAGCAATGGCAGTGTCTTCTCCACGCTCAGTGCATCGAATGCATCGACCAGATCGGAGGGGTGGGTGGTCGCGGCGATGCTGACAAAGCCAGCCGCGTCGAGCGACAGCGAGAGGGTGCGGATCGAGAACAGGAGGTCTTCGCGGTTCATGGTGGTGCTCCAACAGGCGGCGCAGTGCAGTAGCGGTGCGCGGTAAACACGGATGCGGGTGTGTCAGTCGATGAGGTCAGCCGGCAGGCACGGCGTCACGGCGCAGCAGCGAGATTGATGCCGAGCGTGATCCAGTGGCCGTCGCGCTGGTGATGGACGCGTCCAGCGAGCAGGTCCACGCTGGCACCCCGCCAGAGCGCATGGCGCACGCCGAACTGACTGCTGCGCAGGCGCGTGGCATCGCGCGCGGTTTCAGCCAGCAGCGACCACTGCGGGGCGGTAATGATTTCCATGCCGATGCCCTCGGTGCGACCGCGTGCCGCGGCCGTGCGCGCCCAGCCCAGGTTGAGGTGCAGCAGGGTGCGATCCGACGCGCCGAGCATCACCGTCAGCGGCGCATTGATGCCCCAGTCGTCGCCACGCAGGCGGTGCCAGTCGCTGCCGACACCGGCACTGAGCGCCATGCCCCAGCGGCGCTGGTCGATGTCGCGCAGCACGCGCTTGGCACCCAGCGCCCAGTGCGTGTCGGAAGCAGCGCGTTGATGGCTGACACCGAGCGACCACTCCGTGTCGGCGAAGGTGCAGGCCGGTACGGCGGTCCACTCGGCCCCGGCATGGGTATGGCGGCCCCAGCTTTCCAGCTGGCAACGACCGGCGTCGGTGATGGAGGCGTCGTCCACCATCAGGCTGGCGGCGGCGCGGGTGTCGAACGGAAGCATCGCCACGGCCACGAGCGGCAGGGCGAACAGACGGGAAGCGTGCATGGGCAATCTCCAGGCAATCGGAAACGCCAGCGGCACCCCTCTCTTGGGGTCGGATGGAACTGCGGTGCGGATGATGCGAGGCGGGCGAGCGTGTCAGCTGCGCCGGAAGGCCCCGTCCTGTGCGGACGGAACCGACCTTGGGGTCAGTGGGTCCGTCGGCTCAGGAGCAGCAACGAGATCGACTATGACTGTCCAAGGAGGGCGCCTCTGGAGGGAAGGGAAGGTGGTGCGGGGCGGACCATAGTCGTCCCCCGCCGAAGGGTCAAGCCATTTTCCACGACAGGTGCCGGACGGTGGACCGGTTCACGGCGGAGAGTGTGGGCGGGCAGGCGTTGCACGCGGCGTCCTGCGTGGCAGTGACCGCGTGTGCGCCGCGTGCAGTGTGTCGCGATCGGCATGTTGCACGCAAAAAAAACCACCCGCGGGCGGGTGGTTTTTCTGTCTCGCCGTGCGCCGTCGATCAGTTGACGGTGGTGCTCGGCGTGGCCGCCTTCTGCGTCAGCAGGCGGTTGATGTCCTGTAGTTCGGCGATGTCCAGCGTGCCGACAGCCTGGCCCAGCTGCAGGCGGTTCTGCAGGAAGGTGTAGCGGGCGTTGGCGTAGTCCAGCTGCGCGGAGAACAGGATGCGCTGGTTCTGGATCACGTCGAGCACGGTACGCGTACCGACTTCCAGGCCGACCTGCGAAGCGTCATAGGCGCTCTGCGCCGAGACCACCGCCAGGCGACGCGCTTCCACTTCGCTGATGCCCGCGACCAGGGTCTGGTAGGCATTGCGGGTGTTGCGGTCCAGGGCACGCTTCTGCTGCTCGTAACCGTCCTGGGCGATGTCGCGCTGGGCCAGGGCCTGGCGCACGCCGGACTGGGTGGCGCCGCCGGAGAAGATCGGCACGTTCAGGGTCAGGCCGACGCTGTTGGTGCGACGGTCCGGGCTGAAGCTGCCGCTGTCGCCGACCACATCACCCCAGCTGGCCGACTTGCCGGCGGTGGCACCGAGCGACAGGGTCGGGTAGTGCGCGCCGCGGGCGGCCGAGACGCCGGATTCGGCGGCGTTGACCTTCAGTTCCTGCGCCTTCAGCGCCGGGTTCTGCGCGACGGCTTCGGACACCAGCGTATCGATGGTGGCGTACTTGGCCGGCAGCTCCGGACGGAAATCGGCGGGCAGGGCGCGCAGGTCGGTGACCGGCTGGCCGGTCAGCTCGGTCAGCGCCTGGTAGGCGTCGGCCAGCGTGTTCTGCGCGATGATCGTGTTGGCGCGTGCCTGGTCGTACTGGGCGCGGGCTTCATGCACGTCGGTGATCGGGGCCAGGCCCACTTCCAGGCGCTTGTCGGCGAAGTCGAACTGCTTCTTCGCCGCCGCTTCGTTGGTCTGCGCGGCCGACAGCGATTCGATGCCCACCAGCACGTTGAAGTACGCCGCCGAGGTGCGCACGATCAGGTCGTCGTTGGCCGAATCCAGGGTGAAGTCTGCCGCCTTGCTCAGCTCGCGCTGCGAACGCAGGTTGGCGAACTGGGTGAAGTTGAAGACCGTCTGGCTGCCGTTGATCGTGTAGTTCCGGCTCTTGGTGGTGAATGAGCTGGAGGTCAGATCATGGTTCGGGTTGGTGCGGCTGCGGTTGAGCGAGGCCTCGCCGTTGAGCTGCGGCAGCAGGGCCGCACGCGCCTGCACGGCGCCTTCCTTGTCGTACAGGCGGGTCGACTCGGCAGCCGAGAGCTGCGGATCGCCATTGCGCGCCATTTCGTAGACCTGCAGCAGGTCGGCGGCAGAGGCGGTCATCGGCAGCAGGGCGGCGGCCAGCGCAAGGGCGAGGGATCGGCGGATCATTGCGGCTTCCTTGGACTCAGAGTTGGAACTGGGGTGCCGGGGCGGCACCGCGCAGGTAATCGATATCGGTTTCGAACAGCGATTCAGTGGTGCCGTCCGCCTTGACCAGCACCGCTTCCATGACCGGCGACAGGCCACGGATCACGAACAGTCGACCGCCGGGACGCAGCCACTGGGTGAAACGTGACGGGATGACATCCACCGCGCCGGTGACGCAGATCGCATCGAAGCGTCGCTCGGTGTCCCAGGTCAGGGCGTCGGCGGTTTCGATGCGGACGTTGTTGCCCAGGCCGGCCGCGTCCAGGCGCGCGCGCGCGGTCGTGGCCAGGTCGGCGTCGATTTCCAGGCTCAGCACTTCGCGGGCCAGCTCGCCCATGCAGGCGCTCAGGTAGCCACTGCCGGTGCCGATTTCCAGCACTTCATCACCCGGCTGCAGATCCAGCGCCTGCAGGGTGCGGCCTTCGATGACCGGCTTCATCATCTTCTGGCCGTTGCCCAGCGGCAGCTCGATATCGGCGTAGGCCAGGGCCCGGTGCGATTCAGCGACGAACGCCTCCCGCGGCAAGCGTGCCAGTACATCGAGCACGCGGATTTCCAGCACATCCCAGGGGCGGATCTGCTGTTCGACCATCAGTTCGCGGGCGTGGGAGTAATCGATCGTCATGAGGTTCTATATCCAGCGCAGTGGGCCGGCCATTTTACCGGTGCCGGGAGCCGGCGGCGCGCTGAGAGCATCGCTGCCGTCGCGCCGGGGTCGCAGTGCCGGAAGTCACCGCGACCTCCGGTCCATTCAGTTTAGTGCCGCCGGGCATACGCCCGCAGGAAAAAGTCGACGCTGGCGCTCACGTGGGCGTCGGCGTCGCACTCGGCCGGGGCCGGCCGCAACCCGCACATCATATGCGTATGCAGCTCGCCCTTGATCAAGGTCAGGAACTGGATCGCGGCGGTCGGGAAGTCGGTGATCTCCAGCTCGCCGCGGGCGGTACGGGCACGCAGGAAATCGGCCAGCGCATCGGTGGTCCGCTGCGGGCCGGCCAGCCAGAACATCTCGCGGATCCGGTCGTCGGTATCGGGCGACATCATCACCCGCTGCACGGCCACCGCCGCATCGGAGGTGATCAGGCCGAAAAAGGCGTGGCCGATGCCCATCAGCTGGTCGCGCAGCGGGCCTTCGATGTCGGTGACGAACAGCTCGTCAGGCAGCATCTCGGCGCACTTGGACTGCACAGCTTCGGTGAACAAGGTCTCTTTGTCGCCGAAATGGCTGTAAACGGTCAGTTTGGAGACGCCAGCCTGGGCCGCGATGCTGTCCATGCTCACGCCGTTGTAGCCTTGGTCGACGAACAGGGATTTCGCCGCCTCGAGGATGGCCGCACGCTTGCCCAGATCCTTCGGGCGCCCCGGTCCAGCGGCCTTGGCGGCCGGCTTGGAGGGCGATGTGGAGGAGGTCGGATCAGTCATCCAATCAATACTAGACCAATCGGTTCGATATTTATACTATACCGGCTGGTTCAATATTGAAGCGTTTGGAACAGAGCGTTTCCAGCCGCTTTTCCCGGGTTACTTTTCAGGTCCAGGACCTCATGAACAACATGCGATGGATGGGTGGTGGGTTGCTGGCGATCGCGCTGGCAGCATGTGGCAAGCAGGACGCCGAGCCGGTGGCGCCGATCCCGGTGCTGGTGGTCCACCCCGGGACCGTGGCCGGGCAGGAACTGGCCGCGTATCCCGGTGAGATCCGGGCCCGCCAGGAGAGCCCGCTGTCGTTCCGGGTCGGGGGCAACCTGATCAAGCGCCATGTCGATGCCGGCCAGCGCGTGCGCAAGGGCCAGCTGCTGGCCGAGCTGGATGCCGCCGACTACGCCTCCCAGGCCAGTGCCTCGCAGGCCCAGCTCGCTGCCGCCGAAGCCGATCTGATCCGCGCCCGCGATGATCAGAAGCGTTACGCGACACTTGCCGAGCAGCAGCTGGTCAGCCAGTCCGCGCTGGACAGCCAGACCGCCGCGTTCAAGGCCGCGCAGGGCCAGGCCAATGCCGCCCGCGCGAATCTGGCCGTGGCCCGCAACCAGGCCGAGTACGCGCAGCTGCGTGCGCCGGCCGACGGCGTGATCGCCAGCCGCCAGGCCGAAGCCGGGCAGGTGGTCAGCGCCGGGCAGACCGTGTTCACCCTGGCCGCTGATGGCGGCCGTGAAGTCGTGATCGCGCTGCCGGAAAGCACCATCCGCGATTACCAGGTCGGCCAGCCGGTGCAGGTGGAACTGTGGAACCGCCCGGGCCAGCTGCTGGCCGGCACGATCCGTGAGATCGCCCCGGCCGCCGATGCGCAGGCGCGGACCTACGCCACCCGCGTCAGCCTGGCGCCGGAAGCCTTGACCGAAGTAGAGCTGGGCCAGAGCGCACGCGTGTTCGCCGCGGCCGGCCGCCAGGGCACGCTGCAGCTGCCGCTGGCGGCAGTACAGCGCGGCGCCGATGGACGCAGCAGTGTGTGGGTGGTCGATCCGGCCAAGCGCACATTGAAAGCCACGCCGGTGACGGTCGGTGCGTACGCCGTGGAATCCGTTCCGGTGCTGAGCGGGGTGAACGCGAACGATTGGGTGGTTGCCGCCGGCGGCCACCTGCTGCGCGAGGGCCAGCCGGTGACGGCGGTGGACCGTCAGAACCGCCCGGTGCTGGCACCGGCCGCCAAGCCTGCCGCGCCTGCCGCGCCTGCCGCCGGCAAGGGGAACTGATCCCGTGCGCCGCTTCAATCTCTCCGAATGGGCGCTGGGCAACCGGCCACTGGTGCTGTTTGCGATGCTGGCCTTCGCGATCATCGGCGCGTGGTCGTACAAGCACCTGGGCCAGTCCGAGGATCCACCGTTCACCTTCAAAGTGATGGTGGTGCGGACGAATTGGCCCGGCGCGACCGCCGAACAGGTCTCACGCCAGGTCACCGAGCCGATCGAAAAAGCGCTGCTGAACACCGGGCAGTACGAGTTCATCCGCTCCTACTCGCGCCCGGGCGAATCGCAGGTGATCTTCGTGGCGCGCGACAGCCTGCGTTCCAAGGCGATTCCCGACCTGTGGTACCAGGTGCGCAAACGCGTGGGCGACATCAAGCCGACCCTGCCGCGCGAAATCGTCGGACCGTTCTTCAACGACGAGTTCGGCGACACCTTCGGCAACATCTACGCGTTGACCGGGCAGGGCTTCGACTACGCGGTGATGCGCGACTACGCCGATCGCATCCAGCTGGAACTGCAGCGCGTGCCCGACGTGGGCAAGATCGAGCTGGAAGGCCTGCAGGACGAGAAGGTCTGGATCGAGCTGTCCAACACCAAGCTGGCCACCCTGGGTGTGTCGCTGCAGCAGGTGCAGCAGGCATTGGCCGACCAGAATGCCATTGCCGCCACCAGCTTCTTTGAAACCCCGACCGACCGGGTGCAGCTGCGCGTCACCGGCCAGTTCCAGAGCGTGGAGGACATCCGCAGCTTCCCGATCCAGGCCGGCGACCGTACCGTGCACCTGGGCGACATCGCCGAGATCAAACGCGGTTTCGCCGATCCGGCGTCGCCGAAGATGCGCTTCATGGGCGAAGACGCGATCGGCATCGCCGTGGCGATGAAGGACGGCGGCGACATCCTCAAACTGGGCAGTACCCTGGATGCCGAGTTCGAACGACTGCAGAAGACACTGCCGGCCGGCATGCAGCTGCGCAAGGTCTCCGACCAGCCGCATGCGGTGGAGGAGTCCGTCGGCGAGTTCGTGCAGGTGCTGACCGAAGCGGTGGTGATCGTGCTGCTGGTGAGCTTCTTCTCGCTCGGCCTGCGCACCGGCCTGGTGGTGGGCGTGACCATTCCGCTGGTGCTGGCGATGACGTTCTTCGTCATGCATTACTTCGGCATCGGCCTGCACAAGATTTCCCTCGGCGCGCTGGTGCTGGCGCTGGGCCTGCTGGTGGACGATGCGATCATCGCGGTGGAGATGATGGCCACCAAGATGGAGCAGGGCTACGACCGCCTGCGTGCGGCCAGCTTCGCGTGGGAGTCGACCGCGTTCCCGATGCTGACCGGCACGCTGATCACTGCGGCCGGCTTCCTGCCGATCGCCACGGCCGCCTCCAGCACGGGCGAATACACCCGCTCGCTGTTCCAGGTGGTGACCATCGCGCTGGTGGTGTCGTGGATCGCCGCGGTGTTGTTCATCCCGTACCTGGGCGACAAGATGTTGCCGGACCTGTTCAATCCGCAGCCGCCCAAGCCGGACAGCCTGGCGGGGCGCTGGCATGCCCGTCGCCTGCGGTGGGCCGACCGCCATCCCGCGTTCGCGCGCTGGATCGCGCCGAAGGTGCATGCGCACGACCACGATCCTTACCAGCGTCCGTTCTATGTGCGCTTCCGCAGGTTCCTCGATGTGTGCCTGCGCCATCGCTGGTGGGTGATCGCCGCCACGGCCGCCCTGTTCGTGTTCTCGCTGCTGATCTTCCGCTTCGTGCCCCAGCAGTTCTTCCCGGATTCGACCCGCCCGGAACTGATGGTGGACATCGAACTGGCCGAGGGTGCCTCGTTGCAGGCGACCCAGGCCCAGGCGGCCAAGCTGGAAAAGCTGCTCAAGGACCGCGCGGGCATCAGCAACTATGTGGCCTACGTCGGCACCGGCTCGCCGCGTTTCTACCTGCCGTTGGACCAGCAGTTGCCGGCCACCAACTTCTCGCAGTTCGTGGTGCTGACTGAAAATGCAACAGCACGTGAGGCGACCCGCGACTGGCTGCTCAAGGACGTGATTCCGCAGTTCCCGGACGTGCAGATGCGCGTGACCCGTCTGGAGAACGGCCCTCCGGTCGGCTACCCGGTGCAGATGCGCATCTCCGGCGAGCATATCGCGCAGGTGCAGGCCATTGCCCGCCAGGTGGAAGCCAAGGTGCGCGCAAACCCGCACGTGATGAACGTCAACCTGGACTGGAGCGAGCCGAGCAAAGTAGTACGGCTGGTGATCGACCAGGACCGTGCACGCGCACTGGGTGTGAGCAGCGCGCAGGTGAGCCAGCTGCTGGGCACCTCGTTGTCGGGCATGAGCGTGAGCACCTACCGGGAGGGCAACCGCCTGATCGAGATGCTGCTGCGTGGCCCGGACAACGAACGCGTGCGGCTGGACATGCTGGGCAGCCTGGCCATTCCGACCGCCAGCGGCACCTCGGTGACGCTGTCCCAGGTGGCACGCCTGGAGTATGTGTTCGAGGACGGCATCATCTGGCACCGCAACCGCTTGCCGACGGTGACCGTGCGTGCCGACATTGCCGACGCGAAGCAGCCGCTGGACGTGGTGCAGCAGATCCTGCCGACGCTGGAGGACATCCGTGCCCAGCTGCCGTCCGGCTACCTGCTTGAAACCGGCGGCACGGTGGAGGATTCCACCCGCGGCCAGGATTCGATCAAGGCCGGCATGCCGCTGTTCCTGATCGTGGTGGCGACCTTGCTGATGCTGCAGCTGCGCAGCTTCTCGCGTGCGGCGATGGTGCTGGTCACCGCGCCGCTGGGCATCATCGGCGCGACCCTGTTCCTGCTGCTGTTCCGCGCGCCGTTCGGCTTCGTGGCGCTGCTGGGGACGATCGCGCTGGCCGGCATGATCATGCGCAACTCGGTGATCCTGATCGATCAGATCCAGCAGGACATCGATGCCGGCCACGACCGCTGGCACGCGATCATCGATGCCACCGTGCGCCGCTTCCGCCCGATCGTGCTGACCGCGCTCGCCGCGGTGCTGGCGATGATCCCGCTGTCGCGCAGTGCGTTCTACGGCTCGATGGCGATCTCGATCATGGGCGGTCTGATCGTCGGCACCGTGCTGACCCTGGTGTTCCTGCCGGCGCTGTATGCGGCGTGGTTCCGGGTGAAGCCGGACGAGGCGAAGACCAGCGAAGGCTAAGGGATGATGAAGCCGGCCGATGGCCGGCTTCATTCTTTCGGCGCAACGTGACTGCCTGCCGTCTTCGCGATAGTGGCAAGCGTAAAATGCACATCGGATTTCCTTCGGTCGCGCATGATGCCGCTACGTTTTTTCTCTCCGCTCGCTGCTGCCGCGGCCGTCGCCGTGTCGATGGCCGGTGCGCCGCCAGTGCAGGCGAACACCGCTGCCAGCTTCCAGCGCGATCTCGTCGCGCTCCTGGAATGCCGTGCCTCACCGGCGGCAATGCAGGCGGTGACGACGGCGCTGCGTGGCGCACGGTACGGCACGCCGCTGGAGCGTCCGGCCCATCTGCAGGGCTGGGGCTTCACGCGCAGCGGTGACGGGGACGACACGACGACGTTCATCGACATGCCGGACGCGTTGACGGTGCACGGCATCACAACGCACCGCGTGGTGGCCGATGACATGGGCTTCTCGATTCCCGTCGATGCCGGGCAGCGCGCCCGCATCGTCAGCGGGAACGGGCTGCGGCTGCGGTCGAGCAACCTGCGTGAGCCGTTCCAGGTCTGGTCGGCACCAGAGGCATCGGGCGATGCGTCATTGCCTGCCGCACTCGTGGTGCGCAGCGATGGGGAGGGCTATCGGGTGGGATGTGACTATCCCGGTCCGATGCGCGAGGCGCGTGTTCCACCCCGACTGCGCGAGACGGCCTCGGTCAGTGATATTGGCGCGGCGCTCGAATGTCGGGCGGACGACGCTGCCATGCAGCGCATCGCGAACATGTGGGAGCGTGTTTCCGAACTGTCGCCGCTGGCGTGGCCGGCCAATGTCAGCGCGGTGGCCTCGCGTGACTACGCTGTCGGCGGGCAGACGATGTCTCTCCTAGCCGTCATGCTGGACCACCCTGTGATGCTGCAGGGGCTGCCCGTGCAGTCGCTCGGCATCGCCCAAGGGGGTTATTTCGCGGACATGGGCGATGCGCCGCTGAAGGCGGTGCTCGGTGCCACTGGCCTGGGCGCGGCGGATCGTCAGGCGGAAGGGTACTGGATGCGCGAAGGAACGCGGGAGGCATCCTCCGGATACACGCGCGTGCGGGGATTCAGCGTGATACCCACCGACAGCGGTGCCGTGCTGGCCGGCTGTATGACGAGCGAGGTCCGCTCGGCGGACTGATCGCTGCGCCCGTTCATCGGTCTGCCCTCAGTACACGCCCTGGGCCAGCATCGCATCGGCCACTTTGACGAAACCCGCGATGTTGGCGCCATCCACATAGTTCACGCTGCCGTCGGCGCGCTTGCCGTGGCGCACGCAGTGGGCGTGGATGTCCTTCATGATCCCGTGCAGGCGCTCGTCGACATCGGCGTGATGCCAGGACAGGCGCTGCGCGTTCTGGCTCATTTCCAGCCCCGAGGTGGCCACGCCGCCGGCATTGCTGGCCTTGCCCGGTGCGTACAGGGTGCCGGACGCGAGGAAGACGTCCACCGCCTCCAGCGTGGAGGGCATGTTGGCGCCTTCGGCCACGCACAGCACACCGTTGTCGACCAGGGCGCGGGCATCATCTTCGTCCAGTTCATTCTGGGTGGCGCAGGGCAGGGCGATCTCGGCTGGGATGTGCCAGGGACGCTTGCCCTCCAGGTACTCGAAGCGTTTGTCGTCGGCCAGCTCGGCCAAGCAACCACGGCGCTCGTTGCGCAGTTCCACCACCTCCTGCAGCGCCGCGTCATCGAAGCCATCGCGGGCGTACAGCGTGCCGCCGGAATCGGAGAGCGTGAGCACTGTCGCGCCCAGCTCGATGGCCTTGATCGCGGCATGCTGGGCGACGTTGCCGGCGCCGGAAATCAACACCTTCGCACCATCGGTATCGCGACGGGCATGGTGCAGCATCTGCTCGACGAAGTAGACCGTGCCGAAGCCGGTCGCTTCCGGACGCATCAGGCTGCCACCGTAGGAGAGGCCCTTGCCGGTGAACACGCAGGAGGCATCGTTGGTGATCTTCTTCATCATGCCGGTCATGTAGCCGACCTCGCGCGGGCCGACGCCGATGTCGCCGGCCGGCACGTCAGTATCGGCACCGAGGTGGCGGTGCAGTTCCAGCATCAAGGCCTGGCAGAAGCGCATCACTTCGGCATCGCTGCGGCCTTTCGGATTGAAATCCGCGCCACCCTTGCCACCGCCCATCGGCAGAGTCGTCAGCGCGTTCTTCAGGGTCTGCTCGAAGGCAAGGAACTTCAGGATCGACTGGTTGACCGACGGATGGAAGCGCATGCCGCCCTTGAACGGGCCGATCGCCGAACTGTGCTGCACGCGCCAGCCGCGATTCACATGGGTCCTGCCAGCGTCATCGGCCCAGGCCACGCGGAACTGGATCACCCGCTCCGGCTCCACCAGCCGCTCCAGCAGGCCGTGTTCCAGGTAGCGGGGATGACGCTCCAGGAACGGCCACAGGCTCTGGATCACTTCTTTCACGGCCTGCAGGAATTCCGGCTGATGCGGATCGCGCTGGGCCACGTGGTTGAGAAAATCGGCAGCGGAACGAGAGTTCAAAGGCTTTCCTTGTTGGGGGCCAGCCGCTGGCAGCGACGTGGCCGACGGGACAGGGAGGCCTTGCGGGATGTACAGACAGGAACGCGGCCTCAGGCCGCGTTCGTACGGTCATTGCAGCTTGGCAAGGACCGCGTCGGTGGCTGCGGCGGTACTCACCGCAAAACCCTTGGCGGCGAGATCGGCGGTGAATACGCCGTCATCCAGCACGGCATATACCGCTGCCTCGACCGTAGCAGCCTCGTCTTCCAGCCCCAGTGAATGCCGCAGCAGCATCGCAGCGCTGAAGATCGTGGCATACGGATTGGCGATGCCCTTGCCGGCGATGTCCGGCGCCGAGCCGTGGATCGGTTCGTAGATGCCGACCGCACCGGGCTCGCCCAGCGAGGCCGAGGGCAGCAGACCGAGCGAGCCGGCCAGCATCGAGGCTTCATCGGTGAGGATGTCGCCGAACATGTTCTCGGTCACGATCACGTCGTACTCGCGCGGCTTGGCCAGCAGGTGCATGGCCATCGAATCGACCAGCTGGTGCTCCAGCGCGATCTCCGGGAATTCTTCGCGGCCGATCCGCGCGGCGACGTCGCGCCACAGGCGCGAGGTTTCCAGCACGTTGGCCTTGTCCACCGAGGTAAGCTTGCCGCGTCGGGTCTGTGCCAGCCGGAACGCGGTGCGCATGACGCGCTCGATCTCGCCCACGCTGTAGCTGCACAGGTCGCTGGCGGTGTCGGCGGTGCGGGTCTTCTCACCGAAATAGATGCCGCCGGTCAGTTCGCGCACGACGACGAAGTCCACGCCTTCCAGCAGTTCGGCCTTGATCGGCGAGGCGCCGAGCGCGGCCGCGTGCGTGCGCACCGGGCGCAGGTTGGCGTACAGCCCCAGTGCCTTGCGGATCGCCAGCAGGCCTTGTTCCGGGCGCACCTTGGCATTGGGATCGGACCACTTCGGACCGCCCACCGCACCGAGCAGGATGGCGTCCGCCTTGCGGCACGCCTCCAGCGTGGTGGCCGGCAGCGGCTCGCCGTGGCGATCGATGGCGATGCCACCGATGTCGTGTTCCTGGAACCCGAAGGTGTGCCCGAAACGGGTGGCGACGGCCTCCAGCACCGCCACGGCGGCGGCGGCGACTTCCGGACCGATGCCGTCACCCGGCAATACGACAATCTCAGCGTGCATGTTCACTCTCGTAACGTTCAATGTCAGGGGTACGACCCAACAGATACCCCAATTGGTCCACGCCTTCCAGCAGGCAGGTCTGCGAGAAGCCGTCCAGCGGGAAGGCATACACGCGTCCATCGGGCGTGCGCAGTTCGCGCGCGGCCACGTCGATGGTCAGTGCGTCATCCGGGCGCTGCATCAGCGTCTGCACATCGGCCTCGTCCAGCACGATCGGCAGTAGGCCGTTCTTCAGCGAATTGCCGCGGAAGATATCGGCGATCTCGCTGCTGACGATGGCGCGCAGGCCCAGGTCGGTCAGTGCCCACGGCGCATGCTCACGCGAGGAGCCGCAGCCGAAGTTGCGGCCGGCCAGCAGGATGCTGCGGCCGGCGTTGTGCGGCTGGTTGAAGGCGAACGCCGGGTTCGGCACGCCCTCGCTCTGCCAGCGCCAATCATTGAAGGCGTACTTGCCCAGGCCGACGCGCTCGGTGGTGGACAGAAAGCGCGCCGGAATGATCTGGTCGGTATCGATGTTGGTCTCGCGCAGCACCACGCTGGTCGAGGTCAGGGTACGGAAGCCGCTCATCAGGCCACCTCCAGCGTGGCATACAGTTCGCGTGGGTCGGCCACGCGGCCGTTCACCGCGGCCCAGGCGGCCGTCATCGGCGAGGCCAGCAGGGTGCGCGAGCCGGGCCCTTGGCGGCCTTCGAAATTGCGGTTGCTGGTGCTGACCGCCAGTTGGCCCGGCGCGACGAGATCGCCGTTCATGGCGATGCACATCGAACAGCCCGGCTCGCGCCATTCGGCACCGGCCGCGCGCACGATCACATCGATGCCTTCGGCTTCGGCCTGGCGCTTGACGATTTCCGAGCCCGGCACCACCAGCATGCGTACGCTCGGGGCGACGCGGCGGCCCTGCAGCACCTGCGCCACTTCGCGCATGTCGCTCAGGCGGCCGTTGGTGCAGGAACCGACGAAGACCACATCCACCGGCGTGCCGGCCAGGGTCTGCCCGGCGTGGAAGTGCATGTAGTCCAGACCCTTCTGCGCGGCAGCGTCGTTGGCCGCCGGGATCGGCTGGTCCACGGCGATGGCGGTGCCGGGGTGGGTGCCCCAGGTCAGGGTCGGGCGGATGTCGGCGGCATCGATGTGGACCTCCACGTCGAAGCGCGCACCGGCATCGCTGCGCAGCTGCGACCACGCGTTGACGGCGGCATCGAAGTCGGCGCCCTTGGGGCCACGCGGGGTGGCGGCCACCCAGTCGAAGGTGATCTGGTCGGGGGCGACCATGCCGGCACGCGCGCCAGCTTCGATGGACATGTTGCACAACGTCATGCGCTGCTCCATGTCCATCGCTTCGATCGCGCTGCCGCGGAACTCCAGCACATGACCGGTGCCACCGTTGACGCCGATCACGCCGATGATGTGCAGCACCACGTCCTTGGCGCCGACGCCCTGGGCCAGCACGCCATCGACCGTGATCGCCATGGTCCTGGCTTTGCGTTGCAGCAGGCACTGGGTGGCCAGCACATGGCCGACCTCGCTGGTGCCGATACCGAAGGCCAGCGCGCCGAACGCTCCATGCGTGGAGGTGTGGCTGTCGCCGCAGACGATGGTCATGCCCGGCTGGGTGAAGCCCTGCTCGGGGGCGATCACGTGCACGATGCCGCGGCTGGCCGACTGCAGGTCGAACAGTTCGATGCCATGTTCCGCGCAGTTGGCGGCCAGCATCGCCACCTGTGCTTCGGAGGCGGCGCTGGCGTAGGGCAGCTTACCGTCGGCACCGGCCGGCAGGGTCGGGGTGGAGTGGTCCATCGTCGCCTTGGTCCGGTCCGGCCGGCGCGGGGAGAGGCCGCGCTCGCGCAGTTCGGTGAAGGCCTGCGGGGAGGTCACTTCATGGATCAGGTGCAGGTCGATGTACAGCACGGCGGGCGCGCTGTCGGTCTCGGGAACGACGACGTGGGCATCCCACAGTTTGTCGTACAGGGTGCGGGGAGCTGGGGTCATGGACTGGCCTTGCTGCGGTTCGGGGTGCTTCATGGGTGCTCAGGCCGCGGCGGTCGCCGCGGGCTGTTCGGTCGTCGCGTTGCGCTGGCGCAGCAGGCGGTTGGCCACTTCCAGCCACGCCAGCGCGGAGGCTTCGATGATGTCGCGGCTGGTGCCGGTGCCTTCGTACTCCACGCCCTCGTGGCGCACGCTCAGGTTGGCTTCGCCGCGCGCATCGGCGCCGATGCCCACACTGTGCACGTGGTAGCTGTCCAGCATCAACTGCACGCCGGTGGCGGCCGACAGTGCACCGAACAACGCATCGACCGGACCATCGCCCTGCGCCGTCTCGGCAACGCGGTTGCCCTCCGGGTCGGACAGCTCGACCAGCGCATTGGCGCGGCTGCCGACATCGCTGATCGTCATCGAGGCCAGGCGGTAGCCGTTCTGGGTGGCGTTGCCCTGCATCAGGGTCTGCAGGTCGGCATCGGTCACCACGCGCTGCTGCTCGCACAGCGCCTTGAACTGCTCGAAGACCACCTTCAGTTCTTCCTCTTCCAGCCAGAAACCCAGCGCACGCAGGCGCTGGTCGACCGCGGCGCGGCCACTGTGGCGGCCCAGCACCATCTGCGAGGACTCCCAGCCCACGTCTTCCGGACGCATGATTTCGTAGGTGCCACGGTGGCGCAGCATGCCGTGCTGGTGGATGCCCGACTCATGCGCGAAGGCGTTGGCGCCGACGATCGCCTTGTTGCGCTGGACCGGCATGCCGACCAGGCGCTGCAGCAGCTGCGAGGTGCCGACGATGCGCGGCGTATGGATCCGCGTGTCTTCTTCGTAGAAGGCGTTGCGTACCTTCAGCACCATGGCGATCTCTTCCAGCGAGCAGTTGCCGGCGCGTTCGCCGATGCCGTTGATGGTGCATTCGACCTGGCGCGCGCCGCCTTCGATGGCGGCCAGTGAGTTGGCCACGGCCAGGCCCAGATCGTTGTGGCAGTGCGCGCTGAAGATGATGCGGTCGCTGTCCGCCACGCCGGCGATCACGCGCTGGAACATCCCGCGGATTTCTTCCGGTGTGGTGAAGCCGACGGTGTCGGGCAGGTTGATGGTGGTCGCACCGGCAGCCACGGCCACGCGGGCGACCTCGATCAGGAAGTCCTCCTCGGTGCGCGTGGCGTCTTCCGCGGAAAACTCGACGTCATCCACATAGCCACGGGCCAGGCTGACGTGCTTGTGGACCGATTCCAGCACCTGCTCGCGGGTCATGCGCAGCTTGTGCTCGCGATGCAGCGGGCTGGTCGACAGGAAGACATGCAGGCGCGCGTTCGCTGCGGCCTCCAGCGCCTTGGCCGAGGTTTCGATATCGGCAGCCAGGCAGCGTGACAGCACGGCCAGGGTCGGGCGGCGCACTTCGCGGGCGATCATCGCCATGGCTTCGCGGTCGGACTGGGAGCTGGCCGGGAAGCCGGTTTCCATGACGTCCACGCCCAGTTCGTCCAGTGCGCGGGCCATCACCAGCTTCTGCTGCGGGCTCATGCTGCAGCCGGGCGATTGCTCGCCATCGCGCAGGGTGGTGTCGAAAATTCTAATGCGGGGGGAGTTGGGCATGGTCACCAGGAGGTCTCCTCGACAGCAATGTCGGATGGAATGGCAGAGGTAGGAATCGAAACGGATATCGGGGGTGTCGCGAGCACGGTTGGTAGGGGCGGGCGTGTTCGCTCGCTGGCGCGGCGGCGCGGTTTGCGCGGGGGACGGGGACGGATGTCGGCCAGCAGCTGGGCCAGTACCAGCGCATCGATGTTGCCGCCGGAGACCACGGCGCACTTGCGCTTGCCGGCGACACGGCGGCCGGCAGCCAGCGCCAGCGCACCAGCCCCTTCGGCGATCACGTGTTCTTCCAGCGCCAGCCGCACCAGGGTTTCGCGCAGCTCGGCTTCACGCACGATCAC
The DNA here is from genome assembly GCF_039673645.1 of Stenotrophomonas sp. TWI700. Taxonomy (NCBI): domain Bacteria; kingdom Pseudomonadati; phylum Pseudomonadota; class Gammaproteobacteria; order Lysobacterales; family Lysobacteraceae; genus Stenotrophomonas; species Stenotrophomonas sp. TWI700. The sequence continues at coordinate 6,518 of NZ_JBDJMB010000015.1, read as the reverse complement.
CACGTCGTCCAGCAGCGCGCTGCACAGCCGGCGGGTCAGGAAGCCGGGGATCTTTACCTTGACGCCGTCGGCCAGGGTGGCGACCGGGGCGATCTCGCGTACGTCGCCGCGCATGGCGCGGGCCATCGAATCGACGCCCTCGACCTGCGCACCGACGATGCGCACGCCCTGTGATTTCAGCGCCAGCGCCACGCCGGACGCCAATCCACCGCCGCCGATCGGCACGATCACCACGTCCGGGGCGTGCGGCGCCAGCTCGATGCCCAGGGTGCCCTGGCCGGCGATCACGTCGGGGTCGTCGAAGGCGGACAGGAAGCGGTAACCGTGCTGGTCGGCCAGCGCGCGGGCGAAGGCGTAGGCCTCGTCGTAGCTCTCCCCGTGCTGGCGGACAGTCGCGCCCCAATGCGCCACGCCGGCGATCTTCGTGGCCGGTGCGCCGTGCGGCATCACCGTGATCGCCGGAATGTTCAAGCGGTAGGCGGCCCAGGCCACGCCCTGGGCGTGGTTGCCGGCTGAGGCACAGATGACCGGGCGGTCATCGCCGCGTTCGCGGCCGGCCAGCAGGGCGTTCAGTGCACCGCGCACCTTGTAGGAGCCGGTGCGCTGCAGGTTCTCCAGCTTCAGCCAGACGCCGAAGCGCTCGGCGTAATGCAGCGGCGTGGGCGGCAGGAAGCGGCGCAGCCGCGCCTGCGCGGCCAGCACATCGGCGACGCTTACGTCGCCTACATCCGGTTCCTGCGGGGTACGGCTAGCCGGCATCACGCACCCGGCCATGGTCATCGTCGCGGAGCGACGCGCGCTGCCACGGCGCACGGTGCGACGTCGTGCCTCCTGCAGCGCGGTGCGACGTTGTGCATCCTGCACGCGCACCATTTGCACATCCATGTGCTGCAAGAAGACACCTCCGTACCGGCACCGATGCAACGGTGCGGGCGTTCATGCGGATACTCCCGGTTCCAGCGCGCTGATGCGCACCGAAACACAGTCGTAGATCTTCTCGATCTGGCGGCGCAGCGTTTCCGGCGGACGCGTGCTGTCCACTACCAGCTGCAGGTGCCAGCGGCCATCATCGGCGGCGTTGGGCGCACCGGCGATCGCGCGCGGCGCGAAGCCGCGGCGTTCGGCCATGCCGATCACGCGCAGCAGCGCGCCTTCGGCGGGGGTCAGCACCAGGTCAAGCCGGTATTGCATTGGGGAACTCCTGGGACTGATGGGCGGGGTTGCTTTCCAGCATCGTGCTGTTGGCGTTGTTGGGCGGCACCAGCGGCCACACGTTGGCACGCGCATCGATGGCGACATGCAGCAGCGCCGGGCCGGGCTGGGCCAGCATCGCGGCCAGGCCACCTTCGACATCGTCACGCGCGTCGATGCGCGTGGCCGGAATGCCGAACACCTGGGCCAGCGCGGCGAAGTCCGGGTTGTCGGACAGATCGATCTCGCTGTAGCGCTCGGCGAAGAACAGCTCCTGCCACTGGCGGACCATACCCAGCGAGCTGTTGTCCAGCAGCACGATCTTCACCGGCAGGCGGCAGCGGGCGATGGTGACCAGCTCCTGGACGTTCATCATGAAACTGCCGTCGCCGGAGACCAGCACCACGGTGCGGTCGGGGCAGGCGAACTGCGCGCCCATCGCCGCCGGCAGGCCGAAGCCCATGGTGCCCAGCGCGCCGCTGGTCAGGTGGTTGCGCGGGTGGTTGAAGCGGCAATGCTGGGCGACCCACATCTGATGCTGGCCGACATCGCAGGCGATGATGGCGTCGCTCGGCGCCAGTTCGCTCAGGCGCTTCAGCAGCGCCGGGGCGTAGATGTGCTTGCCCGGCGCGTCGTAGCGCGGGGCGAAGCGTTCACGATGGCCCTGGCAGCGCTGGCGCCAGGCGTCCTGCGCAGCCGGTACCGTGGCGGCGGCGGTCAGCGCACGCAATGCCGTGCCGACATTGCCTGGCACCGCGATGTCGGCGGTGCGCAGCTTGGAGATCTCGTACGCATCGGCATCGATGTGCACGACGCGCGCAAACGGCGCGAACTCGTTCAACTTGCCGGTGGCGCGGTCATCGAAGCGTGCGCCGACCACGACCAGCAGATCGCTTTCCTGCACGGCCATGTTGGCCGCGCGGGTGCCATGCATGCCCAGCATGCCCAGGTAATGCGGATGCTGCGGCGGCAGCGCACCCAGCCCACGCAGGGTCAGCACGGTCGGGATACGGGTCGCCTCGACGAAGGCGCGGAAGTCCTCCACCGCATCGCCCAGCGCCACCCCGCCACCGGCATAGATCACCGGCTTCTCTGCCCCGGCGATCGCGGCGATGGTCTGCGCGATGGCCTCGTCCTGCGGCGCCGGCGGTGCGACCACGGTGGACGGCACGTGGTCGGGCAGGTGCGAAGCATCGGCCACCTGCACGTCCTTGGGCAGATCGATCAGCACCGGACCGGGACGGCCCTCGCGGGCGATCCGGAACGCATCGGCGACCACCTGTGGCAGGTCTTCGACCCGGCGCACCAGCCAGCTGTGCTTGACGATCGGCAGGGTCAGCCCGAACACGTCCAGTTCCTGGAACGCGTCGGTGCCCAGCAGCGGGGTGGCGACCTGGCCGGTGATGCAGACCATCGGCACCGAATCCAGCATCGCGTCGGCGATGCCGGTGACCAGGTTGGAGGCGCCCGGGCCGGAGGTGGCGACGCAGACGCCGACCCGGCCGCTGGCACGGGCGAAGCCGTTGGCGGCCAGGGCCGCGCCCTGCTCGTGGCGGACCAGGATGTGCTTCAGCCCGGAATCCACCAGGGCGTCATAGAACGGCATGATGGTGCCGCCCGGATAGCCGAACAGCGTATGCACGCCCTCGGCTTCCAGGGCCTGCGTCAACCAGCGTGCGCCGTTGCGGGGCGCGGTGCTGTGTGCGGAGGTATTCATGCGGTGACCTTTACGAAAGCGGGTGGGGGAGCCGCGCGTTTTACGCGGCTTGACTTTGCAACCAGACCATCTTGGCGCGCAGTTCCTTGCCTACCTTCTCGATCGGGTGCTCCAGGTCGGCCTGCTTGAATTTGTTGTAGTTCGGCAGGCCCGCTTCGTACTCGGCTACCCAGTTCTTGGTGAAGGTGCCGTTCTGGATATCGGTCAGCACGTCCTTCATGCGCGCCTTGGTGCCGGCGTCGATCACGCGCGGGCCGCTGACGTAGTCGCCGTACTGCGCGGTCTCGGAGATGAATTCCAGCATGCGGGTGATGCCGCCTTCGTAGAACAGGTCCACGATCAGCTTCAGTTCGTGCAGCACTTCGTAGTAGGCGATCTCCGGCTGGTAGCCCGCTTCGACCAGGGTTTCGAAACCGGCCTGCACCAGGGCCGACGCGCCGCCGCACAGCACCGCCTGTTCGCCGAACAGATCGGTTTCGGTCTCTTCCTTGAAGGTGGTCTGGATCAGGTTGGCGCGGGCGCCACCCAGGCCACCGGCGTAGGCCAGGGCGAACTCGGCGGCCTTGCCGCTCTTGTCCTGGTAGACCGCCCAGATGCACGGCACGCCGCGGCCGATCTCGTACTCGCGACGGACCAGCGCACCCGGGCCCTTCGGCGCGACCAGCACCACGTCCAGATCCTCGCGCGGTTTGATCATGTCGAAATGCACGTTCAGGCCATGCGCGAACAGCAGCACCGCCCCCTGTTTCATGTTCGGCGCGAGCACGTCTTCGTAGAGCTTCTTCTGCACCATGTCCGGGGTCAGCACGGCGACCAGGTCTGCGTCCTTGACCGCTTCGGCCGGGGCTTTGACGGTGAAACCGTCGGCCTGGGCCTTGACCTCGGTCGGACCGCCCGGGCGCAGCCCGACGACGACATCGAAGCCGGATTCACGCAGATTCAGCGCGTGCGCGCGGCCCTGGCTGCCGTAGCCGACAACAGCGATCTTGATCTGGGGCAGGTCGTTGGTGCTCATGGGGGAGGTCCTTTGGAGGCAAGAAAAAAGAGGGCCGACGGTCAGCGACGCGTCGGCCCATCAGGGGAAGGGGTGGCGCCGGCCCGGCCGCGACCACACGCGAACGCACCCGCCGTGGGGGCGGTGGGCATCGGCTGGCTTGAGGTGGGCTGGCGGGTCATGGTGGAAGGCAACTCGGAGGGGAGGATGGAAATCAAAGGGTTCTGAAACGAAAAAACCCGCACCTGGTCGGGTGCGGGTTTTGATGGATACCTGGCAGTCTTGCTTACACGCCGGTCCGTCCCGCACCTGTTGGTTGGGTAATAAGTACGAGGACGAGAAGCGAATGGACGGAGGCCGCGCCGTGGTCGGCGTGCTCGGTGGATTCGCGGGTGGCTGTGCGCTGCAACATGAGATCGAGAAAACCACACGGGTTTTGGCGGTGTCAACCCTGGGGACGCAATTTCCATCGGTTTCGCCTGCATCCACTGCAAGCCCCCGCCCTGCAAGGATGGTTGCGGTTGAAAACGTTCGGGTGAACCGGAATTCAGCATTTTGACGCGCCGTACTGCGCGGATTCGAGGCCTGGTTCCCTCGGTGCATGACCATGGTGGGATGTCATCCGGAGGCATCTGCCGCCACCATCGGGGGGCTACCACCCATCAGGAACCACCCCGTGTCCTCACGCCTTGCCCGCGGCCTGCTCGCCGCCGCCATCCTGTGTACGCTGCCCGCCGCCGTGAACGCCGCCGACCGGATCACCGGCCACACCTTCGCCACCCGCTCGGAGGTGATCGCCCCGCACGCGATGGCCGCCACCTCCCAGCCCCTGGCCACCCAGATCGCGCTGGACGTGATGAAGTCCGGCGGCTCGGCGGTCGATGCCGCGATCGCCGCCAATGCCGCCCTCGGCTTGATGGAGCCGACCGGCAACGGCGTCGGCGGTGACCTGTTCGCGATCGTGTGGGACCCCGGGACGCAGAAGCTCTACGGTTACAACGGCTCGGGCCGCTCGCCGAAGTCGCTGACCCTGGCCGAGTTCCAGCGCCGCGGGCTCAAGGAGATCCCGGCCACGGGTCCGCTGCCGGTCTCGGTGCCCGGCGCGGTCGACGGCTGGTTCGCCCTGCACGAACGCTTCGGCCGCAAGCCGATGGCCGACAACCTCGCCCCGGCGATCCGCTACGCCCGCGAAGGCCACCCGGTCGCCGAGGTCATCGCCTACTACTGGGGCCGCTCGGTCCCGCGGCTGTCCAAGTATCCCGGCTTCACCGAGCAGTTCACGATCGATGGCCATGCCCCGCGCAAGGGCGAGCTGTGGAAGAACCCGAACCTGGCGCACACCCTCGAGCAGATCGCCCAGGGCGGCCGCGACGCCTTCTACAAGGGTGACATCGCCCGCACCATCGGTACCTACTTCAAGGCCAACGGCGGCTACCTGAGCTACGACGACCTGGCCAGCCATCACGGCGAGTGGGTCGAGCCGGTGAGCAGCAATTACCGCGGCTACGATGTGTGGGAGCTGCCGCCGAACAGCCAGGGCATCGCCGCGCTGCAGATCCTCAACGTGCTGGAAGGCTACGACTTCTCGACGATTCCCTTCGGTTCACCGGAACATGTGCATCTGTTCGTGGAGGCCAAGAAGCTGGCCTTCGCCGACCGTGCGCGCTTCTACACCGACCCGGCCTTCCATCCGGCGCCGGTCGAAAGACTGATTTCCAAGGGCTACGCCGACGAGCGCCGCAAACTGATTTCGATGGACAAGGCCCTGGGCGAAGTGCAGCCGGGCACGCCGAAGCAGCTCAAGGAGGGCGACACGATCTACCTGACGGTCGCCGATGCGGACGGCATGATGGTCTCGCTGATCCAGTCCAATTACCGCGGCATGGGTAGCGGCATGGCGCCCCCGGGCCTGGGCTTCATCCTGCAGGACCGCGGCGAGATGTTCGTGCTGCAGAAGGATCACCCGAATGGCTATGCCCCGGGCAAGCGGCCGTTCCAGACGATCATCCCGGGTTTCGTCACCAAGGATGGCAAGCCGTGGATGAGCTTCGGGGTGATGGGCGGTGCGATGCAGCCGCAGGGCCATGCGCAGATCGTGATGAACATGGTCGACTTCGGGATGAATCTGCAGGAAGCCGGTGATGCGCCGCGCATCCAGCACGAGGGGTCGACGGAGCCGACCGGGCAGGCGACGGCGATGAGCGACGGGGGCGAGGTGAATCTGGAAACCGGCTTCCCGTATGAGACGGTGCGCGCGCTGATGCGCAAGGGCCACCGGGTGGTGTTCGCGGATGGTCCGTACGGTGGGTATCAGGCGATCCTGCGTGATCCGGAGACCGGGGTGTACTACGGCGCTTCGGAGAGCCGCAAGGATGGGCAGGCGGCGGGGTACTGATTCTCTCGCGCTCTGTAGCGCCGACGGCTGGTCGGTAGAAGCGCAGGGCAGAGCGCAGGGCAGAGCGCAGGGCAGAAGCGTAGAGCAGGGCGCGTTCGGGGTGCGGGTAGTGGCCGGCCTGGGTGGGTTGGCGGGGTTAACCGCCGGTGCCCCCCCCCCCCCCCGCCCCGCCCCCCCCCCCCAAGCCCCCGGAGCCGGCCCCCACAACACCCCCAAACGAC